>JAIPGJ010000015.1 GCA_021736185.1 Fidelibacterota bacterium | reverse complement strand
TAACCAGACTCATCAGTGCCGGGCTACGAGAGGCTGACTACTCTGTTTTGGGCAAGACCACCGGTTCCGATCCCCGTATCCTGGATCTGGAAGGCAAAGACCGCAAAATTCATCGGCTCCAGAAGGCCAGTATTGGCGAGCAGGTCAGGTTTTTACGCTACTTCAGCCGCTTTCGACCCCAGGCCGTGGTTCTGGAATGTATGGCCGTGCAACCTCAGTATCAGTGGATCACCGAGCAGCAAATGGTTAAATCGACCCACAGTGTCATTACCAACGCCCGTCTGGACCATATTGAAGAAATGGGACACCGTCTCCAGGATATTGCCATGTCACTCTCCAACACCATCCCTTTCAAAGGACATCTTTTTACGGCTGAACAGGACAAGCTGGATATATTTAAAAAAGTAGCCGCCAAGCGGGGGACTGAAGTGAATGCCGTCACCGATGGGGGCGTCAGTCATGAGGACATGCTGGGCTTTAATCATATCGAACATCCCGAGAATGTGGCCCTCTCCCTGGCTGTCTGTGAATCCCTGGGTATTCCCCGAGAACAAGCCCTGGATGGGATGCGTAAAGCACAACCCGACCCGGGCGCTTTGCGTATCTGGACCCTTGAAATGGAGGGTCGCCAGTTTTCCCTGGTCAATGCCTTTGCTGCCAACGATCCTCAGTCTACCAAAACCATTTGGAATATGATCAGGCAGCATCCCAGTCTGGACCACGAAAATATTTGTGCTTTTTTAAATACGCGGTCTGACCGGGTGAGTCGGACTTCACAGCTATTGGAATTGATTATCCAGGATATCAAGCCAGACTCACTGTTTATCCGTGGTGATAAAATGGAACGCTTTGAAAAGCCCTATTTTTCGAAGATCAAGGGCCAGGTTGAACAGTTCTCAGAAAGCGAAAGTGCAGCCCTTTTCGCAAAAAAATTATTATCCCAAAAAGGCAATACGCTGATTTTTGGAATCGGAAATATTGTGGGGAGCGGCTTTCAAATACTTGACGAATTAAAAAAATATCGGGTTCACAAATGATTGAAATTGCCATCGGATTGGGCATCATCCTGAGTCTCTGGCTCACGGAGTGGTTGGGTGTAACCGCTGGTGGTATCATCGTACCTGGATATATTGCCATGTATCTCCATGATCCCCTGCGCGTGATTGCTACTTTCGCCATCTCCATCCTGGTTTTCCTGATTGTTCAGGGTTTATCCCAATTCCTGCTCATCTATGGCAAACGTCGCCTGGTGCTGTCACTCCTGCTGGGGTTTTTCTTCGGCTATATCTCCAGAAATTATCTGGCGGTTGAGTTCCAGTCCATGGGCTTTGATTTTTACACCATCGGATATATCATCCCTGGATTGATCGCATCCTGGATGGATCGCCAGGGGATTGTGAGAACCTTGAGTGTGATTATTATTACGGCTACCATTGTCCAATTGGCTGTCATGTTGATCAGCGGCGGGGTGATTCATGTTTAGGCCAGCCATTCAACGTATCGAAGTTCTGGTAGCCATGGCCCTGGTTTCCCTCGTGGTCTTTTATACGGCCAGTTCATTGACAGTAGAGGTCAGGCAACCGGCCTACGAGATAAAAATCGCTGCGGCCCAGAGGATGGCCCAAGCCATGGAGCTTTTAAAAGACTCACGGGGCAAAGCGGCCATCTTTATGGATGATATTAATGACCCCAATGAGACGGGACTAATTGGTCGTCAATTCACCTATATTACCACCGATGAAGGCGACCTGGACTCCAAGATATCGGTTCTTGACCCCAATATAGCAGCCATGCTGGTGGACTATCTCAACCGGGCCGGTGTGACCCGTGGGGATACCGTCGCCGTGACCCTCACCGGATCCATGCCCGGTGGCAATCTGGCCGTGGTCTGCGCCCTGGAAGAAATGGGAGTATTCCCTCTGATTCTGGCCTCGGTGGGAGCTTCACAATGGGGCGCCAATATCGAGGATTTCACCTGGCTGGACATGGAGAAAACACTTTATGATAGCAGCATCATCTCCTTTAAAACCAGAGCAGCCAGTATTGGTGGGGGCTCGGATATTGGCCGGCGCCTGAGTCCGCGAGGTCGGGAACTCATTCAGGAAACCATCACCCGCAATGAGGTTGATTTTATCAACAGTGAAGACCTGGCCGATGCCGTGCAACGCCGCATGGATATTTATAAAGAGGCTCGTCCCATCAATGAGTATAAAGCTTTTATTAATGTGGGTGGGGGAGCGGCAGTCCTGGGTGATGCCGCCTATGCACGATTAATCCCACCCGGTTTGACGGAACACATGCAGTTCGAATCCATGAAAAATGGCGGCGTCATGGCCAAATTTGGTCGTGAAGGGGTTCCCGTGATTCATATTTTGAATATTCGCACCATGTTTGACCAATTTGACTATCCTTATGCGGCAACACCCACTCCTGAGATGGGGGTAGGCTCCTTTTATTCCAGTGAGAAGTATAATCCCTGGACCACGGGTCTGGCCTTGATTTTATTATTGGGTATGGTTATTACGGTGGGTCTGTATAGTAAACAAAAGATCAAACATCATCTGGAGAAATATGAGCCGGATTCGTATGTTTGAGTCGAAAGTCAGAAGGTCGAAAGTCGAAAGTCCAAGCTTGAAGGTAGAAGGTTGGGGTTAGGATATATGAAGAGGAGCACCATGATGTTTGAAGAGCGATATAAATGCCCGCTTCGTGAACTTCGTCTTATTCGTTGTGAAAATGAAAAATCTCTCAAGATCGGGGAGAGGAGTGAGTTGAAATAGTATGATGACCTTTATGAAAATATTTATTTCCCTGCTGATCTTTGGTAATGTGATGGCCGGTGTGATCAAGCCGGAAAACGGCAAGAACTTCCGAGATATCCTCATCGTCTCAGGGAATCGCAGTTCATACTATGCCCTGGATGATGAATCCCTCATTTACAAGGTCAAGGGCCCCCAGCGATTAAAAATATATTCTCGGGCTGTGCTCACCAGTAAGAAGTCCGAATCACAGGCTTTTGAGTTTGAAATTCAGCTCAATGGAAATCAGCCTATTCAAGTGAATCATCAGCAAAAATACAGCAGGGGTGTCAAGTCGCCCCAGCATCCCAATCATTACTTTAGTAAATCTGCCACCGATTATATCACCATTCCAGCCGGTGTGAATCAGGTCACGCTGCGCCCCAAGAAACGTGGACAAGCCATGGTCGTTCGTGTACTTGAAGAGAGTCAGGGTCCCCGGGGTAAGAAAAAGCGGGTGGAAGCACTTTCCGAAGAAGCTCCCATCAAGCTCATCTACCAGGACAAACGGCTCAGCTATTATGCCATGACCAAGGATCACCCTCTTTTTGTCACCATGGAAGGTCCAGTTAATCTGGAGATCATCAGCCGTCTGGGCTTTAGCCCTCAAATGGGACGGGAACAGGATTATCGCATCCAGATTCTGGATAACGGGAAACTGGTGGGCACCTACTATTTCTCCACAGACCGCTCTGAAGCCACCACGGTGGAAGGTCAAAAAGATGTGGTGCCAGGCAGCTGGCGCAGCTGTGATATCAAGCTGGGCAAGGGTATGCACGAAATCAAACTCAAGTTTATGGACGACAATCGTCAGGTCTTTATCAAGCTGAATCAAATTGTTGGAGACTAGTGCGACGCTTATTTATTATAGGACTTCTGTTTGGGCAATTATTCTCCCAGAGCCTGATTCAGAAGTTGGCCGCTCCAGTTTTCTATGAGCTGGGCCTGGAACCCAATTTCCAGAGCAATCCCCTCAATCTATCCGATTCCGAAATCCTGAAAGCATCTCAGGATTCCGACTATTTGAATGGGATTGAGTATTCGTCCAGCAACGTGATTTCATTCTCTGGAGAATTAAGCTATGCACCCCGTCTGTTTGCCGGGCGGAAATCAAGCTTCAACTTGAGTTTGGACCACCATTACTATCATGATATCCCTGAACGGAGTTACCAGAGCTATTCCCTGTCGTTGAAGCAGTCTCTGGGGAAATACCGCTATCTGGATCTGGGTTATTGGATTTTACCTGAATATTATTTGAGAAATTATCGGCTTCAGGATACCCACACCTTGATCACCCGCCGTGAAGTATGCAATTTCGGAACGGATCGGCTCTGGCTGGGATTTGAGCACAGACTGACCCGCAAGAATAGCATTGAATATCGGCTGGCCCTGCGTAATGAGCTTTATCAGGCACCCTTCTCACATTATGATCTGCGCATGCTGGAAGGTGATCTGAAACTCAATCTGGGGCAGTTTGATTATTTCTCCTTATATACTGAACTCCAGTATGGTGTGGCTGAAAATGACAATAATTATGACGATAAAGATCGTTCCTACACCTATTTGAACATCCGTCCCACTCTGATTGTCAAGCTACCAGGGAAACATCGCATCAGACTGGCTACCCGTTATGAACAACGAGCTTATGGCAGCGAGCAATACGATGATCTGCTCCATGCTGGACGCTATCAGGACGAAGTTCGGATTGATCTGACCCTGCTGCCCCATGTCGATGGACCCTTTGCCATAGAACCCTATCTTGGTTATCGTGAACGTCGAGTGGACTCCAGTGATCCAGCGGTTCGTGAGCTGAAATCCTTTCAAAGATACTGGTTCGGTATCCGCTTTGGATTCGATTCCGTTATAGACATGTACTTTTAATTTTAACAAAAGATGAGTTACGTTAAGCATATGAAAAGAATATTTCTAGCTACCCCGGTCTTCATATTAATCATTTCGCTTACGGCGTGTTTAAAACCGGATGCCATTGACAGCACTTTTGCCAGCGATGTCTATCTCATGGATATCCTTGAGACGGGAGCCTATGCCCGGGATGTCTATGTGGCTGACGGAACTGTTTTTGTGGCGGCCTCGCAGCTCGGCAATCAAATCTGGCAGGAACAGACCGATGGGACCATGGAAAAAACCTTTGAGCATAAATTTAGTGGTGATCCGGCCTTGAGAATGATTGTTGAACCAGAAAGCGGCCTCATGTTCACCTTTGATCGGGCCCAGGGATACTTCAAGAAGCTGGCTCCTGATTTGTCTGGATTTGACTCGGTCTATGCTCTGCATCAGGCCTCCATTGAAAATAATGAATCTGGGGATTTTGGTTCAGGAGCGAATGAAGATTTTGCTGTCCGCAAATTAAATGACAGCCTGATTGCCCTGTATGTCATCGACCGGACATCTAATGATGGCTTCAAACAGTATTATTTCAACCGCTACTACCATGCACCGGAGCCCCTGTACACAGGTGTATATTATTATTGGGAAGACACCAATGTGGGAACCCCCTCAGGTGGGATTAATCTGGGGCTGGACCTGCGCGGCACCCTCGTGGGTATCTCCCATGATGAACTGGGCGTGGGATTATACCGACTGGATGGCGTGGAGCTGGATACGCTGGCTGTGGTGGACACCCCGGGTGAAGCCCTGGAAGTAAAATTTTATGATAATTATTTGCTTTCCGCCAATAACTGGGCGGGGATGGGTGTTTTTGCTTTGGGGACAGGGGATAGCAGTCTCACCCACCTGGCTGATGTCGAAGTGGGAGGCTGGGTCAAACAGATTAGCATTTGGCATGATATTGCCGTTTTGAGTTGTGGGGAAAATGGAATTTTTCTGGTTGATTTAAGTGATCCGGAAAATCCTGAGGTGGACCAGCCCATCGATGCCGGTTACACCTATCGCACACATGTGGCAGGTGACATTATCTATGCTGCTACACGTGAGGGGGTTAAACGCTATCAAATTGAAAGCAGGTAATTGATGCGCAAATCCCTCACCACTATATTGACACTTCTGCTGGCTCTCAATTCATTGGGAGCTGCTGATTTAATGCGTCCCGTGATGAATCTCACTGCAAGCAATCAAGGCATTATGGTTCAGCTGAACTTTCAAGCTATCAGTGATGGCCAGTGGCGTCATCTCCTGGAGCAACCCGCATCTTTTTACCAGTATGGTTATGGGGTGGCTGGTGGACCCGGCGATGCTGCCCTGCCCATGCTCAACGTCCTGATACCCATTGTTCAGGATGGCAGCCCCTCTATTTCAAATGTACTGCGCAACGATTACGCCCTTTCAGAATTAACCCTCAAGGCCACACCAGCCGGACACCTTGATTCAGACCGGCAGGTGGTGGACGTGGCGGCCTACGATTGGAGTCGGGTCACGCGGTCTCAGAACCTTGACATACTACCCGGTGAATCGCTACTCATCAAGGGCCAGCGCTATCTGCCCATTTCGGTGCATCCCGTTCAACTTAATTCAGCCAGCCAATCTCCTGAGGTTCCTATCACCATTCAGTTTGAGATTCAGGGTGTGGAACTGGGCGAGACCTCCCTGATCACTGAGGATGGCGGGCTGCGCTCGGTGTCCCTGCCCCAGGAGCAATTTGCCAGTAAGGGACATTATCTCATTATCTCCCCACCCCAATTTCTGGACTATATCCAATACTTTGCGGACTGGAAATTGCGCATGGGCTATCAGGTTAGCATCGTGGGAACAGCCGAAACAGGAAGTTCAGCCAGCGCCATTAAAGAATATATCCAAAATGCCTGGGACAGCTGGGAAGTCCGACCGGATTATCTAGTCATTTTCGGCGATGAGGATCAGGGCATCCCCGGTCATTATATCCAAAATCCCCAGGGTGAAAATCTGGTCACCGATCATCCCTACGCCTTGTTGGAAGGGGATGACTCATTTCCTGAACTCATGGTGGGACGTCTTTCCGTTGATACCATCTCGGAATTAGCGGCCTTTACTGCCAAAATTGTGGCCTACGAGAGCAGTCCCTATATGGGTGAGACTGCCTGGTTTGAACGGGCCCTCATGATCTCCACCAACTGGGGAGCCGCTTCAGCCCAGGCGACCAAGGAGTGGGTTGCTGCCAAGCTGGTGGAAAATGGCTTTGATCAGGTATATACGGCCTACCATCCTGAGGTATCATCCACCTCAGCCATCGCGACGCCCATCAATAACGGTGTGGGTTTTGTCAATTATCGTGGCTATGGCATGTACAACGGCTGGTATGGTCCTGATTTTACCACAACCAATATTTACAGCCTGATTCACAATGGATCAAAAACACCGGTGATTACTTCCGTGGTCTGTGGTGGTGGAAATTTTGCAGCTCCGGATAATGATCCCTGCTTCGGTGAAGCCTGGACACGCATCGGCACCTATGCCGTGCCCAAGGGTGCCGTTGCATTTTTTGGTCCCAGCGAATTGTATACGCATACCCAGTTCAACAACGTCATTGATATTGGTATCTATTCAGGCATCTTTGATAAAGGTATCACCACCCTGGGTGAGGCTCTCTGGAATGGCAAATTCGAACTCTGGCGTAATTATCACCAGAACAGTTACTTTCCCTTTGATCAAACCCCTGAATTTTACCACCACATCTATAACTTGCTGGGCGATCCCGGCATGCAGTTGTGGACAACAGTCCCGCAACTCCTGACTGTCAGTCATGCGCCAAGCCTGACCACCGCCGAAAATGCATCCCTGATCACCGTCACAGATGCCACGGGCCAACCCATTTCCGGTGCCTATGTCTCCTTCTATAATGCAGAAAACGCCGGCGGGGGCTATACCGGTTATGATGGTTCCATCAATTTACCTTTTCAGGCCAGCAGTGCCGGAGAGGTGGAGCTCACGGTGACCGGCCAGAATCTGCTGCCTTATCTGGCAACCCTGCCAGTCACAGAATCCACAGAGGCTTTGACCCTGAACCATTGGACCACTGAGCTGGATGGTCAGTTGATTGCCGGGGAAGCTTCCAGCATGTCACTCAGTCTCAGCAATGCGGGTCCTGAACTGAGCAATGTGGAAATCACATTTTCTACTGAAACTCAAGGGATCATTATCAGCGAAGGCATGACGATTCCCAGTATACCAGCCATGAGCATTTACGATCTTGACCCGGTAGACATCTCAGCCAGCAGTCAGCTCTCACATGGTCAGCAGGTCGTAGTGAATGTCCAGGTCGTCGCCAATGGAAACACCATGCAGTGGACCAAATACCTGACTGTCCAGGCTCCTGTGGTGAGTATTTACGCCCTGAATGTGGTTGGTGGAATTCTGGACTCAGGAGATTCTGCCCTGGTAGAAATTGAAATGACCAATCTGGGTGGTGTAAGCTCGGGAGCACTGACCCTGACTCCCCTGGCCCATGACCTGATAAGCTTTGGACCGGGTTCCCTGGTGTGCCCGGAAATTGATGTGGATGCCACGGCCTCAACCACTGGGACTTTGGCCCTGGTTTTCAGCGATCAGGTATTCCCGGCCGAAAGACTCACCCTCCAGTTTGAGTGTGTACAGGCAAGCGGCACGGATACTCTGGTAACTATTTTGGAAGTAGGTGAACCCACCCGTTATGGACCTTCTCAGGCAGATGATTATGGCTACCGCATGTTTGATAATTGGGACCTGGGGTTTACCGAGGCGCCCATCTATGATTGGATTGAGATCAATCCGGCCCTGGGTGGCCTGGGCAGCACTATCCCCATGAACGATGTGTATGAGGAAGGCGATGCTTCGCGGGTCCTCAATCTGCCATTTCCGGTGACCTATTATGGCGAGACCTACCTTACGATTACCGTCTGTACCAATGGTTGGGCTGCTTTCGGCAGCCAATCAGTTGTGAATTTTCACAACCGCATTATTCCCTCACCAGTTGGACCTACGGCCATGCTGGCTCCTTTCTGGGATGACCTGACTACCAATCCGGGTTCAGTCAGTTATAAAAATGTAGCTGCCGGAGAAGCCTTTGTCATCGAGTGGAGTCAGATGTCAAACATCCACGAAAGCAATAATTTGAGTTTTCAGATCGTGATTTACGACACGCAAGAGCGGCCCACCTCAAGTGGTAATAATGATATTAAGTTCCAGTACATGAATTATGAAAATATTGATCTGGCAGGCAATTTTTCCACTGTGGGTATTGAATCGCCAGACCATTCCACCGGCTTACTGGCTTCCTATAACAACTACGATGACAATAGTATTGGCAACTTGAGGAATGGGAGCGCGCTGCTCTTTACCACTGAGCGGGGTGAGCGATTGCCTGATGCGGTTGCCGCGCTGAGTGGGACCAGTCTGAATTTTGTCCAGAACCCCTGGACCAGCAATCGGGACTCCCTGATTATCAGCAACGTCGGTGAATCTCGTCTGGCCTATAACATCAATGTGAATTCAAGTATTTCCCGGCTTCCACCGGCAGCACCCATACCTGAAATGAATGTGAGCAAGACCTCAGCTGATATCACCATGGACCCATCGGCTAGCCGGGAGGGGAGCGATGCTTATGGATATTTCTGGAAAGAGAATGCAGATAATGGCGGACCGGTTTTCTCCTGGATTGATATTGAAAATGGGGATAACCTGGTGGTTCATCTGGGAGATCAGGATGATAGCAGTGTGGGTCCCCTGGATATTGGATTTGAATTCCCCTATTATGGTGAGATTTTCTCCCATGTCTTTCTGAGCAGCAATGGAACCCTGTCGTTTATGGGCAATTATGCTCCCTGGTTAAACACCTATCTCCCAACCGTTTCAGCACCTTCTGCCTTGGTTGCCCCCTGGTGGGATGATTTGAACAACGATGCAGGTCCTCAGGGGACGCTCTATTTTTGGACCAATGAATACGACCAGTGTATCATCACCTGGAAAAATTTCCCCAAATATGGAACCAGCGATCTCTATACCTTTCAGGTGATTCTGGATTCCTTTGGTAAATTGATTTTTCAATATGATCGAGTGGATGGGGTCACCAATAGCTCAACCATCGGGATGCAAAGCGCCAATCGCAGCTCAGGCCTGCTCATTCGATATAATGATCCGGCACCCTTTGAAGCCGGCACCGCCATTTCCATTCATCCTCCCGTTCCCTGGTTCTCGGCGACGGGCTGGTCCGGTCAGCTTAATCCCGGAGAAAGCAGCGCTTTTGTCGTTCATATCCAAACATTGAATCTGGATCCCGGATACTATGACATGCCTCTCACCCTGTTTACCAGTGCTGAGAATTACCGCGAAACCGACCTGGCTGTGGGATTGGATGTGATCCATGGTGAACATCCCTCTGGCGATGTGAATCTGGATTATATCGTGAATATCCGGGATTTGACGGATTTAATCGACTTCATCCTGGTGGTTGAAGTCATGAACGAAAACCAATTTGAGGCAGCCGATATGTCATCCGATGATGAAGTCAATATCATTGATGCCATCTTGTTGCTTGAATACATATTAGACACGAATCAAACACCATAGAATCGGAATGAAATCGATCTATTGACCTAGAAAAGGGTTTAAAATAATGAGACATCTTTTAGTGCTTCTGCTGGTCGGGAGCGTTTTTGCAGCAGGGGAATTTGAGTGGATTGATGATGGGCTTCCCGTACGCCAGGGGGTTCACATTGAGTGGCAGCGTAGTGGTGACGTGGGCGCTCCCGGCGAAATGATCTTTGGCTGGTCGGATACACGAACCGGCGACCGCGATATCTATGTCCAGAAAATTGATTCATCGGGAACCAAACTCTGGGGTGATACCGGTATTCGGGCCACCGTAGCCGATGGTCGCCAGGAAGACCCTGTGCTGGTTTCAGATGGAGCGGGTGGGGCTTTTTTAGCCTGGATTGATTACCGCGCCGATGAATATGGTGATGTCTATGCCCAGCATCTGGATGCCAACGGAAATTTATCCTGGGATCCAGCAGGCGTTCCCCTGGCAGTGAATACAGGATCTCAGCAATCAGCCAATATGGCGCGAGGTGCAGCCGGGGTGGCGTATGTTATCTGGGATGATGGCTCCCTATCTGAATCCGGTGATATTTTCGGAACCGTGCTGACTCTCGCAGGACCTCTGGCTGCCGGTGGCACCAACGGTCTGCCCCTGGTGAATGCTTCAGGGACACAGACCAGTCATAGTATTGAAACCAGTGGCAGCGAAGCGGTAGTGGTCTGGCGCGATACCAGAGATACCAACGACCCCGATATTTACGGCCAAAGACTGGATGTCAATTTTACCGGTCTCTGGGGTGATAATGGAATCCTGGTGTGTGGCAACCCCGCCGGTCAGGTCTACCCCAAGGTGGCTCCTGCTGATGGTGATAGAGTGGCTGTCTCATGGTTGGATAACCGCAACAATATTAAAACGGACCTGTTCTCTCAACTTCTGGATGTCAATGGCAATTCCGTCTGGGCCAGCGATGGAATCCCCGTGACCAACCTGCCTTCAGAACAAAGTGGCAGTCGCGTAAAATCCAATGGTGTTGATCGCATTTACTATGTATGGCAGGATTTCCGCAATAACGCCCAGGATCCCGATATTTATATGCAGAGTCTGGATTTCTCCGGCTCACCGATATGGACAGATGGGGGAATCCCCGTTTCTCAGGCCGATCTCAAACAGCTCCAACCCCGTTTTACCATAGGGGATGGAGGGGGTATCTATGTTACCTGGCTTGATGAACGCAGTGGTGGCTATCCACAATCTGATATTTACGTCCAGCATGTCAATGTGGATGGCAGCATGGCCTTCGAAGCAGATGGTCTGGCCCTCACTTCAGGCAAAAAATACCAGAATGGCGGCCTGGTCCGTCCCGATGGCAATGGGGGTGCCATCATCATCTGGTCCAACGCCTCGACGGGGAGTATCGGAATCACCGGACAGCATGTTCGCCTGGATGGGAGTCAAACGTTGCCAGCGGATCAATCTGAATTCTTTTTTGGTATCGATGGTGATGCCAGAAAATTCCAGACCCTGACCTGGGGCGACAATGATGCCATGATTTTCTGGGAGGACAATCGCTGGGCTGGAACCGGTCCCGTCTCCATGGCTCAGGTCATGGATCAAAGTGCTGCCATCGGACTCGCCATGGACGGCGAGGTCCTTTCTGGCAATGAACAGCAATTAAGCCCCATCATCGCTCCAGATAATGTGGGTGGCGCCTACATCACCTATACCAATATTTCCACGGGAACTGAAATTCTTTTTGCCCAGCATGTTGGGGACGATCTGGCCCCGACCTGGGATTCTGATGGAATTCAGGTCAATCCCAATGCTATTCTGGGACAATTCAACCCCAAAATGGTGACCTCTGCTGATGGGTATCTCTATTATTTCTGGACCGAGGATATCTTCTTTCAGGGCTTGCTCCTCCATGCCCAAAAATATGATATCGATGGGGTCGCCCAGTGGTCTGCAGGAGGTCTGCAGATTGGACCGCCTGAAGTAGCTGGCGACAAGTATGTGACCAGTACCACTGCCATGGCAGATTCCACAGTGATTTATGTCTGGGAGGCTGAAACCGTTGATGGCACCAAAACCTATGTCTCAAAACTATCTCCTCAGGGAAGCAACGTCTGGACAGAATCGGTGACCCAGGCCAACGGAACTCAACGGAATTCCGTGGCAGCCTACGACCCGGTTACTGATATGGTCACCATTGGCTGGGAAGATCTGCGCAATGTGAGTGAGAGCAGTGTTGATCTGTATGCCGTCAGTGTGGATACCGATGGCAACCTGGGGGCCGAGCAACTCATTAGCAATCAGTTTGGCGATCAAACCAACCTGGTTTTGAGTTATGCCGATGATCAGAGCTCCGTCCTGTATGCTGCCTGGCAGGACTATGATGGTTTTCAGCATGATATCTATGTCAAAAACCTCACCACCGATACAGCCGCCGAGCAGATCACGACCCTCACCACTGAGAACAAAGCACCAGCACTCCGCACCATTAATGGATCCCGCTATCTGGTGGCCTGGGAAGATATCCGCAATGAAATCCATTCGGATTTGTATTTCTATGATTCACATCCAGATAGTCGCGGTCACGCCCAGGAGGGGGTGCCCCTTTCCCTGGCGGTCCTCAATCAAATGCAGCCCCAGATTGTGCCTTTTGCTGGCAGCAATCCCGATTCGCTGAGCTATCTCATTGCCTGGCTGGACATGCGTTCGTCAGGGAAGACCGAACTGACCAATATTTATGCCCAGGCCTACAGTGGCCAAATGCCAGTTGCTGTGGATGATGTGGTGGTGGCTCAGGAGTTCAAGGTGGGATCCGCCTATCCGAATCCCTTTAACGGCGCCGTCACCATCCCCATTGAAAATACCAGTGCAGGGGATCTGGATTTGTATATCTATGACCTCCGGGGCCGGGAAATTCTCCATGAGTCCTTAGGGAACCACGCGGGTCACAGCTATACCTGGCGGGGTCAGAATCACCTGGGACAGGACTTGAGCAGCGGCGTTTATCTGGTTTCCGTGGTCTCCGGGACTCAACTGCAAACTCAAAAAATAATGTTCATCAAATAAGCATCGATATTCTGGAAAACCCAAGCATGCCACGTCCCTTTCGCACTATTCTGAGTGTTGTTCTGATTGTCCTTAGCATGAGCGCCAGCGCTCAATCCCTGCTCAGGGATTCAGTGATTGACACCCGCTACCACACCTACGAAGAAATTGTGGCCTATATGGATTCCATTCAGCAAATACCTGCCTACAGTGCAATTCTTGATGTGCGGGAGATCGGTCGCTCCAACAATGAAGATCTGCCCATTTATGCCATCAAATTATCCGATAATCCCACCCAGGATGAAGATGAACCGGCACTCCTCTTTTTGGGGCAATGTCATGCGGAGGAAATACTGGGGGTTGAGATTACCCTGGGACTGGTGGATAGTCTGCTCCACGGTTTTGATGCCATGAGCTCCCACGTCGCAGCCCTCCTTCAGAATCTTGAAATATGGGTCGTTCCCACCTATAACCCTGAAGGCTTAAAAGTGGTCCACGACGGGTTGGACATCACCTACCGCAAGAATAGAACCGATAATAACGGGAATGGCGTCTTTGATTTTGTCCAGGGGATTGGATATGATATCGATGGGGTGGACTTCAATCGTAATTATGACTTTAACTGGATCTTTGGTGATGCCTATGGAGTCGGAGACTATGACTACTATCGCGGTCCTTCGGCCTTTTCAGAGTCTGAGTCCAGAGCTATTGCCAACCTGGCCCGTCAGGAGAAGTTCCTCCTTTCCGTCGCCTATCATTCCGCGCGGTCAGGGACACCCGAAATCATTTATTATTCCTGGGAATGGGATGAAGTCAAGTTCCCACCGGATATTGATATCATGCAGAGTCTGGCCACCACCCTCTCCGAACGGGTGATTAATGAATCCAGGGATGGAAATTATTCCGTCACGCCGGGAAAAACCCAGCGCGGCAATGCCCATGACTGGTTCTATACCCAGACCGGTGCCATCCAGTTTCTGGTGGAAGTGGGTACCAATAATTTACAGCCTGGACCTGCCATCATAGAGGACACCGTTGATCGCAATCTGGTTGGTCTCTTTTATCTCATGGACCGAGCCATGGGCCGGTCACCTGAGAGCAAAGCCCAGATTCGAGGGATCGTCACCGATGCTTCGGATGGTTTTGCCCTGGAAGGCGCTCAGATTCAACTGGCCAAACTCAATGTGGGTGGCGGACTTAGACCTCTGGAAGGTCTCATGATGCAACCCCGAGTGACGGATAGCTTTGGACGATATCGCCGGCTATTGAATCAGGGGACCTATCGCGTGATTGCCTCAGCACCCGGTTTTGAGGCGGACACGGTGGCTGCCATCCTCACCAGTGCAAGCTATGCCACCATCCTGGACTTCAGTCTGACCCCGGCCCCTGTACACACCATTCACATGGAACTGCTCCAGGAAATTCTCCAGGAAAACTATGAGATCATCCTCTGGGATAACTTTCAGCGGGATACGCTCTCTTTGGGTGTGGGCGCTCATAGCTTTGACTGGCAGGGAAATGAGATCAATATTCAGGTTTCTACACCTGGTTATTTTCCAGAAATCCATGCCTTTGATTTGCGACCCTTCAGCCCGGATCAGGCTTTATCCTTTTCTGTAGACCTGCCGACCCTACCCACCACCATTTATAGTACGGGTTTTGATGATCTCGGGGGCTGGCAGATAAATTCAGGGGCTTGGCTCAGCTCCAACGGAAAACTTTTATCTCAACCCGAGTTGTTTTATGGTGTGGGTCTGGAATCAGAAATGGTCATGGACCTGGATATGTCCGTCTTTGAGGCCAAACGATTGGGTGTCTACATTGACCATGCCTACGAAGTGGAATGGCAAATTGACACACTCTCCCTTGAAGTATGGAACAGTGATGACACTGAAAGACTGATTCAAAAGCAATGGTACGATCAAAACTTTAGTACTCATTCCGAAATTTTCTTTATGGCTGGCGATATTCCTGCTGCAGGTCGCTTGAAATTGAAAATGAAAACAGATTCTACAGTAGCCTTCAGGGGATGGGAGATTGATTCACTGGCTATATTCGTCACCGGGATGGAGCTGGTGGGAATCGATCCCACCATCAGCGAGCGGCAGGTTCAATCATCAAATGATCAATTTCGCTTATCCGTCTCAGCGTCGCCCAATCCCTTCCAATTTGAAACCCGTATCAAATTTGAAATTCCCCAGGCAGACATCGTGTCGATTCATGTTTTTGATATTCGTGGGCGAGAAATTTACTCAGAAAAACTACGGGGATCGCCAGGGTTGAATTCATGGATCTGGGCCGGGCAGGATAGGCTGGGACGCAGTGTCAGTACTGGTATTTATTTTGTCCGCATCAATGACAGCCATCAATCAGTCACACGTAAACTTATGTTAATGAATAAATTATAGATTAGATCCAGGAAAGTTTTCCCCTATGCAAAAATTCTTTACCAAAATATGTTTCAGTCTCCTGCTCATGACTTTCGCCTTCTCAGCCTCAGGACCCCTGGCTTTCAAGAATCTCCTTGAAAACTATCCTGCGGTCCAGGGTCGCTATAATTGGGAATCTTACCAGCGCGGCGATTTTCTCATCATTGCCAATGATGCGGTACTGACAAATCTATATATGGAGCCCTTCAGAGTGTTCAAGGAGCAACAGGGCTTTCGAGTGACCATGGCACCCTTATCGCTAACTGGAAATACGACCACAAGTATCCGTCAGTTTATCGTAGACTTCTATCAGGCAAATGCCCTTGAATATGTGTTGCTCATTGGCGATGTAAACGGTGCTTATGCCCTGCCGGCCTTCAGCTATGGTCCCGAAAATGATGTCTCTGATTTACCCTATGTCCTGATTGAAGGTGGGGCAGATGACTATTACCCCGAAGCTTTTATCGGTCGCTGGCCAGTGGATACCTCTCAGGAGTTGGCCAAACTTATTGTCAGAACCATGAATTATGCCCGTACACCTGACATTGAATCGGGCTATCTGGAAAGAGCCTTGGTCACGGCAGGAAATTATTCGGACACGGGAACGATTCTGACACCAGTGTGGACCTCCCTGTGGCTCCGTAATGAATTGGTAGATTTTGGCTACTCAAATGTTGATACTGTTTTTTATCCTCCAACAACGGGTCCCGAACAGATTCTAAATATCTGGAATGATGGCGTCGGGATTGTGAACTATCGGGGTTGGGGCGATGCCCACGGCTGGCATTTTCCCCACTTTCATGTCCTTGACTTTGATGAAGGCGCCCTGCATAATGGCAATAAACTGCCCATCGTTTTCAGCTTTGTCTGCGGCACTGGAAAATTTGACAGTAGCATCGATCCCGCCTTTTGCGAAGCCCTGCTGACCCAGGGCACGGTCTCTGTACCTGCTGGAGCCGTGGCCGTGGTGGCACCCTCTGATTTACATACCCGCACGAAATTTAATAATGCCCTGAATTCCAAGTTGTGGGATGCCCTCATGGAAGGTCATGTGGATGAACTGGGACCGGCCTTACTGGCTTCAAAATTTGGTTTCCTTGATGAGTTTGTCAATGAACTGGATCCCGGTGAGATGGCTGAATTCTATTACCACACCTATAATGTGATGGGTGATCCAAGTCTCCCTGTCTGGTTATTAAATCCCGAACCCATCGTGTTGAACGCTGCCGATTTTGGTGAGGTGTCATGGGATGATGGTCTCATCACCCTTGACCGACCCGATTTACCGGATGGTGTTTTTGCCCTACGCCAGAATAATGCCCTCATCGGATCAGGTAGATGGTCTGATGGTCATATCAGAATCTACCGTTTTGATGGCAGTGCTTTTTATGATGAAGCCCATCCCACTGCAGCCCTGGAGATCAGCCTCAATAGTCCTGGACACACACCGGCCACGATTGAACTCACGCCAGTTGCAGGCAATGGGGTCGTCTTTGCCGGGATGCTGGAAAATGTCCATGTGGGCATGGCGAACTGGACCCCGCAGTTGCATAATTATACCGGTCAATCCGCTACGGTTAGCCTGGGTCTTCGCTCACCAGATGGTGTTTATAATGCCGATCTGGGGAACGTCACCATTCCAGCCGGAGGAACGGTAAGTGCCGTGGCGACGGCTGCACCCATTATCCATCTCGTCGATCGGGAAATAGTTATGGATGTACTCATCGATGAAGAAGCATCGCCAGTAGCGATTCCTGTGAGTATCATCGCCCCGGAAATAGCCATCCAATTTGATGGTCATATCAGACCGCTTCCTGATGCTGCCTTTAACCTGCTCCTCAGTGGGAAGTTCAAGGGTCTGGACGCCGCCGGTTCAACAGTTCATATCACGCTCTCCAGTGCTGCAGAATTTGCATCACTCAGCGACTTCACTGGCACAGCGACGCTGGATGCCCAGGGCAATTTGATTTTTTCAGACAACAGCTTTAGCGGTTCAATTAGTAATGTGGCCCATGGGAGTCGTCTGCCCCTTCAATTTGACTTTCGCCTGGATAATCAGAGCGATGCCTTTTATCATAAATCCTTTATGGTCATCATCGGCTCAGAAAGCAGTAGTGACCCCACACCACCCCTGCAAAATGATGGCTATTGGGCCTATGACAACACCGATGCATATCCCGAAATGCCCACTTATTCATGGACCGATCTTTCCACTCAGGCCGGTGCCCAGCATTACCTGCTCAGCGATGATGATCACGAAATCGTCACCCTGCCTTTTAGCTTCAAGTATTATGATACTGACTATGATATTCTCACCATTAATTCCAACGGCTGGGCCGCTTTTGGGCCAGATAATATCAACTATTTCCGCAATTGGTCCATCCCCATGCCCCTGGGTCCTGATGCCATGCTGGCACCCTTCTGGGATGATCTTGACAATGACACTCTGGTCAACGGCGTGGAGGTGGGCAGACCCATTGACATCTATACCTACCATGACCAGAGCAATCAGCGCTTTGTGGTTGAATGGCATGAAGTCTGGAATGGGTTTGGCGACCGCAGTTATCTCGAGACCTTTCAGATCATTTTGCATGATCCGTCAGAACTGGTGGCCGATGATGGGAATGGCGTGATTGAATTTCAGTACTACGAAGTCAACGATGTGGATCAGATCAACAATTATAGCACGGTAGGTATTGAATCTCCTGATCAGAACGATGGGCTCATGTATGTGTATGCCAGGAATTATGCACCGGGAGCGGCTGAACTGGCTGCCGGTCGCATTATCAGATTCACCACCAATCCCCCTGATTTATTCTGGGCTGCTGTGGAAAATGAGATTCAACAACCTGCTGGATTTGAAGTTGGGTCGGCCTATCCCAACCCCTTTAATGGATCCACAACCATCCCCTTTAATCTGCTTCAGGCCGGAGATGTGAGCCTGGATATTTACGATTTATTGGGACGGCGGGTGATGAGGCAGGAGCTGACTTCCTTAGCTGCCGGTTCCCACCGGTTTAAGCTCCAGACCGCAGCCCTTGCATCGGGTGTCTACCTGCTACGCATTGAGCAGGGAGAAGCACATTATATTCAGAAGATCACTCTGCTGAAATAGTCCCCGCCAAAAAGGACCTGGACCTAGCGTTTTAATCATGAAATAGTCCCTGAGAATGGGGCTATTTTGCCTTGATAATGGTGTCTACAGAAGACTTCCACCTTGCTGGCTTGAGGGTTCGCAGGGATCTAAAAATTGTCTCACCACTAAATCAGATTAAAAAGTAACTGGAATCATGGCCACTCCTCAGTCTGTGGCATTTATCAAATTGTTAGATTGCTTGCATACCAGCAAGTGCTCCGATCTTGTATATTGTTTGAATTGAGGAAAGTATAGAAAGGTAATTCATGTCCAAAAAAATCCTGAGTCTAATTGTCATATTTGGAGTAGTCAGCGGCCTGATGGCTGCCACACGTCCTGTTTCTGAGCGTTCACATCTCAGCCTGAAATCGTTCGATGCAAATCATTCTACCTTGGAGGCTCGCACACCGACTTTTACCGTGGGTCGCGTGAGTTTCGCTCAGGGAGAATATGATTTTTTAAATACTGACCTGGATGGACAATTCCGCATCATTGGTGCACCGGATCTTCCCACCACATCTACCTTCCTTGCCGTTCCTCCATCTGGTGATCTACATGCTGATTATTCATACACCACCCTTAGAGTAGAAACCAACATTGAATTAGCACCCTTTCAGCCTGTCCAGTATGAAGCCGTCGGTCGTAGTGGTGAATTTGAGATTGATCAGGAAATCTACGGGCGGGATGCCTGGTTCCCAGAATCACCGGTGATTGTTCATGAGCGTTTCCAGTTGCGTGATCTGACCCTGGTGACCGTAGAAGTGAGTCCCTTTCAGTACAACCCGGTTACCAAAGAGCTTAGAATTTTTGAAGGTCTCGAAGTAGAATTAGTCCATGATGAAGCCCTGCTTCCCCCGCAAAGACCCATCTCAAGATTTTTTGAACCGATTTATCGATCTTTGGCCCCCAATGCAACCCTGGTCTTAAGCCAGAATTATCAAGCCCCATCCATTCTATACATCTATAAAAATAATTCGACGGTGACCACATTATTGCAAGCACTCATCGATTGGAGGCGTGAAAAGGGGTTTGAGGTGCATACGGCAAGCACTCTGACCACAGGCACATCCAACTCAAGCATTCACAGCTATATACAGAATGCCTTTGATACCTGGGAAAACCCACCGGAATTTGTAACCATCATTGGTGATGTAACGGGTACATTTGGGTTGCCAGCCTATTCACATTCAGGGGGATCCACTGACGTTCCCTATGTTCACCTCGCCGGAAACGACTTTGTGTCTGATGCTTTTGTGGGTCGAATCTCAGCTGAAACGACGGGAGAATTAGCGAATATTATTGGAAAATTATTGACCTACGAAAAAAACCCCTATATGCTGGACACCTCCTGGTATAACAAAGCTTTATTGGTGGGTGACCCGGCACACGGCTCCGGTCTATCAACTCAGATGGTAAATCGCTACATCGATGAGCTGAGTGGTCAGAATGGATTCGAAAATAATATTCAAGTTTATTCTACAGGTTCCTGGGTTAGTGCCATATCAAGTGGAATCAATTCCGGCGTGTCGTTTTTCAATTATCGCGGTTGGCTGGGAATGAGTGGTTGGGATAACCCGAATACAGAAAGCCTTACAAATGGCTGGAAACTACCATTCGTGACCATCCTCACTTGTGGAACGGGAAGCTTTAGTAGCGGAACATCCCGTTCTGAATCGTTTCTAAGGGTTGGAACCAGTTCAGTCCCCAAGGGTGCTATCGCGGCTGTGGGAACGGCAACGTCGTCAACCCATACTGGATACAATAATTGCGTCACCGGAGGTATTTATCACGGCATCTTCAGTGATAAATTGTTCTACGCCGGGGCTGCCCTGGAGCGCGGCAGATTGAATTTAAATGCAACCTATCCCACTGGGGCGGACAGCCATGTGGAAGACTTTAGCGCCTGGAATAATCTCATGGGCGATGCAGTGACTGAGTTATGGACAGGCGTTCCACAGCAATTGCAGGTGGAGGCACCAGATCAAATTCCAGCAGACGCCCTTTATCTTGAGGTAACAGTCTCGGATATGAGTGATAATCCCCTCCAGGGAGCCTGGGTGAGCCTCACGGCCTCAAATCTTTTGATATCTGGATATTCAGATGCTGATGGCTCAGTCGTCATGGAATTGCCCCCTGATTTGCCTAGTGATTTAACCTTGACGGTAACCAAGCATGATTTCAAACCCAATCAAATGGATATTTCAGTTGGCAATGAAAACTTCGCTGTGCTCATCGATGCCACTGGCCTGACCGAAACCGTTGGTAATAGCGATGGCTACTTTAATCCAGGTGAAACCGCTCAGTTTGAGCTGACCTTCTCAAACCATTCTGATGCAGCAGTGAGCAATGTGAATATCACGGTTACGGGTGAAAATGCAGCACCGGCCCAATATTCCTACCCCTCACTGGATGCTGCCGCTTCAGTGGTATTAAATAACCTGACTTTCAGTATACCTGCAGATTATCCAGGCATAGCCGCCTATGATGTGGCCATCGATATCAGCTCAGATGCCGGGACCTATGGGGACCATCGCAGATTTGAGATATACGCACCCTATTTTCAGGTGAGTTCTTTGACCGAGCCTGGCCTGCCACCCCATTCCTTCGATCCCGGTGAGGTAGCAAACCTGGTGATATATGCAGATAATATTGGTAGACTGGGAAGCAACAATCTGACTGCAACCCTGCGCAGCTCTGACCCCAATATTGAAATCATCGATTCCGTAGCTGTCTTTTCCGATGCTGAACCAGGTTCAATCACCAATAATTTGGCTTCGAGTTTTGAGCTTGACCTTAATACCCAGCTCACCGTGGGTACCCAAATCCCGCTCCAGCTGGAATTTACGGATGACAATGGATTCGTAGAAAGGGTATCCATCCTGCTGCCCATTGGAATACCCGGAATCGATGATCCAACGGGTCCCGATGCTGGAGGCTATTTCTGTTATGACAGCCAGGATCTGGCCTACGCCCTGGCTCCTGAATATAACTGGATTGAAATCGTACCCGGGATCGGTTCATATACGGGAACCCTGGTGCCCCTCAATGACAATGGCGAAAATCAGGAAGATATTGCCACAGTAAACCTACCCTTCGATTTCGGCTTTTATGGAGAGGATTACAATCAGATATCCATCTGCTCAAATGGATATATTGCTCTGGGTGTCAGTGAATCTGCTCTATATCGAAACTATACAGTACCGGGTCCATTAGGACCAAGTCCCATGATAGCAGCTTTCTGGGATGATCTGGTTATGGGCAGTGGTGATGTATACACCTATTCCAATATGGCCGATCATACTTTCATTATTGAGTATCATAATATGCAAAATGCTTATAGTGGTGATCTTGAGAAATTTCAGGTCATTCTGTATGATGCCGATTATTATGGCAGCACGGATGGTAATGGGGACATTAAAATTCAGTATCATACCTACAATAATAACAATAATCCGCCAGCATCTTCCTATCCACCTCCCCATGGTCGGTTTTCTACGACGGGTCTTGAAGATCATACCGGTCAAGTCGGTATGCAAATCACCTTTGATAATATGTGGGCTGAAACTGCTCACGTAATCACTGATGAATCAGCCATCTTTTTTACAACACGGACTGATGCCATTCTTCCTTGTCCAGGTTGGGGTAGAGGAGATATCAATAACGACGGGTATCGCAGCGTCCAGGATCTGGTGCTTCTCATAAATGTGATGCTAGGCAATGGCGAATTTGGTGAATGTGAATTCTGGGCTGCCGATAAGTCCCTGGATTCCCTGATTAATGTGAGTGATGTGGTTTTGCTGGTCAACGAAATCATGGGTGATCAACTGGCCCGAGTGAGCCATAGCGATGGGGCTAGCGCCGATTTTATTATCAGAGATGGCAGTCTTGTACTGGAGGCTTCACAACCGGCCCAGGCCTTTTCTTTCACCCTGAGATCAACCACGGAGCCCAGCATTTTAAATGTTCCCGGACTCCATGTGGCATCCAGAGAAAGCGCAGAGGGACTCAAAGTTCTGGGCTACTGGAGTGGCCAGGCACCAAAGGATCTGGAAATACTGAAATCTAAAGATGCTCATTTTGAAATATCCCACCCTCAGGTTGCAGATGCTGCAGGCGTGCTGATGAAATCAGCCATTCGGGTTATTCCAGAAAATTTCGAGATTAAATCAGTCTATCCAAACCCCTTTAACCCCACGGTAAATATCAGTTACAGTCTTCCCCAGGCAGCAGAGGTTGCTATCCAGATTTATAATGCACTGGGACAGGAAGTGAATACCACCAAAAATCAGCTTCAGGCTGGAAACCATATTTTCTCGTGGAGTGGCTTGGATCAGAACCATCATCTGGTAAGTTCTGGTATCTATTTTGCTAGAATAACGACCACCGACGCCAGCCAAATGGTTAAGCTGACATACCTGCGGTAAAAGCAGCAGAAGATCGGGGAACACCATGAATAAGAACATTTTACTCGTCGAAGATGATGCTGAAATCATCAGCCTTTTAAAAGAAGGTTTGCGCTATGAAGGGTTTGAGCTCACGATCTCCAGAGATGGTGATAGTGGTCTTGAAAAAGCTCGTCAGGGTGATTTCGGTCTGATCCTCATGGATTGGATGCTCCCTGAGATATCAGGGATTGACGTGGTCAAGGCTTTGCATGCGGACAATGTGCATACCCCCGTTATCATGCTCACCGCTCGCCACGATGAACTGGACAAAGTCGCTGCCCTGGAGGCTGGCTGTGATGACTACATCACCAAACCCTTCAGCATCAAAGAGCTGGTTGCCAGAATCAACGCTGTCATGCGTCGCGCTGCATCCAATATCATGGATGAAGAGGGAAGTGAACGCAAGATCCGCAAGGGTGAACTGGAAATTGATCTGGAAAAACGTCATGTGACGATTCGCGGGGAAGAAATTCAACTGACCGCAACGGAATTCAATTTATTGACCCTGCTCATCCGTCAACCCGGCCGGGTTTATAGTCGCAAGCAGTTGCTGGATATTGTTTGGGACTATTCCTTTGAGGGCTATGAGAATACGGTGAATACCCATGTCAATCGTCTGCGCTCCAAGATTGAAAAAAACCCCAATAATCCAGAGTATGTCCTCACTGTGTGGGGTGTGGGTTACAAATTTTCAGATGCCATAGTTTCCTAAGATCACTGCATGGTCACATTCAGTCACATCCCGCTCTATCGGACATTGACCTTCAAGGTCGCCATGGCGCTGATCGTGTTTTTTATTTTCAATGGTGTCGTACTGGTTCTATGGAATCAGTCTGACGTCATGCAGGATCTGGAAACTGATATTCAAACCGTCTACCGCAACACCGCTTTTGAAATCAGCGAAGCATTACAAAACTCAAAGACCGACCAAAACAACCTGTCAGTCTTTTTTGATTCCCTTGCTCAATTCTATCCCGGTATGGAATTATTCCTGGTCAACCCTAAGGGTGAGATCCTGGAGCATGGGAGCTATGTCCCCTCACAATTGATCAATCAAAGCGTACCCATAGAAGCTATTGAGTTATTTTTAAATGCTGATTCCAGCGATTATCCCATCGAAATGCCCATACCCACGGCCACAGATCTGGACTTTGTATTCTCGGCAGCACCCCTTGGATCTCCAGACAATCCAGATGCCTATATATTGGTAACCCTGGTAGAAGGGGGCGAGGATGTCTATATCAGCTGGTGGGAGGAATATGGTGCCATCCTGACCCGCACCGTGCTGTTCAGTATCATCATCGCAGTCCTGGCAGGAATTTTATTCTGGTATTTTCTCACCCGACGGGTACAACGTGTGGCTCAGGCAGTCCAGAATTATCGGGCGGGTGATTCACGCATCGTATTAAACGATAACTCAAGTGACGAAATCGGACATGTCGCCATGCATATCGGCGATATGATGGAACGCATCGACGCCATGTTTAATGAATTGGGCAAGAAAGAGAAGATGCGGACCGAATTATTGGCCTCTGTCAGTCATGAACTTCAGACACCCCTGACCGTGATGCAGGGCAATATTGAGACCCTGGTTGAACATCGGGAAAAGATGAGCGAAGCCGACCTGAGTCAGAAATTAGGTGCTGTGTATACCCAGGTTCGGCATATGAGTGCCCTCATCGATGATCTCTTCGATGTGGCCATCCTTGAAACCGGTCAGATGCGAATCAATACAGAACCTTTCCCCATGGTTGAGCTGGTGGAAGATGTTTTACAGAGCTATACCTTATTGCTGGATCAAGCCAAGCTGGTGGTGGAGCGTAATTTCCCTGAGACCATACAAACCGTCAATGCCGATCCCCTGAGAATTCGACAGGTTATCAGAAATCTCCTGAGCAACGCCATAAAATTTTCATCCCCGGGTGGGCGAATTCGTATCACCACTGAGGTAAGTTCCAATGAGATCCTCACTTTTCGTATCGAAGACACAGGAGTGGGTATTGCTGAAGAGGATATCAGTAAAATATTTGAGAGCTTCTATCGCTCCAATCAACAATTACATAAAACTGTCAAAGGCACCGGCCTGGGCTTACATATTTGTCAGCATATCCTCAAACTGCACAACTCTAATCTGGAAGTAAGAAGTCGCCTGGATATTGGCACCACCTTCTCATTCGATCTGGATCTCTACAAAGAGGTTGTAACGATTTAACTGTCCCTGTTTCTAAACCCTGGTCAAAAAAAGAAGGAATTGATAATGAGTGAAACCATCACCACTCCGAGTGGTCTGAAATATCTGGATCTGGAAATAGGTTCAGGCAAATCCCCCCTCAATGGTCAGGGCGTGGTTGTCCACTATACCGGTACCCTGGAAGACGGAACCAAATTTGACAGCTCAGTGGATCGAGACAAACCCTTCAGCTTTACCATTGGTATTGGTCGAGTGATTCAGGGATGGGATGAAGGCGTGAGCTCCATGAAAGTGGGCGGGAAACGACGCTTGATTATTCCTGCTGAATTGGGCTATGGCGCCCGGGGTGCCGGGGGAGTGATCCCACCCAATGCTACACTGATTTTCGATGTAGAGCTATTGGATATCCGTTAAGCAATCCCAGCATATGACATCTTCCGAACTCAAGGCACTTCTGGCTGAGCATCCCCTGACATTGCTTTACTTTTCCACACCTACCTGTAACGTCTGCAAGGTGCTGAGACCCCAGGTAGAGGCACTTCTCCTGGAGCAACCCCCCTGGTATTTTCAGTATATGAATACGGAAGAATCCATGGAGATCGCCGGTCAACACCTCATCTTTGCCGTGCCGACCCTCTTGCTCATGGCTGAAGGTCGCGAAATCGCCAGACTCAGCCGTCATTTTGGGATGCACGAGTTGGAGCAGCCCATACGTCGCTATGCTGAATTATTCAATCAGGCAGACTCCTAAAACCAAAGCAGTCAATCCCAGTATGTTGAGATATCTCCTCTTACGAAACCCCGGCCACAACCGTGTGTATTATCTGGAGTCAGAAAATCTGGCTCTGGCTGAACTCACTTTGACCACCCGGCGTTTTGAACAAGCCTGTGAGCATATTGAAGTCATTGATATTGCCGGTATCAGCTATCTGACTTTTACCGTTGGCAGGCCCTTGAGTGAAATTGAGCTCACCTGGCTTTCCAGTCTTTCCTTTATATTTGCCCTTTTTCAGCAGCCCGCTGATGCAAGTGAGGCTGCCCTGCAACCCGTGGCCCTGACCCCGCTGGATTATGTCGACTCAAAAATATCCATGCTCCTCAAATATTCTGGCAAGACCAACGAGATATTCACACGACTCATGATAAATGTGGGCTTGTTATCCAGTGATTATGGCTATGCTGATCCCATTCACCTGCTGGATCCGGTTTCAGGCAAAGGAACCACCCTGTTCGAGGCAGCCACCTACGGCTTTGATGTGACCGGTATTGAGATGGATCGCAAAAAGGTCCATGAAACCGCCGTCTTTTTAAAAAAATTCCTGGAGCAGGATAAATACAAACACAGTGTATCCAAACGTCCCATGTACAGCGCCCAGGGAGGAGCCGAAGCCTATATCCAGGATTTTGAATATGCCCGGGATAAGGAAAGTTTCAAATCTGAGGGGTCCAGGAAGCATTTATCCCTCATTGCCGGGAACGCCATCCATTCCAGGCGTTACTTCAAAGCGGAAAAATTTCATCTGATTGTTGGGGATTTACCCTATGGAATCGCCCACGGGAATGTAAGTCATAAAAAACACAAGTCTCCCACGCGCAGCCCGGCTGAACTCATGGAAACCTGCCTGCCGGAGTTTCATCAGATATTAAAAGCGGGGGGGAGTCTGGTCCTGGCCTGGAACACCTTTGTCTGGGGGCGTGATGCCTTCGCAGAATTGCTTGCCGAGCACGGCTTCCAGCTCCTGGATGCCAGCCCCTATGATCAATTCAGTCACCGGGTCGATCAGTCGATTAAAAGAGATATCATTGTCGCTCGTAAAGCCTGATAATTTCTAATTCGTAGGTTTTAGAGAATCTGGATCGGGTCCGGCCGGGGTTTGACTCGTCTGATTCTGAATGGCGTCGATTTCAGCCAGTTCAAATAATTTCCCCTGCCCGATACCCTCGCATTCTTCCTCAATCAGTTTCCAGCGATATTGAGATTTTAAATTGGCTTTCCAGAAGGGGAAAGTCCGGCACTGGGTGGGCCGGGCTTCATAGATGGTGCAGCCATTCTCACCATAAAAAATGCAATTATCCCCATCATTTTTAAAAACATAATGTCCTTCGTGTAATTCCATATAAATCTCAGTAAAGCGGTTGACGCTGAGATCAAGATGTAGGGCGGCAAAGCCCACATCCTCCAGGGTGGGGTAGACAAAGCCGCCCCCCAGCTTGCAGCAGGCACCACAGCCGGTACATTCAAAATGCAAGCCCTTGGCATAAAAGCGTTCTTTGACTGCCGATTTTGACACCCTAGAATAATCCCTTTACCAGACCACCATCTACCACCACGGACTGTCCTGTGATATAGCTGGCCCGGGTGGATGCCAGAAAGGCAATAACCGCTGCCAGCTCTGCGGGCTGTCCCAGACGTTTCATGGGAATATCCCTGGCGATTAAAGCCGGGTCGGCCAGATCGCTATGCAAGTGTTTGACACGTTCTGTGTCGTGGATACCAGGCAGCACCAGGTTCACCGTGACGCCGTATTCAGCGACCTGCGCCGACAGCGTCTTGGCATAGCCGGTTAATCCGGCACGAGCCGTGTTGGAGAGGATCAGGGAGTCTATGGGCTGTTTGACTGAGACCGAGGTGATAAACACGATACGACCCCAACCCTGGTCACGCATGCCTCCCAGGACCTCCTGCGCTGAATCCTTCATGGCCATGAGGTTCCCCAGCAAGGCCTGATTCCACTGCTCCTCACTCAGGCTATCATAAAACCCTGCGGATGGTCCACCATTATTGGCCACCAGAATATCAATGGAACCCCAGTTGTTTTGAATTTCCTCCAGCATGAGCTGGCGTGCTGACGCATCCGTCACATCACAGGCAAAACCTTGAACTTTTGCTCCAGTCATTTTACTGATCGATGCAGCAGCCTTTTGAATCCGCTTGGCATCCCTAGAGCAAATGGCCACACGACACCCCTCTTGCGCCAGCTCCAGCGCGGCGGCATAACCCAGACCTGAAGATGCGCCCTGAACCAGGGCATTTTTATTCTGTATACCAAAATCCATGATGTCCTCCTACCACGAAACTAATCTTAATTCGTTTTGATACAACCATACTGGCGTGCCTGGCCGCCATGACCGGGGAACATTTGATTCTCTAATCCTGTTCACATCCATGCGGCACTGTCTATATTAAGTGCTTAATAAAATGAAAAAAGGAACATATATATAAATGGATTTTTACACACTCTTACTTGCTGTACCTGCCATCCTTATCGCCCTGACCTTCCACGAGTTTGCCCATGGCTATGTAGCCTATCGATTGGGTGACCCCACGGCCAAAAACATGGGCCGTTTGACGCTCAACCCACTGGCCCACCTGGACCCCCTGGGGACCATCATGATCTTTCTCATTCACTTTGGCTGGGCCAAACCGGTTCCGGTGGATCCCAGGTATCTTGGAAATCCCAAACGGGATATGATGTGGATTGCCTCAGCAGGCCCCCTGATGAACATGGCTCTGGCCTTGATCACGGGAAT
This sequence comes from Fidelibacterota bacterium, assembly GCA_021736185.1. GTDB lineage: Bacteria > Fidelibacterota > UBA8477 > UBA8477 > JABMPR01 > JABMPR01. The sequence continues at coordinate 9,182 of JAIPGJ010000015.1, read as the reverse complement.
TTTAATCCGGGTTTTTATCGGACTTGGACTGGCTAACAGTCAGGCCGGGGGGACGGCCACGATGATATTTCAAATGCTCTATTTTTCCCTGTATATTAACCTGGCCCTGGCCTTTTTTAATTTGCTCCCTATTCCCCCTCTGGATGGCTCCAGAATATTGGCTGGCGTACTCCCCAGCAGGTATGCTCCGACTCTATATCTGGTCGAATCCAAAGGTCCCATGATATTATTTGGAATTATCATGTTCGGCTGGGTTACAGGGTTTCATTTTTTCGGTTTCGTCATTGGTCCCTTTATCAATATTTTTTCAAGTTTATTTGCAGGAATTTGATGCCAAAACTGAAGTATGCCAAAACCCGTCGTCTCAGACGTTTCGAAATGTTCGATTCAGATGAAAAACGTATTCATTTCCAACGTCTGACCTCCTCCTATCCCCGGCGCAGCTTACTGGGACTTTTGGTCATGGCAGGGATTGTGGCTTATTTGCTCTATTATTTATCTCAAGTTTAAAGGTTTAAGCAATGCAGAAAATCGTTGAATGTGTTCCAAATTTTAGTGAGGGTCATGACCTGGCTCTCATCGAGCAGATTACTTCCGCCATCGCTCAAGTTGAGGGGGTTTCCCTGCTGGATGTGGATCCTGGCGCAGATACCAATCGTACCGTCGTGACCTTTGTGGGTGGACCTGAAGCCGTGGTTGAAGCCGCTTTTCAGGGGATCAAGCGCGCAGCTGAACTGATTGATATGCGTCATCATACTGGTGCCCATGCCCGCATGGGGGCCACCGATGTGTGCCCCTTTATTCCCGTGAGCAATATGACCATGGAAGAGTGTGCCGAATTGTCCCGAATCCTGGGGAAACGGGTGGGGGAGGAACTGAATATTCCAGTTTACCTCTACGAATATGCTGCCAGCTCTCCAGAGCGTGAGAACCTGGCCACCATCAGAGCCGGGGAATATGAGGGACTTTCCAAAAAATTGAAGGATCCCAACTGGAAGCCGGATTTTGGCAAAGCAGAAATGAATGCCAGATCAGGAGCCACGGTCATCGGTGCCAGGAAATTTCTCATTGCCTATAATGTGAATCTCAATACCCGTGATCAAAAAAAAGCCACAGATATTGCCCTTGAGATTCGCGAAGCGGGTCGCAATGCCAGAGATCCCGAAACCAACAAGTTTATCCGGGCTAAGGACGGGTCGTTCGTCAAACAGCCGGGAACCCTGAAAGCCGTGAAGGCAGTGGGTTGGTACATTGACGAATACAAGATGGCCCAGATCTCCATGAATCTGGTGGATATGGAAGTGACCCCTTTCCATATAGCCTTTGATGAAGTGGTCAAACAGGCAGATCTGAGAGGTCTGCGGGTTTCTGGAAGTGAACTGGTGGGACTCATTCCACTGAAAGCCATGCTGGATGCAGGCAGATATTATCTCAAAAAGCAAAATTCAAGTACAGCCGTTTCCCAGGTTGAACTGATTCGCGTCGCCATTCAGAGCTTGGGATTGAATGAAATTTCACCCTTCAAGCCTGAGGAACGTATCATTGAATACCAGTTGGGTAACCAGGATGAGAAAAATCTGGTGGATCTGGGTATCACGGCATTTGTGGATGAGTTGGCATCAGATTCTCCTGCCCCCGGTGGCGGTTCGGTTTCTGCCCTGGCCTCAACCATGGCTGCGGGCCTGACCAATATGGTGGGCGTCTTGACCTTTGGTAAAAAGGGTTACGAGGAAACCTGGGAAGAGATCGAACTGTTGAGTAACCAGGCCCAGGCTTTGAAGGATACCCTGCTGTTTCTGGTTGATGAGGATACCCGCTCATTCAACAGCGTCATGGCAGCCATGCGCATGCCCCGTGAGAGTGATGAAGAACAAAGCGCTCGTCTTCAAGCCCTTCAGCAGGCAACCATCTATTCAGCTGAAATTCCCCTGAAAGTGATGAGACACTCACTGGAAGTGATCAAGCTGGCGGCACGCATGGCAGAAATTGGCAACCAGAATTCTTTATCAGATGCTGGTGTGGCCGTGCTCCAGGCCCAGGCCGGATTGGAAGGCGCCGCCTTGAATATCCTTATAAATATCCCCGGTATCGATGATCAGGATGTGGTCTCAAAATTCAAAGCTGAAGTTTCCCAATTGAAATCTGAATCAGCTACCCTAGCAGACAAGGTACTCTCAGATATGACAACCAAACTCCTAACCCCTAACTCCTAACGTCTACCATTCAGACCATGTCCCGTATCCATATTCTCCCAGATATTCTGTGCAATAAAATTGCCGCTGGTGAGGTCGTCCAACGTCCTGCCTCCGTGGTCAAGGAACTGGTTGAGAATTCCATCGATGCCGAATCAACACGTATTGAAGTGACTATCAACAATGGTGGCCGGGATATTATTCAGGTGATTGATGATGGTCTGGGTCTGGATAAAGAGGAAATTGAATTAGCGGTTCAACGTCACGCCACCAGTAAGATTGCCGAAATTGAAGATCTCTTTCGCATCAAAACCATGGGTTTTCGGGGCGAAGCCCTACCCAGTATTGCCTCGGTTTCCATGATGGAACTGGTTTCCCGCGCCCGAGACGGTGAATCTGCATTTGCTCTGGAAGTTCAGGCCGGTAAATCAGGAGACATTCAACCCATCGCCTGGGAATCCGGCACTCGCATCACCGTCAAGAATCTTTTCTTTAACGTCCCGGCTCGCCTTAAATTTCTTAAAGCGAAACGGACAGAGCTCAACCACGTGATTGATCGGGTCAAGCCCCTGGCCCTGATTTATCCACACATCGCCTTTAAACTGGTGGCCGATAATAAAGTGATCTTTGATCTGCGAGCCGCTGCTCCAGAGGAAAGAGTGGCAGCCATATTTGGCAGCGATTACCGGGATAAAATTATTCTAGTAGAAGAAAATCGGGGCAACATCAAGGTTTCCGGATTTATTGGCAATCTGGATCTGGTACGGGTCGCCAGTGGTGAGCAGTATCTTTCCATTAATCAGCGTCCCATCTCAGATCGTTTGATTAATAATGCTGTGTACCAGGCATATAAATCTCTCATCCAGCGTGGCGAATATCCCTTTTATACATTGAATATTTCCGTGCCCCTCAATGAGGTGGATGTCAACGTCCATCCCACCAAAACCGAGGTGAAATTCAATGACGAATGGCGAGTGTATCATGTGGTCAAGGAAACGGTGGAGCAGGGGCTGCGTCAGACCTTGAAAATGGCTCCCGGTTTTCAAAACCGCCCGCAGGCCGCACCTTTTTTTCAAACCGACACGCCCTCCAATCAAACCAGTTTTGTAACTCCCCCAGGCGGGCAGTATCAGGCGGATAACCAGCCTCGGAGCCCCGAAGAGAGTGAGATTCTTCAAAAGGCCAGACAGTTCAGTCAGGTTCTGGATCGCGATGCCGTTGAGACCAAACCACAGCGACAACATGGCGGCTTTATCTGGCAGGTTCACAACAAGTATATCCTGAGTCAGATCAACAATGGCATTGCCATCATCGACCAGCATGTGGCCCATGAGCGGATTCTCTATGAAGAGGCACTCCGTGACATGGATGAGAATAAAGGGACCTCCCAGCAGCTCCTTTTTCCGGCAACCCAGGAATTCTCTGCTGATGATTACACTGTCCTGGTCGACATCATTCCGGCGCTCAATACACTGGGGTTTCGTCTGCGAGAGTTTGGACCGAATACCGTGCTGGTGGAAGCCGTTCCCACGGGAATGCGCGGGGGCAGTGAAGGCGCTATATTGAAGGAAATTATTGATTATTACCGTGAAAACCGGGTCTTTGACTATTCGCCTGCTAAACGTCTCGCGGCGTCCTATTCCTGTAAGGCTGCTGTCAAGGCCGGTGACCCCCTCACCGAAGAAGAAATGCGCGTCCTGGTGGATCGACTCTTCGCCACTCAGAACCCTTTTTATTGTCCCCATGGTCGCCCGATTATCATTAATCTGAGTATTGATGAATTGGATAAACGATTCGAGCGTCACTAGGTCATTGTTGATACGGTGATTTTCAAGTGTCATCCTGAGCTCGCCTGCCAAGCCGTACCCTGAGTAGCCCAAAGGGCGTATCGAAGGGGAAGGCTGGTCGAAGGATAGACACAAGTTATCGACCATGCTTCGAGCCTTCGACCCGCTAAGCGGGTTTCAGTGTCCTCAGGGCGGGCGGGCTCAGCCAAACCAACAGGTTTTGTAGCTATTAAAAAAACAGAGCAATGCAATTTCAATGAAGCCCATTCAAATTAATAAACAAGCCCTGGATGAACCCCAATCCGACTATCTCATTTTAGCGGGCCCTACTGCTGTGGGAAAGACCGATACGGTCATGGCTTTGGCCAGGACGCAGGAGATCGAGGTCATCAGCGGAGATTCCCGTCAGATTTATAAATACATGAACATCGGGACGGCCACACCTGAGGCAGCCTTGTTGGAGAGCTTGCCCCATCACCTGGTCAATGAGCTGGCACCCGATATTGTCTGGAATGCGGCCGCCTTCTATCGACGAGCCCGGGAAATTATTAGTGAGGTTTTGGATCGTGGCAAACTCCCCGTAGTGGTGGGAGGGGCCGGGATGTATCTGGACGCCCTGCGTTTTGGTCTGTTTGACGAACAGCACAAGGACCCTGCGCTGCGGCAAAAATATCAGGCCAGGGTGGATGCCGGGGAGGCGGAAGCCTTGTGGAATCAACTCATGGAGTTGGATCCAGATTACGCCGGGACTTTTCATTTCAATAATTACAAAAAATTGATGCGGGCTTTTGAAATCTATGAATCCTCGGGCCTGATCCCCTCGGAAGCTTTTGCAAACAGCAGTGATCCCTTTGAGAAAGAGGGCACCCTGGTCATCCTTGATCGGGATCGTAAGGTCCTGTATGAGCGGATTAATAAAAGAGTATTAAACATGCTGGAGGATGGCCTCATTGAGGAGTGCCAGGCCTTGCTTGATCAAGGATATCATCGTGATCTCTATCCCCTGAAAACTATTGGATATAAAGAAGTATTTGCTTTTTTAGCTGGAGAAATTGATGAAAGCGCCATGATTGATGCCATCCAGCAGAACACCCGCAACTTTGCCAAAAGACAACTCACCTGGTTTAGAAACCATCCCTTTGACTATTGGATTGACCTGGGAAACCCCTCCACCGGAGTCTGAGGCTCTTGAAGGCTGAGGTTCTCGAAGCCTCAGGATCGGGTTCCGTAATCTGGACACTTCGAGAACCTCAGTGTCCAGGCCCCGGAGGTTGAGGTCCTCGAAACCTCCAGAATGAATCTATGAAACTGGACACTTCGACTCCGCTCAGTGTGACACCTCAATGTCCGGGAATCTTAACCTCCGCCTATCTATGAAATAAAAAAGCCTCGGTTTCCCGAGGCTCCTTCATGCTTTTATTGGAATTTTATCAACATTTCGAATAACCACAATTGTGGCAGAGAAGACAGCCTCCTTCGTGGGAAATGGTTAATCCACATTCTGGACAGGTTGTCATGGTTTTTGAAATCCCCTCATTGCCGGGCTCAACCATGTTGAAGTGGGCACCGCTGACTTCATCGCTATTGTCGTCGGATTCTACCATTCCAAAATTCTGTTCGCGAGAGGGTTGATTCTTTCTATACTCATTCATATGCTGTTCCAAGGCTTTACCAATGGCATCAGGAGTAGAAAGAATCAATTGACCATTCTCCCAGACAGGATTCGGTCCACTGATACCCTTGAGTTGCTTGATAATTTCGTCCACATCCATGCCACTTCTCAGTGAAAGGGAGATCAGACGGCTGATGGCTTCAGCCTGGGCGGCCGCATTCCCGCCGGCTTTTCCAATGGTTGTGAAAATTTCACACAGACCATTTTCATCGTGATTGATGGTGATATACAGCGTGCCTTCGCCAGTCCGAATCCGGTGGGTGACTCCAAAGGTATCCTTGGGGCGTAAGCGCGGTCGCAGTGAGGGTGGATGCAGAACCAATTCTGGATCCGCAGCAGGGCTGGCTTGAGCGGCTGTGTTCTTTTTATCCTGTTTGTCTGAAATCAGGATGCCATCCCGGCTACCCTCGCGATAAACGGTAATCCCTTTAAGACCCGCTTTGTAGGCAGCCTTATAGATATTAGCCACGGTCTCCATGTCCACATCTTCAGGCAGGTTCACCGTGGAACTGATGGAAGCATCAATGTAGCGCTGTATGGTTCCCTGCATCTTCACTCTGAAGTAAGGATCAATATCATGAGCCGTAATGACTGAATCTGGCAGGTCAGCATCACCACCATACTTCTTTAAAATGGTGGGGTGGACCACTTTGAATTCATCAAATTCCTCACCAAAGCCACTGTTCTTCTTTACCCGTCGTTTGTAACTGATATTGAAAATGGGCTCCACACCTGAGCTGACCTGGGCAACAATGGCTCCAGAGCCAGTGGGGGCGACAGTGAGTATCGTGGCATTTCTGATACCATGGGTCTTGATTTCTTCCTGAATCTCAGGAGACAAATTTTGGATAAACTTGCTCTTCTTATAGCCATTCCATTGATAATTGGGGAAAGATCCCTTCTCTTTGGCCAATTCAATAGAAGTCTTGTAGGCCGTGCCCGAAAGCATTTGCATGACTTCTTCAACGGCTTCCAGAGCTTCATCTGTGTCATATTTGATGCCACGCAGCATGAGCATATCTGCCAGACCCAGAATTCCCAGTCCAACCCGTCGGTCACCCAGGGCATTCTTTTTCTGATCTTCCAAGGCATGACGATCCACATTATAGTCAATGACATTATCCAGATAGCGGACACTGAGGCGGATGGTGTCATGAAACTCATCCCAGAGGAAGTCACCGTCGGCATTGACAAAGCGGGCCAGGTTGATGGCACCCAGGTTACAGGCTCCACCATCGGGGAGGGGTTGTTCACCACAGGGGTTGGTACTCACCAGGGGACTGCAATATTCAGCATTGTGATAGTCCACCATGGTGTCCCAGAATATGATTCCCGGTTCAGCACTGGCATGAGCTGCACTGATAATTTTATCCCAGAGTTCACGAGCACGAATGGTTTCGTAGACTTTATCATTCCAGCGCAATTCGAAATCGCTATCCAGGTCAACAGCTTCCATGAATTCATGGGTGAGGAGGACGGAGATATTTGAATATTTGACTTTGGATAGATCTCTTTTGACTTCTACGAACTCGGCAATATCTGGATGATCAACTCGGAGGGTTTGCATATTGGCACCGCGACGTCCATGCTGTGCGATGGTATTGGTGTTTTCACTGAACAGGTTCATAAAGCCGACGGGACCACAGGACTCACCACCGGTACCATCAATGGATGAGCCTTTGGGACGCAAAACGGAGAGGTCATGTCCACAACCACCCCCATATTTATAGGTCTTGGCTTCCTGGATAATGGCATCGTAAATGGCATTAATTGAATCAGATTTGATGCCCACGACATAACAGTTATTCAAAGTGGTTTTAATATCTTCGCGACCGGCGCCATGCATGATGCGTCCACCTGGCACAAAGCGGAAATCATGGAGAATCGTGTAAAAACGATCTTCCCATACTTCCGGTTTAGCTTCTAATCCGGCCATGGCTTTGGCTAATCTGCGCCACAGGTCTTCTGGGGATGTTTCGTTGGGTGCGAGGTATTTATTTTTTAGAACACTTTTCCCAAGTTCATCAAGACCATAGTAAGTGTCAATATCTGATCCAGTTCTGACGGTGGCTGGATTAACGATCGCTTCAATCTGCAATTCCGCATGTTGCAGAGGGGCTTTGCGGGGATCATTTTTAGTTGACTCAAACGGGAAGGGTATGGTTTCGGACATGTAGGTTTGCTCCTCAGCGATTATCTAAAAGTTGGTTGCTTAACTCCTCAGATCAAAAAAAGCGGAAAAATGACAGCGAGAAGTTCTTTGCCCAATTGTTGGTTAACTGGTTTGTATGGTGTCCTGCACGTGATTCTGGTCACTATTTTCCAGTGAGACGAATATAGAGGAGGGACAAATTATGGCAAGAATCAATTTGTATAAAAATACAAAATGTTGCGGTGTGTAAATTTAAAGCGCTACATCTTGTATCTGAATGTGAGCCCCTGTGTATCAAAGATTTAGCGTTTTTAATCAAAATCTCCAGGGCAAAAAAAATAATTTAGAAGAGGAAAATTACGATTCAAAATCAGACTGATCTCTTTGGCGCCGGAATTTGCACTTCCCATGAGATGTTGATGACAAATACAGTCATAAAGATGTCCTGCTAAATAGCTAACCCCGGTATTTGACTTGCGATGTTGTCCTAAATTCTTTTAATTTCGGGCGCTCATTTTCATGCGGGTGTCGCATAATGGTAGTGCCTCAGCTTCCCAAGCTGATGGCGGGAGTTCGATTCTCCTCACCCGCTCTCTAAACCAAAATGGAAACCGGTGTATTGATCGCTCCACAAGCTTCACTTATGAGAACCATCATTCATTACAGACCCTGGAAGGATTAGTTCTATTCAACAGAAAGACCTGCAGATCCGTCAATATCACGAGAAGGAAGAAGTCAATTATCATCGCATTATTGAATACGCCAGTGATGGTGTAGTCATACATGTTGATGGAATTATTGTCCATGTCAATCAGAAGATGCTTGATATGCTTGGGTATGCCAAAGCTTCCGAGCTGATTGGTATAAAAGGGAGTGAGCTGATCCAGGAATCGCGCCGGGAAATCTCAAACGAGCTCGAAGTTGCCATGCTTAGCGGTAAAAGAGAATTAAGATCTGTAGAAGATGTGTATGAAACAAGTGACGGTCAATTGGTGCCCGTTGAGGTTTCTGCTCTACCGATTGAATTCGAAGGAAAGAAGGCAACTCAGATCATCGCCCGGGATATTTCCGAACGAAAAAAAGTGGAAGCGGAGATATGGGAATACCAGAACATGTTAAAACAGGTGTCTGCTGATCTCATTCTCGCAGAAGAGGCTCAACGCAGAAATCTGGCCATCGCCCTCCACGATAATCTGGGGCAAAGCCTGGCCATGGCTAAGATCAAAATAACCGGTATCATGAAGGATATTTCCGATGAAACGCTACGGGAAAAACTTAAGGCCATTGAGAACGATATAAGCTATGCGGTCAAAGAGACCCGGTCATTGACCTACGAATTAAGTCCTCCTGTGCTGCATGAATTGGGTTTTATTATCGCC
>JAIPGJ010000136.1 GCA_021736185.1 Fidelibacterota bacterium | reverse complement strand
GTCAGTCCTGGGCCATGAATGACCCTGAATTGGGAACAGCTGGTGGCTATGGAGATCATTGGTACCAGGTTCTGGATTCACCTCCGGTCACACTGCCGGATATAGCAGGCAATACGATTACTTTTCAGCAAAATAGAAATGTTGAGACCACAGTCGGTGCCACGACTCCATATAATGGTTGGGATGGTACAAATGTGCGTATTTCCACCGATGGCGGAGCCACCTGGGAAGTATTGAATAGTGTTTCACCTGCATACAATTCAACCTCACTCTATAGTTTTGGCTATGAGTTTGGTGAGGGAGCTGGAATTGGGGGCTGGGGAGGTTCTTCCAATGGATGGCAAGCGGTAACCGTTACCATCCCGGATAGCTACCGAAATCTTGAAGTTATGATTCGTTTTGCCTTTGCCTCTGATCCTTCAGAAAGCACAGTGGACAATCCAGCCTATTTTGGGTGGATTATTGATAATATTGATATCGCCGGTGTCCTAACCAATGATGGTGAAACCAGCGAAGGCTGGGTAGCAGCATCCAATGTCCCTATCGCTGGGGACTTGTGGCATCTGGCTTTTAGCGGGACTCTGCCAATCCCCACCAGCCTGGTGGCAGAGGCTGGGGATTCACAGGTCAATGTGACCTGGGCGCCACCAATCTCTGGTGATGTCTCTCAAATAGCCCATGATAATCCTGCCGCCTGGAGATACTTTCTGAATGACACTCAACCTTATGGAGTCATGTTCGAAGCGGCTGAAGACAATAGTTTCCTCGGGGCAATGAAGTTTTATATGTTGTCCCTGTCAGGTGCTTTTTCAGGTACAGCAGATGCCTCCGTGTATTCTGTTGGTGCCGATAACCTGCCTGATGAATTATTATTTACCATGGAAGATGTTGCAGTCCAGGACTATCCATCTGCCACCACTGTTGATCTGAGTGGAACCGGTTTGTCTTTCAGCGCTGGCGAAAAATTCGCCTTCTGTGTAGGAAACTTTTCTGCGGGTGCTACAGGAGATCAGGGCTTGTTGGCCGATTCCATCTCCGTAGCGAATCCATCCACTGGTAACTCCGTGGTCTGGAGCGGTACCGCTTGGGTGGATATCACGGAAGCCTACAATGATATCTCCAATCTGGCTATCAGAGCAGAAATTATTATTCCCGATCCTGAGTTCTCACCAGAATCTTATAATGTTTATCGTCGACTATCGGGAAGTTCCTTTGGATCCGCGCTGGCCAGTAATCTAGATGCCGTAAGCTATCTGGATACAGATGCATCGAATGGTGAGACCTACTATTATGCTGTTTCTGCCAATTACCCCAATGGAGAGAGTGCTCTTTCCCTGGAGGCAATGGCAGAACCAGAATCGCAGACGGTCCTTGAAATTGCCTATGATGATGGCACTGCAGAGTTTGGAATGAATATTGGTTCAGGAAACTACCAGGCTGTAAAATTTACTCCCAGTGGCTATCCAACGCTGCTGAAGAGAGTGAAGGCCTATGTGCATGATGATGAACCGACTCCCTTTCTCGCCTATGTTTGGGATGATGATGGTGCCAGTGGTTTGCCCTTAACACAGTTGGCGCTCCACGGCTGGACCTTCCCGGAGAGCGGTTGGAATGTTTGGGATTTTACAGCTGACTCAATCTGGATTGATGGCGGTTCAATTTATTTTGGAATTAAAGAACTGCCCGGGAGTCCTTCCATGGGTGCTGATACTGATGGAGGCTATTCAGGGAACTCATATTATGCCCTCGTGGATGGTGATGGAAATATCAACTGGGCGAATATGTCAAGTCTGGGACTGGAATATAATCTCATGTACAGGATAGATGTTGATACAGCCTTTGTGCTGGTGGGCATTGATGAGTTTAACCAAGGTAACTTGCCCAGCAACTACTCCCTGGAACAAAATTACCCGAACCCCTTCAACCCCAGTACAGAGATCTCTTATACACTGCCTGAATCAGGCAATGTAGAATTGAAGGTCTTCGATCTCAGTGGTAGGGAAGTGGATGTTCTGGTTCAAGAATACCAGAACGCGGGTTCATATCGACTCAGTATTGATGGATCTCATATGAGCTCAGGAATTTATATATATACTTTGAATACCGGCAATGTACATCTTACAAGAAAGATGATTTTGCTCAAATAGTTAAAGTTAGCCGAAAACTTGACGAGCTGAAGATCCGTGTGGTGGAATTCAGCTCGTTTTGTTTCATGGGGGATAAGGAAAAGCATGAAAAAACATATATTCATTAGTTTACTTCTCATGGCATCATTGGTTTATGCCGGGTCCCCCAAAAAATCGGTCTATTATGGCGATCGTCTCCTGATCTGTTTACAACCAGACATCATGATTGATAAGGTAGATGTTCGAAGCGGTGTCCCAGTAACTGGCATATCAAGCCTGGATAAACTTATATCCCTGAGAGAAATTGTGCTTATGGAACAGTATCTTCCTGGCTCTACCCCTGATGATATGGATGGCGATATCATCCTGTCAAACATATATCGGCTGCGTGTGGGCTCCGGACGCAGTGATCTTGAACAACTGGTTGCAGACTTTTCTGCTGATCCCAGCGTTCTATATGCTGAAAAAGAGGTCATCTATCGTCTTCACTATTCTCCCAATGATCCACGTTTTAGTAACCAGTGGTACCTGGCAAAAGTGGATGCACCAGAAGCCTGGGATTTGTTTGACATAGCTGGAGGCGTGTTACCAGGAGATAGAGCGATTGTGATGGCCAGTGTGGATTCTGGTGTACAATATACCCATCCCGACCTCAGGGATCGTATCTGGATTAATCAGGCCGAGATTCCGGTAGACATCTTTGATGCTGTGGATGCAAATTCAAATGGGATAGTTACTGCTGAAGAGGTGGCTGCCTATGTAATTGATTACGACGGGAATCGCACAGTCGATCTCCAGGATGCACTCCATAGTTCGTCTCCCTTTATGGATGGCCTGGATGCTGATGATTGGGATAATAACCCTTCCAGCTATGTGGATGATTTATTCGGCTATGACGTAGCTGGTGCAACCAGTGGTGTTGACCCGGATAATGATCCCATGGGCGCTATTTCTGGTCCTGCCGATCTGGCAAATAAGATGCACGGTACCCACGTAGGTGGGCTTTTATGTGCAGCCACGGATAATGGAATTGGTACTGCCAGCGCCATGTTTAATGGCACTTTGATGTGTGTAAAAATGCTGGTCGATGATGGCGATGGTGGTCTCTCAAATTCACAGACTGGTGTACTGTATGCCGCCAAAGCTGGTGCTGACATCCTAAATTTATCCTGGGGTGGTGGTGGTTACAGTTCATCAGATCAGGCAGTCTACAATTTGATCTACAATACATATGGTGCTTTGGTAGTCTCTTCCGCTGGTAATGGAAATCCCGATGGAAGCCCTTCAGATTCACCTGCATATCCTTCAGGCTACGATCATGTGGTCTCGGTAACCGCTCTCGGCAGCTCTGATAATTTTAGCTGGGCCAACTATGGTGTAGAGAGTGGAACTCCCGGAAGCTTTGGGTATTTTTCAGGTGTCAGCATCAGCGCTCCGGGGGAGAACATTCTGAGTACGGTATATACAACGGCTGGTTCATACCAGTCCTGGAATGGTACTTCCATGGCCTCACCCCTGGTAGCATCTTGTTTTGGACTGTTAAAGTCGGCTTACCCGGAAGCCTCAATTGATTGGCTGGTTGACAATATTCTCTCAAGTGCCGACTCCATTGATCATATTAATCCAAGTTATGCCGGCCAATTGGGCACGGGACGGGTCAATATTTTTAATTCTATTGGCCGTTTACATTACCCTCAATTATCCTATAACTCCTATAGCCTGACACTGACCAATGACCATGGGGATGGCCTGCTTTCACCGGGTGAATCTGCATTGATGAGAATCAATCTGTTTAACAGCGCAGGTTGGTCTGATGCATTGAGTGTAACCGGGATACTTCGTAGTCGCAGCGAATACGTAATGATTACTGATAGCACGGGGAGTTATGGCGAAAGTATAAACAGTGGTAATATCGGTGTGAATATCATTGATAGATATGGTTTTTCTGTTGCTGAAAATTCTCCTTCAGGACCATTACCCTTGGAGCTCATTGTTACCGCAAATGATGGCTCAGATTATCCCTACACAGAGACCTTGGAGTTTTCCGTAGATGTGAGTATCTGGCAGACAAACTTCCCCATTGCATCCAGCATGATAAAGGGTGGCAATGCAGTAGTGGATCTTGATGGTGATGGCGGCAAAGAAATCATTTATACAGCCTATGACAGCCTCCTGCACGCCATCGATACATCTGGGAACGAAATTCCCGGTTTCCCTGTCATGCTCAACTACCTGGCTGAGGCAACGCCTGCCGTTGGAGATATTGATAATGATGGCGATTTGGAAGTGGTCGTAGGTGGCTTGGATCTTAATCTCTACGTTGTACAACATGATGGTACTGCTGAATCCATCCATGTGGCTCCGGGCTTTTTGTTCGCACCAGCAAGTTTATATGACTTTGATGGTGATGGAGATCTTGAGATTGTCAGTGTTTCCTACAATGGTGAATTGGCTGTCATGCACCACGATGGCACCATGCTGTCAAACTTCCCCATGACACTGGATGGTAACATGACGGTGGGCGCTGCCATTGGTGATATCGATGCTGACGGCAATCCCAACATCATCGTCGGGACCTGGGGTGATCATCTCCACGCTATAAATCTGGATGGTACCGAAGCAGCCGGTTTTCCAGTAGCTCTGGCAGACCATGTAAGGTCCGCTCCACTTTTGGCCAATCTTGATGGAAGTGCTGATGGGTCACTTGAAATTGTTTTTGGCTGTAATGACAATAAGCTTCACGCTTATGATGCTGGGGGAAATGAATTGTGGTATGTGAGCAGTTCCTCCCAGGACATTCAGGCTGATCCATCCATCGCCGATATGGATGGTGATGGTGACCTGGAAATCTTTTTTGGTGGTCTTGACAGACTGATTTATGCTGTTGATCATACAGGGACATACCTGAATGGGTGGCCAGTGGCCACAGGTGGATCCATCTATAGTTCCCCAGCCCTGGTTGATATCAATAATGATGGATCGGCTGAAGTCTTCATCGGTTCCAATGATCGTAATTTATATGGTCTAAACCTGGATGGATCCAGTATTGGAGGTTTTCCTGTTAACGGGTCAGGTAACATTCAGGGATCTCCATCAGTCGCCGATTTGGATGGCGATGGTGACTTGGAAATTATTGTTGGCTCAGATAACAAGCTCATGGTCATGGATTTGCCCACCTCAGGTGAAACTGCCAGCTATTGGGCCACTCATCGTGGTAACTTGCACAGGACAGGAGTCCTGCCAACACTGGTACCCGTGGTGGATCGAGCTGAATTACCGACGCGTCATAGATTATATACCAATTATCCTAATCCATTTAATCCCTCAACTCTCATTGGTTTTGATATCGCCGAAGACAGTTATGTCACCTTGCAGATTCTGGATATCAGGGGCAGGGTAGTTGACGAATTGATTTCGAGTCGAATCACAGCCGGGTCCTACAGCGTGAGCTGGCAGGGAAAGATCCAGGGCAAGCCGGCTGACGCTGGTATCTACTTTTACCGACTATCCACTCAGCAGGGCAACCTGGTTCGGAAAATGACGCTTCTGAAGTAGGTTCTGTTTATGCCCTGAGAAACGGGTAAGCATTTAAAGTGTAAGGGAGTCTGAATTCAGGCTCCCTTTTTTTATGTTAATCACCTCCTGTTGCAGATCAAAGTGTCACGAAATTGGGCCAATTCGATTGAGGGAGCGTTTTGTCGGTTCGAGTTGAAGGGTTGCGACTTAACCTTTCCGAAATGTGAATTATTATTTTCAGGACCTTTCCGGACTATCCACCGATGCGGATGTTGGGCTGGGAATGGCCTCAAAGTGACTATGAGACGTTTATGGCGAACAAGCAAAGCAGCGAAAAGCTGCGAATAATACCACCTTAAATATTATAAGAACATAATGTTAAGGTGATTTATACAATGAAAGCGACGTTGGATTCAGACATGAACTCAGAAGTATTAGTCGTATTTTTGTGAGATTTTACAAATAATTGTTGTGAAGAGGTAGTGGGCAGATTATTATCGCGCCGCTTTATGACAGGAGATAGGTATCAGGTGGCCAGACAACCTCAATTTTTTTTATAAAAGTTGATATTTAGTGTTGCCGTGCCATAGGTACAAAAGTATATTTGCGAGCTTTCCGAAACGAGAGCGGAGAATGCAAATAATTCTCCTTGATATTTGAAAATTGGGTATGCACGGTCTAGGTCAATATGAGGTATCTCATTTGACGATACCGACAATTACAATGAGTTTAAAAAAAGTAAAATGAAATAGAGTCATAAACAAACTACAATGGAGAGTTTGATCCTGGCTCAGGACGAACGCTGGCGGCGTGCTTAACACATGCAAGTCTAAGGAGAACGGATTCTTCGGAATCTTATTAAACTGGCGAACGGGTGAGTAACGCGTAGACAACTTGCCTGAAGATTTGGGATAACACTGAGAAATTAGTGCTAATACCGAATAATATCACTTTGACCCTGGTCTTTGTGATCAAAGGTGGCTTCGGCTACCGTCTTCGGATGGGTCTGCGTCTGATTAGCTAGTTGGTAGGGTAATGGCCTACCAAGGCGACGATCAGTAGCTGGTCTGAGAGGATGATCAGCCACACTGGGACTGAGATAC
>JAIPGJ010000135.1 GCA_021736185.1 Fidelibacterota bacterium | reverse complement strand
GTCAGCGCCCAGCTCAGAGTAGGTAGTACGGCTGCTCCCGGAACCCGTTTGGCTGAGATCATCAACCTGGATGAACTGGAGGTCGAAATACAAGTTCCTGCAGCTGATATCCGCTGGATACAAGCCAATTCCAGGGTCGACCTGACTACCCCGGATGGCTCCATCAAATGGAAAGGTCATATTGACCGGATCGGGAATGTCATCGATACCAGGTCCCAATCTATTTTCGCCTATATCAAACTGGATGATACCGCAGATGTGACACCTACTGCAGGCATCTTTCTGAAAGCTGTAATTATGGCGCAGACCATCCCCAATGCCATGAAAGTGTCCAGAAAAGCAGTCTATGAGGAGTCCTATGTCTTTTTAGTGAAGGACTCAAAATTTGTCCAGCGTGATATTGACATCGCTTTTGAGGAAGGGGACTTCTACATCCTCGATGGCGGCCTAACACCAGGTGACACCTTGGTCACTGAACTTCTCCAGGGTGTCTCTGAAGGAATGCCAGCCAAGGCCATTCCAAGTCTTGATCTGAAAAACTAGGTCTGCAGATGAAACGTGTTATCGAGTTTTTCGCCCGCTATCCCATCTGGAGCAACGTTTTGCTCTTTGGCGTATTGCTGTTTGGTGGGATCGCTCTCAGTAATCTCCGATATTCCACCTTTCCTGAGATAGAGCCAAGTCAGATCAGCATTCAAGTTCTCTATCCCGGTGCCTCTCCTGAAGAAGTTGAAGAAGGTGTCATTCTCAAGATAGAGGAAAATCTGGATGGTCTGGATGGCATCGACCGCGTCACCTCTACCTCAAGTGAAAATGTGGGCTTTGTTAATGTGGAGACCATCAGCGGTGCGGATATGGATAAGGTCCTTACCGAGGTTAAAAATGCGGTGGATCGGATCAGCTCATTCCCCCTGGGTGCCGAGAAACCGGTCGTCTTTCAGCAGAAATTTCGCAGCCGGGCGCTTTCCATTGTGCTTTACGGAGAAACCGACCTGCGAACCATGAAGGTCTATGCCGAGGAACTGCGGGACCGCCTCATCGCCACACCCACCATTTCCCAGGTCACCATTCAGGGATACCCCGGTGTGGAAATTTCCATCGAGGTCTCCGAGGCGGATCTTAGACGCTATAAGCTGTCTTTTGATGAAATCTCTCGACGGGTACAATCCGAAAATGTCAATCTGTCCGGTGGAAAATTTGAAACCCGGGATGAAGAGATTCTCATTCGAGCCTACGGCAGACAATATACTGCGGCTGATCTGGAAAATTTGGTTCTTCGAGGCGACAGTGATGGCAATCTGATCTACCTCAAAGACGTGGCCACCGTTCGAGAACGCTGGGCAGACACGCCTGACAAGACCTATTATAACAATCAGACGGCCGTTGTCCTGAATATTGACAAAACCAAGGAGGAGAATGTCCTTGATGTGGCTGCCTTGGCCAAACAAATGGTGGCTGAATTCAATGAGGAGAATACGGTCATTACGGCCATGGTGTTAAATGATAATACCATCAGTCTGCGCCAGAGAATAGACCTTCTGATCAGCAACGGATTTTTTGGATTGATCCTGGTGGTCCTGAGCTTGAGCTTCTTCCTGAATCTGCGGATTTCGTTCTGGGTAGCCATCGGTATTCCGTTCTCATTTGCCGGGATGTTCCTGGTGTTGAGCTTTGCCGGGATTACACTGAATGTCATCTCCCTGTTCGGCATGATCATTGTCATTGGTATTCTGGTGGATGATGCCATCGTGGTCTCTGAGTCCATCTTCTCTGAATTCGAACGGGGTAAGAAAGGGGTCCGGGCGGCCATAGATGGGACCATCATCATGGTGGGACCCGTAACCACCTCCGTCATGACAACCATCCTCGTTTTTCTACCCTTCTTCTTTCTGGATGGTTTTTTAGGTCGCTTTATCTGGAATCTGGCTGCTGTCGTCGTGGCGGCCCTGATCTTTTCCCTCATCGAGTCATTCCTCATTCTTCCGGCTCACCTCGCCCACTCAAAGGGTTTGCACGCTCATACCAAGGACTCGGCTGGTCGTAAGCTGATTGAAAGAATCATCCATTTTATAACCCACCGGATGTATGCTCCTTCCCTGAAATTCGCCATGAATCATAAATGGATTACGGTGAGTGCACCCATTGCCACTGTACTTATTACTGTGGGTCTTTTTAGCGGTGGTTTTATCGGGTTTACCTTTTTCCCCTTTATTGATGGGGATACCCTGCCCGTGAATGTCAGCCTGGTTGCTGGACGGCAAGATGCAGATGTTGAACGGATATTGAGGAAAATCGAGACCGTCGTGTGGGAGGTCAATACCGAAATGAGCGCTGAACGAGAGGATGGGGAACCACTCATTCTGGGTATCAAGCGCGACATTGGCTCCAACGATTTTGGCGATAACGGCAGCCATACAGGAAAACTGACCTTACAGCTGCTGGATGGAGAGCAACGAGGCATGGATAGTTATCTCATCGCCAACCGGCTTCGAGATGCCATAGGGGCTGTCCCGGAAGCTCAGAAAATATCCTTTGGTCGCGCAAGTTTCTTTGGCAAGCCGGTCCAGGTAAGTCTGCTGGGCAGTAATATTGATGAGCTGCGCAAGGCCAGTGTTTTACTTACTGCTGAGCTGGAGCAGTTTTCTACGCTGCAAGATGTCTCCCTGGGGAGTAAAGAAGGCAGACGGGAAATCGATATCAAATTAAAGCCCCGAGCTTATTCTCTGGGTCTTACCCTAAGAGATGTGGCTGGCCAGGTTCGCCAGGGATTCTTTGGCCAGGAAGTACAGCGTATTCAACGGGGTCAGGATGAGGTACGTGTCTGGGTCAGATACTCACCAGAGGATCGCTCGTCTCTGGGCTTCCTCGACCGCATGCGGATCAGAACGGCAGATGGATCTGAATATCCATTTGGTGAGCTGGCAGAGTACACGTTGAAACGTGGAATCACCTCCATCAGTCATCTGGACAAAAAACGTGAACTCACGGTTGAGGCTGATCTTTCTGATGCCAGTCTCGATCTTCCTCCCATTTTGGCAGAGATTCGAGAAGTCGTTGTTCCAAGAGTGCTGGCCCAGGTTCAGGGTGTCTCAGTATCCTATGAAGGTCAATCCCGGGACCAGGCCAAGACAGGTGCCAGCTTCCAGCGTACGTTTCCATTGGCTTTTGCCGGCATGTTCATTCTATTGATTCTGGTTTTTCGCTCATATATCCAGGCTATCCTCATTTTTGGATTGATTCCCTTTGGTGTGATTGGTGCATTCTGGGGGCATGGAATTCAGGGGCTGCAGGTTAACACACTATCAGTCTACGGTATCCTGGCACTTACGGGTATCATAGTAAATGATAGTATTGTACTGGTGGATAAGATCAACCGTAATCTCAAATCGGGGATGTTGTTATATGATGCTGTCTATGATGCCGGCGTTTCTCGATTGCGTCCCATTCTGCTGACAACTTTTACCACCGCCTTTGGTCTGGCTCCCCTGATTTTCGAAACCAGTCGACAGGCACAGTTCCTGATTCCCATGGCAGTTTCGCTGGCTTACGGATTGCTTTTTGGCACCTTTCTCATTCTGGTGGTTTTGCCAGCCAGCTATATGGTTACCAATAAGGTCCGAGTCATGTGGATGAAATTATATCATGGTGTAGATGTGACTCCTGAAGAGATCGAGCCTGCAGTGATGGAAATGCAGATCAGTGGTCTTGGGATTCAAGGGGAATCGAAGGCTGTTTAACTGGCGTGCGATTGTAAACCATGCCAGGCTAGTCGAAGTATGAACTCATTTGGACCGGTGGATCATCGGTCTAAATGAGTTCATCTAACTCAATCCAACAAACCTTAATCTTTACATAAATACTCCGCCAATATTCTGGTGTAGAAATGCTTGTTTTCATTTAAACTTATTGTATATTTGAAAAATACCAAACGCAGGATTTTATGAAGACTGAAGTATTAAAGCACGAATTCGTGAATCGTTTTGGCGATGCCTACAAGGATTTTGGTCTGCCCACACTCATGGGACGCATTGTAGGACTGTTGTTGTACTGCGATGATGCTTTGTCCCTGGATACGATGACCGAGGAATTGCAGGTGAGCAAGGGTCCTGTGAGCCAAATATTACGACGACTCCGAGATCACAATCTGGTAAAAAGGATCTGGGTCGGGGGAGATCGGAAAGACTACTATCAGGTTGTGGACCATGTCTTTCTTCAGGCTTTTATTAACCAGGCTCAGCTCTTGAAAAGAAATCTTACTCTGGCTAAAGAGTTTGAGCGAAAACTCAAGAACATGGATGACCCGGACGTGAAAAAATTTAAATCGCGCATGGCAGAAATGGTCCAGTTCAATACACAGATGCAGGAACACTTAAATGTTTTTATAGAGAAGTGGCGACAAGAACAAACAGATTTGTAAAGCTCACCACGATTAGGGAAGATATGGAAAGACTCAAAGGAAAAATTGCGATTGTTACTGGCGGGGCTGCTGGAATAGGTAGGGCAACGGTGGAAAGGTTTTTGGCTGAAGGCGCTATCGTTTCGGCCTGGGATATTCAGCAACAAATGGGGGATAAGCTATGTTCAGAGCTTCAAACCAGCGACAGTAGATTAGAATTCCGCTCCGTGAATGTTACGGATGAAGCAGCAGTGCAAGGCGCCGTCACAGCCATTGTTGAAAAGTATGGTCGCCTGGATATCCTGATCAATAATGCCGGAATTACCCGAGATGCCACCCTGTTGAAGATGGAGAGTACAGATTTTGATCAGGTGATTGAAGTGAATTTAAAAGCAGTATTTATCTGTGGCCAGGCAGCAGCCCGGCAGATGGTTACTCAAGGCTCCGGTGTCATTCTCAATGCCAGCTCCGTGGTTGGGCTTTATGGCAATTTTGGTCAGACCAACTACGTGGCCTCCAAAGCAGGTGTGATTGGCATGACTCAGGTATGGGCGAGAGAATTGGGACGCAAAGGTGTCCGCGTGAACGCCGTCGCTCCTGGCTTTATCGCTACCGAGATGGTCAAAAAGATGCCAGAGAAAGTCATTGAAATGATGGCTGGCAAAGCACCCATGCAACGAATTGGTGAACCCTCAGAAGTCGCAGCGGCCTATGCCTTTCTGGCTTCAGATGAAGCCTCTTTTATTCATGGTACTACACTATCAGTGGATGGAGGTTTGATTTCCTGATGCCGGTATCTCGCAACGCACGAATCCTAGCCACAGGCACAGCCGTACCTGATCGTATTGTCCCCAATGCTTACTTTGATGAAATTCTAGGTGAGAATGTCTCGGATTGGCTGGAAGATAATCTCACCATTAAGGAGCGTCGCTGGTTATCTGAGGGTGAAAGTGTGGCTGATCTCATTGAATCAGCAGCGCGCAGCATTCTGGCCAATGCCAACGTGAAACCAGAAGCACTCGATCTTATCATTGTATCTACGGATACACCGGAATATATCTCTCCGTCAACGGCTTCAGTGATCCAGGATCGTCTGGGAGCCAGAAGAGCGGGAACCTTTGATCTGAATGCCGCTTGCGCAGGATTTGTGACATCCATTGATATGGGCGCTAAATACATTCAGGCTGACCCCAAATACAAATACATCCTGGTCATCGGAGCCTATGGGATGTCCCGTTATCTGGATTTACAGGACAAAAAAACGGTGACCCTGTTTGCCGACGGAGCGTCTGGAGTTCTGCTTGGCTCTGATCCAGAAGGTATTGGACATCTCCAGGGTTTGCTCCATACCGAAGGACAGTATGCGGACTGGATGGGGATTTATGCCGGAGGTGTGAAGACACCGATCACTCAGGAAGTGCTGAATAACAAGGATCATCTCTTGAAATTTGTCAAGAAGTTCCCCAAGGAGCTCAATCCCATTACCTGGGAAAAGATGGTTCGCAAGGTTGTGGCTGATAGCGGTCACAAATTATCCAATGTAAAGCAGGTCTTTTTCACCCAGATAAATATCAACAGTATTCGGGCGACCATGGAAGCCCTGGAGCTACCTATGGAAAAAGCCCAGACCGTCATGTCCTATTATGGATATACCGGTTCCGCATGTATTCCAATGGCATTGAATGAAGCCCACGAGCAGGGCAAGCTGAACCGGGGAGACTTGATTGTCTTCATGGGATCAGGTGGTGGATTGGCCTTTGCTTGCTCAGCGTGGATCTGGTAGGGAGTAAACCATGAATACGAACACAGATATGGTTTTATATAGTTGGATTCTGATGATTCTACTGGCCAGCGGTATTCTCGTGCTGGTCGTCAGGGGAGCCCGTAAAACTAAAAATATGCAGGACTATGCTCTGGGATCCTTTTTATTTTCACCTGCGGCTGTGGGAATTTCACTGGCTGCCTCCATGACCAGTGCAGCCACTTTTATTATCAATCCAGGCTTTATTGCACTTTATGGTATCTCAGCGGTGATATCCTATGCTGTGGTTCTGCCGCTTGCGGCCATGGTTTCTCTGGTAATACTCAGCAAGGGGTTTCGGAAATTTGGGACAACGGTTAAGGTGTTAACGCTATCACAATGGATGGGCGTTCGCTACCATAGCAAGGGTTACCAGATATTTTTCGCAATATTATCACTGCTACTCATCACCTTTATCGTTCTCATTGTTGTGGGTCTTACCAAAGTGCTATCAAGCAGTCTGGCGATTTCAGAAATAGCCGCCCTGTTGGGGATAGTCATTTTCATTTTCGGATATATGATGTTTGGTGGCGCTAACTCCATGGTCTATACCAATACCATTCAGGGCTC
>JAIPGJ010000134.1 GCA_021736185.1 Fidelibacterota bacterium | reverse complement strand
GGCGCTATCCTATTTATGGCAATCAGAAGTACCCCCGTTTTTTAACAAAAACAGCCTCCGCCACTTGCAGAATCCTGCAATACCTTACACACCAACACTTTAAGCAATTCTTATCTCAGGTTTCGGGGGAAGTCCTGTGCGCTTGTCTAATTGAATATCTCACAGGATTTCTTATGTTGTTGACCAATCATTGGGAGCCTCTGAGCATGAATCTAAATCTAAAAATTCTCACAATTTTTCTTGTGTCATTTCTGGTAACCTGCACGTCCAGCAAACCCGGGAAATCCAGCTACGATTACGCAAATATGGATCGCACTACCAAAAAGGCTTACCGCGCTGTTGAGCAGTTTATTCAATCAAGTATTCAGCCAGATTCTCCAATCAAATTGAACAAATACACAAAAATCGACACCATCATTATCGATTCCTATTTTAAGCAGCTTGAAATCCATTTTAATCGAAATTTTGGCAACATACCCATGCGGGAAGAGATGGTTAAAGATATCCACTCAAGTCTTCAAGCATTTCTCGGTCGCAAATTCCGTGCGTACAATTTAAAGATTTATTGTCTGGACCACCGGATTGAAGATCTCATACCAAATTATTACCGGAGCAGCAAACGTAGTTATGACCCATCCAGGATGCCTGCTCCTGGATCCAGATCCTTTCCACTGGTGCGTAATGTTAACCATCCATGGATTCCTTCTGCTGGCCTCTACAACCGCAATATCGCATTATGGCATAGTCATGGTTGGTATTATGAACAAAAGCTACAGCGCTGGGAGTGGCAGCGAGCCCGTGTCTTTGAGACCGTGGAAGATCTGCTCCCCATGTCCTTTACTCTCAAGTATCTCGTGCCCATGTTGGAAAATGCCGGTGCCCAGGTATTCATGCCTAGAGAGCGCGATATCCAGACCAATGAAGTCATCATAGATAATGATACACCCGATGTAACACCAGCATATCAGGAATATGACTCCAAAACGGGAAAATGGTCAACTCTTGCAGAACCCGGATTTGGAATTGGGACGCCTCCCTATGTCTCTGGAGACAATCCCTTTTTTATGGGAACATCCCGAATTATCAAGGCAGACACCAGTGGAAGCGCTAAAATACGCTGGATTCCCAGTCTTCCTGAAGCAGGTAAATATGCTGTCTACGTTGCCTACAGTGCTGCAGACAGTAATGTGACAGATGCTCATTATACCGTTTTTCATACAGGTGGGCAGACAGAGTTTTTAGTGAATCAGCAAATTGGAGGCCGTACCTGGATTTATCTGGGAACCTTCGATTTCAATCAGGCTCTGAATGTGGATATCCATAGAGTTGAGCTTACCAACCGAAGTAACGAATCCGGCCAATACGTATGTGCCGATGCCATTCGCTTTGGAGGGGGCATGGGGAATATTGCCCGCGAAGGGCAAATCAGTGGGCGACCCCGATTCGCTGAAGCAGCCCGCTACTACCTGCAATATGCTGGGATGCCTGATACACTGGTTTACAATTTGAATGCAGATGAGAGTGATTATAAAGATGATTACCAGTGCCGGGCTGAATGGGTGAACTACCTGTGTGGTGCCCCCTATGGACCGAACCTCGACCGTGAGACTCCCGGCTTGAAAATCCCCATTGATCTCTCATTTGCCTTTCATACAGATGCTGGATTTACGAGAAATGATACAGTAATTGGTACATTGTCCATCTACAGTAGTCTGGATGCTGAAGAGCTGGAGGTTTTTCCCGATTCAATGTCCCGCATGACCAATCGGGATCTGGCGGATATTATGCAGACGCAAATCGTTAATGATCTCCGGGCTAAATATGATCCGACATGGACCCGAAGAATGCTCTGGGATCGTGAATATAGTGAAGCTTATCGACCCAATGTCCCTTCGGTTTTGTTGGAGCTTCTTTCTCACCATAATTTTCTTGATATGAAATTTGCCAATGATCCCCGATTTAAATTCGATGTAAGCAGATCTATCTATAAAGCCATGGTTCGCTATATTTCAACCCAATGGAATCTTGACTATGTGATCCAACCCCTCCCGGTTTCCCATTTTCAGGCGACTTTTGCTGAAACCGGCGAATTGAACCTGAGATGGACGCCGGAAATAGATTCCCTGGAAAGTACTGCAAACCCTGAAAAATATATGCTTTATACAAGAATTGAAGATGAGGGATTTGATAATGGACTTATTGTCGATCATCCCTATCTGAATATTAAGGACCTTCAAGAGGGTATCATCTACAGCTATAAGGTAACAGCCCTCAATGCGGGCGGAGAGAGCTTTCCATCTGAGATTTTGTCTGTGTGTAACATGGGTGGAGATAAATCTCCCGTCCTCATCGTCAACGCATTTGATCGCCTCTCTGCTGCCAGTACGATTGAAACGGATACATACTTAGGATTTATGGACCTTTGGGATGAAGGGGTCGCTGATGGCTTTGATATGAATTATATCGGATCCCAATATGATCTTCTGGCAGACTCACCCTGGCTGGATGATGATGAACCAGGACATGGTGCCAGCTATGGGGATATGGAATCCACGCTCATTCCAGGGAACAGCTTTGATTTCCCTATATTGCATGGAAAGTCACTGCGCCAGGCTGGATATTCTTTTGTTTCATCCAGTGATGAAGCCATCTGGGATGATCAACTGGACATCAATAATTTCACAGTGGTAGACTTGATTTTTGGGGAGGAAAAAGAAGTTCCCGGCCCCAAAGACTTCAGTGCACGAGATTTTCGCTGTTTCCCAAAATCTTTTCAGGAGAAAATCGAATCCTATACCCAATCGGGTGGGAACCTGTTTCTCAGCGGTGCTTATGTTGGATTTGATCTCTTTGATAATGGGAATGACTCCCTTGACATGAAATTTGGTGAAGAGGTACTCAAATATAGATTTCGCACCGATCACGCCGTGAAGACCGGCAAACTCTCCGTCACCAGTAAGGATTTCTTCAAACTGGAGAACCCTTTAAACCTGGAGTTCAACACCCATTTTCATCCATCTCTCTATAAGGTTGAGTCGCCAGATGCCATTGAACCGGCCTCTCCAGAAGCTTATACCATCCTACGCTATGCTGAAAATAATACCAGCGCAGCCATTGCGGCCAGAGGTGGGGCGAACATCGTTGCATTTGGCTTCCCTTTTGAAAGTATCCTTTCGGAATCCAGCAGAAATGAAGTCATGGCCTCAGTCCTTAATTTTCTCGACTCGAAATAAATATAGGTCGACATGCTGCGTCTATTTCCTATACCTCACCTACTATCTGATACGGTAGTAAATCTCGCCACAGGATGAGATGGAATTAGAACTAAAAACTGAATATTGGCATGATTCCCAAGCCAGGGAAGCCTTTAAAACATTTATTCTAAATATTCATGGTCTCGATTTTACCGAATGGGAGGCGCAGGGATACTGGGACCAAGTCTATACCCCCTTTTCCTATTTTAAAGACGGAAAAATTATTTCCAGTGTCTGTATCTATCTACTTGATGCGGTCATCGCAGGCAGGTCGACCAGACTCATACAAATTTCCGGTGTGGGCACCCATCCAGACTGGCGCAGACAGGGCTTAAGCAGGGAATTAACAGAATTGGGGCTAGAGTGGGCCAGAGGACAGCATGAGGGAGTCTTTCTCTTCGCTGATACACCTGCCATTCCCTATTACCAGGCATGTGGCTTCACTCCCCTGAAAGAATACCTGGAGGTTATCTATGGAATTCCTACTGAAACGAGACCTGGGGCGATTCAATTAGATCCAATGCTCAAGGACCAGCAGGATAAAATATTCGAATATGCCCAAGGACGTGTCCCCCTTTCAGATCGATTTAGCATCAATAATCCAAAATTATTCATGTTTTATATTTTGTATTTTCTCAAAAATAATATTTATGAAATCAAGGAATTGGGCTGTTTGGTTTGCTACAAACGAGAGGGTAATACGCTGAGTATTTATGATATTGTGGCTGAAGAGATACCCTCGTTTGAAGATTTATACCCCTATATCGCAGTGGAAACAGATCACAAAATCAAGTTCCATTTCCATACGGATAAACTTGGCCTTAGAAATGTAGAACGCGAGCGCATTGAACACAACCATGCCTTCACCAGGGGTAACTTTCCCGTTAATGATCCCGTATTCCCGTATACTTCCAGGGCTTAAGTCCATCGACTTATCCCCTCACCCTCCGACGATACTTCTAAATTTTGGGACCTGCGGCAATCAGCTCCGAGCTTACCCCATTTTCGAAATGCTTGAAGTTCTCCACAAATTTTTGCGCCAGGTTCTGTGATAATTACTTGCACGACAAGAACATTCGCTAAGCAAACACATGCAAAGCATTGTTTATAAAAAAACTCCGAACAAATGCCGGAGTTTTAAAAAATTGATTTCGGAATATTATTTAAGGAGCAAGCTGCACTTTCATCCAGACATCAAGAGAATTTTGGCCCATCCCGGTCCCTGGGCGACCGCCAGGGCGATGCCCACCATCCATCATCTCGCCATCCATACCGCCTCTGCCACCACCCATTCCACTACTCATTCCTGCTGGACGATCTTCCAAAGCCGGTCTCTCGAATGTGGACTCGAAACCAAGCCCAAGTTTTTTTGATGGATCAAATTTATCTCCTAATAATGCCAAGGGAATCTGATATTCGATAAAGAGCGACCCATCCTCAGAACTGCCTGTCGCTAATAAATCAGCAGGTCCGAGACTTTTGCCTGCTTTGGTATCAATGACAATTAGCACCAGATCGCCTTCAAACATTTTCATATCATCAAACCTGGAATCACTTTGCCTGGAGCCGTCAATCTGGTTCTGTCCCCTTTGATAGACGTCCCGGCGCCTTCCAGAAGGGATCCTACCGTCAAATTTTATTCCAAGATTCTGGCGCTTCCCTCCTTTCACATCAATCCATAAGGTGAGACCATTTTTTGCCAACTGACGCTGAAAGTCTCTCTGAATGCTGCTCAGAGCAACATATAAGTAATTTTTATCGTTACTTATTGCCATGGCAAAACTCTCGTCATCGGGTATTTGAAATCTCCCCGCCCATTCAATTCGGTCTCCATCATTCCTGAAATCTGCAGTGGCTGCCTGGCTAAGATACGAATTACTGCTACAGACATTTAATGTGAGAAGCAGAATCATCAATCCTGCTAACTTGAATTTTTTAATCATTTCCATTCCTTCGTCTAAATACAATTGTCAAATGTTTGACATTCATTTTATCGATTAGTTAAGATATAATTTCATTTTTCCAATAGCTCAGAAATGCGTTTGATCATGATGGTGGAAGCCTGTCTCACATTCAATTCATCACAAAAACGACCGAGGGAGATTCTAATTGTGCCCAGTTGATAATTCATGGGGATGTGCATAGCCTCCAAGACACCTGAACCTTTTCCATCGGTACTGTGACAAGCGGCACCTGCCGAGAGCATGACCTCCTCCATATCGGCCAGGATGTCCAGGGCTTTCAGTTGAGGAAAACTTACACTCAGTGTGTTGGGTAATCGTGGCGTATTACCAGCGTTAATCCTCATTTGTGGGAATGCCTGCTTTAAACTTGCCTGTAGACGATCACGCAAGGTCTTCAGACGGGACATTTCTGACTCAAGGGTTCTTTGGGCAATTTCAGCCGCCATGCCCAGACCGACGATCTGGGCTACATTTTCAGTCCCAGCGCGCAAACCGTTTTCATGGTTAGCACCATGGATCAGTGGTTCAAGCCCAATACCTTCCCTGACGAAAAGAGCCCCCACACCTTTGGGTGCATACAATTTATGACCCGCCATGCTCAAAAGATCGCAACCCAAATCTTTCACATCGACAGGCATCTTGCCCAGTGATTGCGCTGCGTCGGTGTGAAATGTCGCACCAGCCCGTTTGGAAATCTCTGTGAGCTCGGCGATGGGTTGAATACTGCCGATCTCATTATTGGCATGCATCACCGAGACTAATATGGTTTTAGAGGTTATAATTTCTTCCAAATCATCAGTTCTCACCACTCCTTGATTATCTACTGGAAGGAATGTGATCCTGAAGCCCTGGTGCTGGAGATATTGAGTAACCTTTAAAATAGAAGGATGCTCGATTTGGGATACAATGATATGTTGACCTTTGCTCACTTTACGGGCAGCCAGGCCTTTCAAGGCAAAGTTATTCGATTCTGAACCACCAGAAGTGAATATGATTTCCCCGGACTGACAACCCACCAATGCTGCCACCTGCTCTCGCGCCAAATCAATGGCCTGTCGATTGTATTGTCCGAGCCGATGATTGGAGGATGGGTTTCCAAAATGTGAACGGTAAAAAGGCTCCATCGCTTGGAGAACCAAGGGATCAATGGGTGTGGTTGCATTGTAATCGAGATAAATATTGCCATCGCTTAAGAGCATGGTTCACTCCTTTCGTATTCACATGAATGAACAGGGGAAATTAACCTGTGGAGTTGAAGTCCCTTAGACAAATATCCCCTTCTTAACTTTCTTCAAAAGGCGATGTCTAAATGCACAGAAAATTGAAAGGAACTCAAAGATGTACAAAATGACAAAACGTATCCTCCTCCCCCTGCTGATCCTGGCTTTTGCACTCCCTTCCTTTGGTCAAAAAGGCCCAGCCAAAGACGGAACAGGGATGGGAGAAGGCCGAATGCATCAGGAACTCAAATTAACTGATGAACAGGAAGCTCAGATGCAAGAACTGCGCTATAGCCACCAAAAGGAGCTGATCAATCTGAAAGCCAATCTACAGACGGCCCAACTTGA
>JAIPGJ010000133.1 GCA_021736185.1 Fidelibacterota bacterium | reverse complement strand
CAGAGGCATCAGTATGGAGGTTACATTTTGATTAAACGTTCAATCCGACCCCGCTTATTCATTCCGGCCCTCATTCTATTGGCCTTATCCCTGTATCAATGTGCCAACCATAAGGAAAATCTGGATGCTTCAAATATTGCTGATACCTATCAGCGCGGTCTAGATTATTTTGAAAAGAACAACTACTTGAAGGCTGAAGAAGTCTTTACTTTTATTATCTACAATGATCCAGGTGGCGCTTATGCGGATGATGCGCAATTTCAACTCGCCGAAACCTATTTTGCTCGAGAGGAATATCTCCTGGCTATCAGCGAGTATGATCGACTGATCCGCAGAATGAAAAATTCCAGTTATGTCGAAGATGCATTCTGGAGAAAAACTGAAGCCTATTGTGAGCTATCACCCAATTATCGTCTTGATCGGGATATGACGGACAAAGCGCTAAAATATTTATATGATTTTGTGGAAATCTATCCCAGGAGTAAATATGTCGAGCAGGCCAATGCCCGGATCATTGAGATGCGTGAAAAACTGGCCAGAAAATTACTGGAAAGTGCCAAGCTCTACGATACACTACGAGAGTACGAATCCGCTGTATTCTACTATGATAGCATTATCGATGAATATTCAGATACTGCTATATATGCCTCAGCGCGTCTTGGTAAAGCAGGCGACATGCTTGTTCTGGGCCGCTTTTCTGAGGCAAGGGAACTCCTGAATTCAATTGCAATCAATGGTAAAAATGATTTGACCCCTAAGGAATTGCTAAAAATGCGTACACTGGGAGAAAAAGTGATCGCAGAAACCGCATCCACAAAGAATTGAGTCAAAACGCTTGAAAGTCTGTCTCTTTGGCGGCACATTTGATCCGCCACACAATGCACACTTCATCATCGCTGAGGCCATCAGAGAATCGCTGGATCTCAATAAAATAGTATTTATTCCGGCTTACCGACCTCCCCACAAATTTGAAACCAGCCCGGTAACCCCGGTCGAGCACAGAATAGCCATGTTAAAGCTATGTATTGATGATATTCCTCAATTTGAATATTCCGATATTGAAATTGTCCGCGGTGGCGTCTCATATACCATCGATACAATACGTGAAATGAAAAAAGTAAAAAACATTTCCACCAGTGAATTGCATTTTCTCATTGGTAGCGATAGCCTGGCTGATTTTAAATCGTGGAAGGATTGGGAAAATATCCTGGACGAAAGCACCGTCATTGTTGCTCGTCGACCTCGTTTTGAGAAGTCTGATATTGATCCTGATATTCTGGACAGAGTTATATTTTTAAATTTACCTCGCATGGAAATTAGTAGTACAGAAATCAGGGCAAGATTCCATGCCGATCGTATGACCCGATTTTACGTACCGGCACCGGTGTCAGAGTATATTCAAAATAACAAACTTTATGGAACAGAATAATGGGTAACCTGATTGCTTCAATTGGTATGGGTGGAAATAGTATTCTCATCGCCTTAAGCGCAGCCTTGCTCTTTTTTGGCGCAGAATGGCTGGTAAGAGGCGGGAGCCTGCTGGCGAAGCAGATGGGCGTTAAGCCACTGGTTATTGGTCTATCCGTCGTCGCTTTTGGCACCTCCATGCCTGAATTTGTGGTGAGTCTCATCGCCAATGTGTTTGAAGATTCATCCACTATTGCCATGGGTAATATCATCGGCAGCAATATTACTAATATCGGTCTGATTCTCGGTCTCAGCGGTTTGATCTTTCCCATTACGATCCATTTCAAGCAGACCTACCGGGGATTGGTATTCCTGTTTCTCATAAGTATTTTACTCTATGCACTTTCTCTGGATGGATTCATTTCACGTTTAGACGGCTTGGTAATGGTCATTGTACTCGTCGGTTATGTCATGTATTTATATAGAAATCCCGGCGAGATTCCCATTGAAACGTTTGAAGGGGAATTTGGCAAAAAATCAAATAATCTTTTGCTGGTACTGGCTGGTAGCATTGCCCTTTCTATAGGCGCCTGGATGTTCGTGAAAAGCGCAGTATGGATTGCTGAGGAATTCGATATTCCAAAAATGGTTATTGGACTTACCATTGTTGCCGTGGGAACCAGCTTGCCAGAACTGGCAACTTCTCTGGTAGCCGCCCTCAGGAAACATGGTGAAATCTCAGTCGGTAATATCATCGGAAGCAATATATTTAATATCCTCTTTATTATGGGAGGAGTTGGCTTTATCAAACCACTCGATGTTCTTGAAAGTCGAACCATTGCGGGTGAAGCTGTAAAAGTGTTTCCACATGTCCAATACATCATCATGATGCTTTTTGGACTTATTCTTATTCCACTGGGGATGAGACACAAAATTGGGCGACTCACGGGAACCATCCTTGTTGCAGGATATATTGGATTTTACATATATCTCTTCTTTGGACGGTCTTGATCAGGGACTGATCCGCATGCCTGATCAGCCTCACATTCAGAAGATTCAGCCTTATCAGCGTCTCGCCGCGTATTATGATAATCTCATGGACTATATTGATTATGACATCTGGGTTGAGGATATCGAGGAGTTGGTAGCACCTTATAAACCAGGAAAGACATGGCTGGATATCTCTTGTGGTACTGGATCTATGGCCATCAGGCTGGCTCACCACGGTATTAATATGACCGCAGTGGACCTGAGTGAGCATATGATTGAAATCGCTCGTCATAAGGCGCAGGTTGAAAACCTTCACATCGATTTTAAAGTGGGGAATATGGTCAATTATTCCTCAAAGAAACGCTTTGACGTGGTCATCAACCTCCACGATGGCTTAAACTACCTTCTTGAAGTCACTGATATTGAACAATTCTTAAAAAA
Organism: Fidelibacterota bacterium; assembly: GCA_021736185.1. Lineage (GTDB taxonomy): Bacteria > Fidelibacterota > UBA8477 > UBA8477 > JABMPR01 > JABMPR01. Next base: position 3,964 of record JAIPGJ010000133.1, on the reverse strand, counting down.
TACATATGCACTCCTCAAACCCTGTGGTATTTTAATATTTGATGTGGTTACGCCATTACTGTGTCAAACTCATTTTCGTGGGTATCGAGAGATATTTAGCGATGAAAGCGGCGGCTACGAGAGATATACCAATTATGACCCAAATTCTCAACTGGCAGAATCAGTGTTTACTTTAAATACAGATATTCAGAATACTGTGGATGTTGAATCACATATCCAAAAAGCCTATGAACTCAGTGATGTGGAGCGGTTTTGTGAATCAAGTAGTTTTGAGTCGTGGCGTATCCTTGATGATGAAACCCTGGAGAGTCCTACAGAGGAATCTGAGAGATTGATTGTCCTGTTGAGGAAAGTTTCATGATTCACTTCGAAAATGTTTTTTTGCGATACGATACAGGGATCTCTTTGAGGGATTTAAATTTCACGGTTGAAAAAGATGAATTTCTCTATCTATACGGAGATTCTGGAAGCGGGAAATCATCCATTCTTAAAATGATTTATATGGATTTATTCCCTAATTCTGGAACTGTGAAAGTCTTAGATTTCGATTCGAACCACATTAAAAGAAGGGATATCGCTCACATTCGTCAGCAGATTGGCATGCTATTCCAGAACTTTTATCTCTTGTCTGACCGTGATATCTATTCAAACATAGCGCTTCCCCTGGAGATTCAGGGCGAAAAAGCCGATGTGGTTCGACGGAAAGTTACCTTAAAAGCAGATGAATTAGGTCTTCGCTCAAGATTGTCTCATTACCCCCATGAATTGTCCACCGGCGAGCAACAACGAGTTGCCCTGGCTCGCGCCACTGTAAACTCACCAGCTATATTGCTGGCAGATGAGCCCATAGCGCATCTGGACCCTACCGCTGCTGCAGAAATAGTTAAATATCTCTGGAAAATAAACGAAGCTGGAACCTGTGTTATCTTTGCCACGCACAATGATAATCTCCTGAAAAATGATCCTGCCCGAACCCTGACAATTATTTCTGGTGAAGTGGTGGGAGATAGGATTTCATGAAACTAAGCTATGTCATCCGCGAAGGGATCATCGGGATTAAGCGTTCACGAATGCCTTTTATGAATTCGGTGTTCTCAGTCACCATTGCACTGTTGATAGTGGGACTGGGGGTATTGGCAGTGGACAATAGCTTAGAGTTTATCGGTGAATTCCAGGCGGATTACGATCTTGAAATATTTCTAGAAAATGAAGCAACGCTATTCCAAAAGAATGAATTAGCAGCCATTGTCAAAGATTATCCTGGTATTCTGCGGATGGATTACCTCTCCAAGGAAGATGCTGCTGCCCTTTACAATGCGGAGTTTGGTGAAGATGTCCTCTCTCTGTTGGATGACAACCCCTTGCCCAGTTCATTTCGGATCACCTTTGAAGACGATCATCGTTCTGCTGACTATATCCTGTCATTCATTCATAGCATGGAAGAACTTAACGGAGTGGATGAAGTTATCTTCAAACAGGATCTGTTCAAACGGGTGCAGGGGATCATGAAATTGATCTATACTGTGGCAACGATCACGCTCTTCATCATCATCCTATCCACTGTGTTCCTCACTGCCAACAATCTCCGATTAATGATCCTTGCCAGATATGAATTTATTGAAACCGTAAGACTTCTGGGAGCCAGCGATTTTATGGTGAAAGCTCCTTTTTTTCTGGAAGGAGGGATATTGGGCTTTCTGGGTACCAGTCTGTCCGTGTTCCTCATTGTCATGGCAGAATACTCGATTAAGTACTTCGTACACTTTGACCTACCTATCAAAATCCTGGATCATCCAGAAGTAATTTTGGGAATGATTCTATTCGGAGTAAGCCTTTCATCCCTCGGCGTATTGAAGGCGGTTCGAAAGATGCTTCGATTTGTCGCCTGACCTGAACTCTATTTAGCTTATAATAGGTCTGACAACCATCTCATACTGGATAAGGGGAACCCGATAGTCACTCTGATTTATTCTGAATTGGAAATGATCTGCAAATCCTCTGAAGCCTTATATATCAACTCTTTACCCATTTAAAATCTTGTATTAATTGACACCTAAAATTATTATGTTCGGTTATGAATCGAATGACTGGAAAAGCGCTTCAAGAACTCAAAGACCGCGAGGAAAAAGTCCTCAAATGGTTGGTGAGGGACTATGCTATCAACGGGAATCCAGTAGGTTCTTCCCGGCTGGTTTCCATGGACTATTTTAAAGTAGGATCTGCTACTCTTAGACATGTTCTCAGTGATCTTGAATTGGGGGGTTATCTGTTGCAACCGCATACCTCTGCCGGACGTATACCTACCGACAAGGGCTATAGATACTTTGTTGATAGGCTCATGGAACTGGAGCATCCTGAACGGAATATCACCAGAGATTATGAATCAGGGGTAGAAAACCTTAGCCGGGATCTTGATCTTTTAATTAAAAATACAGCTCAATTTCTTGGCGATATGTCACACGCTCTTGTGCTCATGTCACGCCCACAGGAGCGAGCAACCCGGATTCGTTCAATCGCCCTCCATGAGTTGGACAAGGATTCGGTTCTTCTTATCGTACACATGTCCCTGGAGCAGGTCAAGACCATCGCCTTTGAGCTAAAAAGCAAGATATCTCGTGTCATGATGCGGGAAGCTGAGAATATTCTGAATGATTTGTTCTCAGGTCGGGATATTGATGAAGTTCAGCAACAGGTTGAGCAGGGGACTGAAGAAGTCGTTCGAAAAAATCCAATTATTGATCAAATCTTAAAGGGTTTTAATCGAATTTTGGATTCTAATACATCCAATGACTATAGAACCTACGGCACTCACCAGCTCTTACACTATCCTGAAATGGCTGACCCGGCCAATTTAGAATTATTATTGGAGGCCATCGAGACAGATACTTTGCAAAGATATCTCCCCTCACCATTGTACAGTGGAAAACCCAGTGTTTTTATCGGTGGTGAATTGGGACAGACATTCTTTAGAAATATGTCGCTTATCTCAATAGCCTATCGGGGCAATAATTGCAGTGGAGAGATTCATATTTTAGGCCCTACCCGCATGGAATATGAGCGAATCATAGGTCTTGCAGAATTTACTGCAGATAAAATTGAAACATTAATTAACAAAAAATACACAAAGTGATATGACTGATAAAACAAGCAAAACAAAGAAGACGTCAACCAAGTCCAAGTTAACCAGCAAAGAAAAAGCACTCACCAAAAAGATCGAAAAGCTCGAAGAGACGGTTGAAAAACTAACCGATGAGATTGTTGATCAACAACTACGCGTACAAGCTGCTGAAGAGAAAATGCTCCGTGTGGTGGCTGAATACGAGAATGGCAAAAAACGGGTGGAGCGGGAAAAAGAACGTTCCTTAAGTTTTGCTAAGGATCGCGTTCTCATGGGTCTCTTTCCAATCATTGATAATCTTGAGCGCTCCGCGCAGTATGAGAAGGATGAGACCGACGCAGAAACCTCTGCCAAGGGAATAACTTTGGTTTTGGATCAAATTCAAAAATTTTTAAAAGATACCGATGACGTGGTGGCTTATGACCCCATCGGAGAGCCCTTTGATCCGGAGTTGCATGAAGCCATGGCGATGCACCCATCTAATGAACACGAATCAGGTATCATCATGGAAGTGTTTGAAAAGGGATACAGATCAGGTGATCGTATACTGAGAGCTGCAAAAGTTGTGGTAAGTCAATAGTTATGGCAAAACGAGATTACTATGAAGTACTGGGACTCTCCAAAGGAGCCAGTAAAGCAGATATAAAAAAGGCCTATCGCAAGATAGCCATGCAACACCATCCTGACAAGAATCCTGGTGATAAAGAGGCTGAGGCCAAATTTAAAGAAGCTGCCGAAGCCTACTCGATATTAAACGACGATCAGAAAAAAGCACATTACGATCAATTTGGGCATCCTCCAGAAGGGGGGATGGGCGGCAGTCCTTTTGACGGCTTTGGAGGTGGT
>JAIPGJ010000132.1 GCA_021736185.1 Fidelibacterota bacterium | reverse complement strand
ACATTTGGTCTGTGGTAAACATACCCACGCTAATACTGAAGAGAATCGTGCCTTCTAATCCAATCAAAATGGCACCCCAGAGAGGGTTCACAAAAGCGATAATCAAGTAGGCAACCAGCGCGCAAATAACGATAAGCAGAATATGAGTCCAGGCTGAATCTGATGTGAATTCAATGGTTTTACCCAAGATATGAACAAAATTTTGATCGAGAAGCGTTTGGGTCGCGTTGGCATGGTATTCAAACCCCGGCATGAGCGTGGGAGCGCCGAGATAATCGAAAAAGGCTGTAGATTTGTAGTCATGCATCACTTCCACCGAAACGCCAATGATGCAGATTTTACCTTTAAAGGGACTGTCCATTACTTCGAAACTTGGATCCATCATCATCATCATGCTGTTGAATCCACTGTTGGGATCAAAGGTTGACATCCAATCGGTATCTTCGCCCATGGCAGGCAGATCAAAATCATCTGTATCTATGATCCAGGCCAGGGGAAAGCGTTGAAAAGTTTGCCAGGGTTCCGATTCTCCGATGCGTGCATGAGAAGCCGGTCCATAAATATTGGTCAGAAAACCGGGATGGTCAGAACCGTAAGTTGGAATGGATATTGGACCATAGGTGAATTCGCTTGTCTCATAATCATAGGTCAAGCCTGGATCATCTGGAATATCAAGAAAATGTTTAACAGCCTTCATAGCCAGGGACAGCCGCCATGTATCTGGGTCGTGATTCATGGCCCCAAAAACGGGGTAGCGACGGGTGAAGTGGTCCTTGTCCTCTTCTATGTCCACCAGACCATGGTCAGGATTTACCTTCATAATGATTTCATTGGGAGTAATCAACATTTGGGGAGGAACACTAGATAATTCAGTTTTAATCGTGGAAGCCATGACGATTTCCGTACCTTTTGAGCGAGCGTATTCAATGGCCTTGGCAATTTCAGCATCACCATCTGTGTAACCTTCTGGGAGCGTCCCATTAAAAACAGACAATACATTTGCAGTGTGAGCGTCGCGGGAGTCAAACTGGATATCAAATACAATGACTTTTGCACCAACATTCGCCAGGTTCTTGATCGCGGCATTCCAGATGGTTCCACGAGGATAGGGCCATCCAATATCAGACAGCAAACGAAAGGTTTCATCATCCACATCAATGAGAACCACATCTAGACTATCATTAGGATTTTTCTGGTGGGCCGCCCAGGATGAAAGTGGACCTCTGGTTTGAAAACTAAAATCCAGCATTTTAAAATTAGCTAAATCAAGCAATCCCAGCACTTGAACTAATATGGCTAAAACGATAGCGATAAGGGTAAAGAATATTCCGATACCGTGTTTTTTCAGCATGAATAACCCCGGATTTTAGTTGTCTCGGTTGTTAAAAAGTCATCTCGAGTCGTGCTGAGACCGTATTATCAGAATAATTGGTATAATCACTGACATAGCTACGCTGTTCATAACTGCCAATTATTCTAGATTTCACTTTTGAGGTGCCAATCATGATGGGCGAGAATGTGTACTGGGCATTTGCCTGCAAGTTGGTTTGCGTCCTCAGGCTGGATACTAAATCTTCTTCTACGTACTTTTCTGATTCAAAAGTCATATACTGAACGCTGCTGCGCAGGACAAGGGCACCTCCCATGAGTCGATAGCCTGCACCCAAGCGATAGGTATTAAAGGTATTTGCTTGATAATTTGGATTAGAGGTTTCGTATAGTTGATTCCGATTATTACGGAGGGATACTGTGGTAGTTAGCGGAATCATCCACTCCGATCTAAAATTCAGGCCATAGAGATTAGAGTTACGAAGCAAGCCCTCCTTACCGATGACAACGTTATCCATATTGGAGCGCATCATGTTGAAGGATATCGTATTGTTCAAGGGGCCGGTTTTGAGAAGATAGGTCAGGTTGACATTGGAGCTTAGGGATTCACTGAGTTCTCTATTATCCAGAATGAGTATCAGGGTGTCGTTCCCTACGATCTGTTGTGTATGGGTGGTATCATCAACATTATTATCTCGTGTAAAAAATTTCATATTGGTTGTGATGGTTGGCAGCCCACTGCCTGGATTCAGGGTAAGTCCACCACTAAAGGCATTTTGGACAAGCCGTGGATCTGTTTCCAGATCTTGGGAGATGGTATTGTTTTTATAGATTTCCCAGCCCAGATTCAGATACAACATATTATTCAGCATGCGCACCTTATCGGTGAACTTCCAGCCATTCCAGCCTTTCCCATCCAGACGAAGGACAGGACTCCCCAGAGCTTTATATCCTGGACCCACATGGTGATAATCCACATTGATGAAATTACCATAGTAATTGAACTTTCCAGAAAAATGGAGTGCCAATGTGGTCAGGCTTTTCAGAATATTCCCATTGGTGAAATTATCGAGGTCAATAGGTAAGGTCAGGTTTTCATTAAGAATAAAAAAGTCGGACATATTTTCCGGATCAAATTTTCCGTCGGTGAGCAAAAAATTGAGTCCCATTCCAGAGATTGCATCATCGAGGGTTGCCAGTGGTAAATCAATACTCCCAGTACCAATGGTATCATCGGCAGTGGAGTCTGAGAGTAGTCCATAGGTATCTAAATCTGCGCGAGTGAGTGCTCCATCCAGAATATTTCTATTATAAAGGGAAAAGGCGGCACTCCCTTCCAGAACAAATCGATGATCATCAAATGCCAGCTGCATGTCAGATCCGACGACGATGTTATCCTCTGGATTATTCCCGTTCATAAAATATTGAATATCTCGGGTTTCACCATTGAGGGTATAGGTATCATCTCCAAACCCAACAATTGTCGACCCTATTTCTTCAGAAAAAGTATTGACGTCCCAGCTAGTGGGTCTTAAGGCTACTGAATTGATACTATCTCTGGTATGCACATAGAACATTCCAAACTGGAAATTTTTGCCCGAGCCAAAACTGGGTCGAATGGCAAATAGACCTCGTTCAAAAGTATAGCCTGTTCGTCGCCACTGAGACCCCGTGGTGTCAAATGAAGCACTTCCTGTAACAGCTCTGGCTGTTTGTCCGGAAACGATATGCAGGTTCGCCCATTTAAAGCGGGCATCAATATTGTGTCCACGAACCCGTTTCCCCCACAGGGCTAGACGGTTCATCATGGGAGTTTCATCGCCATAGGCATATTTCAACCAGGACGTTCTCACCTTAATACCGTAGCGATTCTGGGGTTGCAGGCTGGGGTCTTCCTTGGTAGTCAGATTTGCAAATATTTTTACTCTTGCCCAATCAAAATTGACATTTGTTGAAAAATCCATTCGTGATACTGCTTGAGAATTTGGCGAATACACGGGAACGGAGACGGTATCCCCATTGATCACAGAATCAACATTTGCCATACTGATATTGATTAGATCTCCTCTATGGCTCAAGTTTAAATTGCCATTGACAGTCATATCAAAAATCTGCTGCGCCTGACTCTGAACACTAAAGCTCCATGAAGTTGATGATAATCTGACGCCATAAATGTTTGAGACCTGCACAAATATGCTATGCTTACCCGCGCTCAAGGCGTCGGGTTTATAGGTAATCAAATCAGTTGTTACCAATGAATAGGCAGTGACATCCGTGTTATCAAAAGTGACACGAACTGAATTGATATCCACGTTATCGAGATTGAAAAGTGAGACCGCCACAATCATGGGCTCGCCAAAAGGCATGATCGTTCCTGGATCAGGGGTAAGAATAATCAGTTCACCAAAGTTTTCAACGCCCACCGCTGGCGGACCAGATAAGCCAGGTTCCCTAACATCAACAAACTGAGGATTAGAAAGTGGATCGCTATTTACGGGGAAGGCTACCAGTCCCCCATTCTTGAGGCTGACAACCAGGACATATTCAATTCCGGGAGCTCCAATAATTTCCCCCGGGATATCACCTGACAGATTCACATCCCCAATGCCCATCTCGGTTTCGAGATATCCCACTTGTCCAGCAAGACGATACAGTATCTTAGCTGATTGAATATCGTCCAAATCGCCTGTAAAGATGGCCTCAAGGGTCAGGTTGTTGCCTTCAATGGCTTCGCTAGGGGCTATGTGGATGAGCTCGCCCTCTGATTGAAGAGCGAACGCATTTATTCCCATCCCCACCAGCAATATTGCAAGTAGTCGCTTCATAAAAATTATATCCGTTTAGGTGTTGGTTATTCGGAGTATTCGATAATTATGAATTTTTCTGAATTATTCTCTTCATTGACCATGCGAATCCGAAGTTCATGGATGGTGCTACCCGATTCATCATCCTCATCGTCGGCATCAGGGTCTTCAGGAATATCCTGATCATTGGTTACTTCAACATTGACTGATCCATCAGACGATGAAGTGGCTGTTTCATCCTGTCCAACATTTTGAATGGTACCACTAATCAGGTTTTCCACTTCGACCACGCCTTGCATGACAATAAAGACGTCACCATTCTCATTACTTTCAACCCACCACTCCGTGCCCTTTACAGAAGCAACTGAAGTGGGAGTAGCAATTCTAAATTCACCCTTTTGTTTGTTCACGGAGGCTTTCACCGTACCATAGTCCAGGGATATTGTTTTGGATATCTTGCCACGTTCGACGGAAGCAAGTATTTCCATTTCTGAATTCCCCTTCACTTTGAGCTGACTTTTATCATCAAGGAAGAAAATGGCAACAAATCCATCATCTGATGTTTTAATCCAATCGTGATTCTTAAGCTGGGTTCCCATGGTGGCATTGGGTGAGTATTCATCAGCGTTAAATTTTTTATGGTAGGTGGTACCATTCGATTTGGCAATTACACCAATTGGTTCTTGCGCCAGGGCAGTCATTGAAAGGAGAGCAAGGAGCATGGTGATTACAGAACTATTTGAGATAAACTTCATATTAAACCCCTATTGTGTGGTAATGCTCTCGATTTCATAAGCACCACTCATCAGCTGCACAAGGAGGGCTCCGAAATCAGTTGAATTCATATTTTCACCATCGAGGGAAAATTCTGCACATTCTCCATATCCTTCTAAGGGACCATTGGTTCCGAACAAAACGTTGTACTGGCTATCACCCAGCACATTACGTAACTGCTGTTGGCAGGGTGAGATGGTCTGGCCGGCTTCTGAGATGGTGAAGCCATAAATTTCGCTGTAGAATTCCTGATCATTACCGGTCGTGGCGCAAACTTTCTTCACCTGCCAGGCATAAGCCTTCCCAACTTCCAGGGGTCGACCATTCACCGTGGAATAGTCGAGTTGATTATTGGATCCTACTGAAACAAATGAGCCATTATCAGGATAGGGATATGAGGCTTCACTTTGCATGGCATCTTCAGGAGAGCTATGTTGAATAGGATTATACTCACATATTCTAATGTAATAATCTTCACAGCCAGTTGAGCTCCATTCAAAAACAGGATAGGTATCACTTACAAACTCATAGCCCAGTGATGGAAAAATTAAATCGATGTTGGCAGGAGCAACAATTGAAATCTGCTTATTGGGTTCGAAACCAATAGGCATAAAGGCATATCCTGGAGCATCCACTACCAGGGAGAAAGAGTAGTTTCCGGATGGCATGGAGCCCAAGGTCATAATGGTATTGATCAAGTTATCTGCCTCCTCTTGATCAATCATATCCAGTGTAAAATGATCAAAATTGATCTGATTGTTGGCCTCATCAAATACGCCACGGCTTTCAACATTTCTATCAAGATCTCGATTTGTAATATAGATGGGCGCCAGCAAGGTCATGGTGACTTCGGCGTTGAACAATAATTCGTTATTCAGGCCAAGTGAAGGAATCGTTGCTATCATACTCAAGGTAAGATGCACATTCTCTACGGGATAACTGTCATCATCCACCGAGATACGATATCCAAAGATAAGCGGATTATTTTGACCATTCTCAAAATCGAAATCTGTCAAATAAATAATATCCCAATCCGCCAGGTCAGGTTGTGCTGTTACTACAATGTTTTGTCCATGACTGATACCAGCCATAAATAAAGTGAGTGTTAGGTATAATAGCTTCTTCATTTTTTCCTCCTGCACAGAAGAAATATAAGACACGCAGATAAACTCTGCGTGCGCCATGTCATCTTCTATTTAGCGCGAATTTAGTCCATGACAATGCCATAAACAACATATGCGTATTCATTTGTCACCGGATTCTGGCATATTATTATGGTCATTTTGGAGGTGATCTAAGATAGTGATTGGTGGTTCTCCCGGTCAAAAATAAGGGAAACCTATTTGCATCTGTGGTATGACAGTCAAAGCGCAATATCTATTTTCTGAAATTATAATAAAAAAAAGAGCCCCAAGGTTGGGGCTCTTCAAGGTTTCTCGACAACGTCCTACTTTCACACACTCAAAGAATGCACTATCATCGGCGCTACAGGCCTTAACTTCCGAGGTCGGAATGGGATCGGGTGTTTCCCCTGTGCTAAAGTCGTCGAAAAATCAAAAAACTATTAATGATTTGCTAAAATAGTATCGAATTAATTGACAAAGTATGGGAAAAAGCTGAGTATTCGCGTTGCATTGCGTATTAGAGTTAGAATAATATTGATCAAGCCTCACGGAAAATTAGTATCACTCGGCTGAACATGTTACCATGCTTACACCTGTGACCTATCAAACTCATAGTCTTTAAGTTTCCTTTAGTCCGGATAAACCGGAAGGGAGATCTAATCTTGAGTCGAGTTTCGCGCTTAGATGCTTTCAGCGCTTATCTCTTAGGATCATAGCTACCCAGCCATGCCGTTGACACGACAACTGGTACACCAGAGGATCCCTCATTCCGGTCCTCTCGTACTAGGAATAAGTTCTCTCAAATCTCCTGCGCCCACGGCGGATAGGGACCGAACTGTCTCACGACGTTCTG
>JAIPGJ010000131.1 GCA_021736185.1 Fidelibacterota bacterium | reverse complement strand
GCCTCAACCTGTTCCGCTTCAATTTTCGAGTGTTTACTCTTCCAACGTTTCAACACAGTGTGAGCTGTTTTCTGGATGGAAGCCGTGGTGGTCTGTTTGGGTTTATCCCCATGTTTTAATACATCAATGACAAAGTCGCTGATATTCATTAGGGAAGTGCCACCGGTTTCACCAAAGTTGATGGTACTCGTTATCCAATCCATGGATAGGCCATGCTTAGCGGACAGGAGTTGAGCCGGAGTGAGGTGCCCACCTGGAATCATTGTGGGTAGCGGATCAGCGGGGGACAACCATTGATTATCAATCTGGGGCAGCTCATCTTTTTTCAGAAAACTTTCAATGACCACTCCATCTGAGAGATAGTGAACATTATTTGCACCGGAGTAAGCTCCGAATATGATTTGGTCATTATTGCTCAGATTCAGCCTCAGCAATTTATCCCGGGAGTGAATCTGGACACCCCGGACTATTGAATGGGGAGGGATGCTGCGCAGGACTGCCACTCGTCTTCGCGGGAGGGTAGGTGATTGAGTTGAGGTGAGGATCACCTGGTTGCCCTTTTTTTCCCAGGAGAGCAAGAAAATCACATCGCCACGGCGAAATTGGATATCCAGACGACCTTTCCGGTAGGTATAGGCGAGACCGATCTCAGAACTTCTGAGTTCTTGATCCAGATATTGCATCCAGAGCCATAAGGCTGGCCATGATCGTATAAAATTTTGTGGTTCCACGCTATCAACCTAAGTGAATTCAATAACAAGGTGAACGGTTTTCCCTCTGATGAAGCAAGAATTATTCTGCCGGGCAAAGACTGTTTAACCTGGACTTCAATCTCGCTTGACGCCATATCCTGAATATCTTATATACGTTTGCTATTAACTTCATCCCGGATTCGAATAAAGTGAGATGCCTATGAAACCAAATCATACTTTTGCTGATGGAAATACCAGATCCATATTAGATAATTTAAACACGGCAGTATTTCGCACGAACCTGGAAGGGTCAGCCTCAATTATTGATGTAAACCCGGCCTTTATCAAAATGTTTGGCTATTCGGATCGATCTGAAATTGAATCGGTTTCCATTGTAGATTTTTACGCCAATCCTTCCGATCGAGACGAGATGAGAGCAGCCCTCACATCAATTGGAAATATCAAGAATCGAGAAATCCAGTTTAAAAGAAAAGATGGTTCGTTATTCCATGGTTTGGTCTCATCGGTTTTGGTGAAAGACGCAGATGGCCACAACTTGTATATTGATGGAGTTGTCGATGACATCTCAGTGCTAAAAGCCAAGGAAATGGAACTTTTAGCAGAAAGACAGGTGTTTTTTAGTGGGCCTGTTGTATTAATCCAGTGGCCAATGGGTGAAGAGGATCCATTAATAAATATCAGCGAAAATGTCAAAGAACTACTGGGCTTTGCAGCGTCAGAGTTTTTGGATGGAAAGATTCTCTACCCCGATCTTGTCCACCCCGATGATAAAGTAGAATTACAAAATCACATCAGAGCCATCCTCGATGATGGCTCTGATGTGATGCTGGTATATCCTTATCGACTGAGGAAAAAGAATGGGGAATACATCTGGGTTCAGGATTATGCTTATGTTCAACGTGATGAAGCTGGAGAACCCATCGGGATATTGGGCTACATCTATGATGTGACTGCACAGCAGATTTCAGAGAGAGAATCTCTGGAGAAGGAACATCGTCTTCGAGATCTGGTTGAGAACTCTCCCACGGGAATCTTGCGAATCGATGGGGAAGGGAATATTCTTGAAGTAAATCAAAAAATGGTGGATATGCTTGGTTCCCCTTCAAAGGAAGCGACCCAGCAGTTCAACATGTTTAGCTTTCAGCCGCTGATTGATACGGGTATTACTACGAAGTTCCAGGAGGCGATTGCTGGAAACAGGATTGTCTCATTTGCAGGTGAGTATGAATCTAACTGGGGCAAAAAAATCTATTTTAAGCTCATCATTTCTCCCGTTCTGGATGCCGAAGGTACGATCATTGGGGCTCAGGCAAATATGGAGGATATGACCAGCGCTTATCTTGCTGAAGCCAATAAGCGGGAGCTGGAGAAGGCGCAACTGGAAGAGCGCCAAATATTTATTGCAGGTCCAATTATCATCTTCAAGTGGGCCTTGTCTGCAGATGACCCCGTACTTTCTGTGAGTGAGAACATTGAAAAGGTTTTGGGCTATACAGCTAAAGAATTTATAAGTGGTGACACGGTTTTTTCAAAAATTATTCATCCAGACGATACAGAAGCCACAAGGGCAATAGCACGTGGAGCGATTGCCAGGGGAGAAAGCGCCTTCCAATCAGCCCCCTACAGATTAAAGAGAAAAGATGGTACCTATATTTGGGTTAGCGATTATAGCACCATTCATCGAGATGAAGATGGTAAGCCTCTTTATTTATCGGGTCTCGTCTGGGATATTTCATCAAATATACAGACACTCAATAAGCTCAAGACTGCCCTCAAGGATCAGGAGTTCCTGCTTCGTGAGATTCACCATCGAGTAAAAAACAACATGCAGGTCATCATTAGCCTTCTAAATATTCAAGCAGAATATGCAAAAGATGACCACTTGTCTGAAATTTTTAAAGCCACTCAAAATCGGATTCGCAGTATGGCTTTAATCCATGATAAGCTTTTTCGATCGAAGCAGATGTCGGCTATCGATTTTGGGAATTATATTAGTTCATTGGTTCTGGAACTTAAAAACGTATACGGTATTGATGCCCAGCGTATTCATATTCATGAGGAAATAGAAGCCATTAAATTGGATATTACCAAAGCCATCCCCTGTGGTTTGATCGTGAACGAACTGGTTACGAATTGCATGAAACATGCCTTCCCGGATAAACGGGAAGGAAATATCTGGCTGTTTGCCGGGCTGATGAGTGAAAATATGGTTAAAATTGAGATCCGTGACGATGGCATCGGTTTGAGCAAAGATATTGTTTTCGAGGAAGCTCAGTCCATGGGACTGCGTATCGTGAGAATATTGACTGAGCAATTGGGAGGAGATTTAGAAATCAACAATGCAAATGGTACCCATTTCACGCTCATGTTTAATCTTGTGGAAGAAGGCTAGCACCGAGCCATATCTATGTTCAAAATCCTTTTCTTCGCTGATTCGCACCTCGGTTTTGATTTTCCCATCAGACCAAGGGTCAATCGCCGGAGAAGGGGATGGGATTTCTTCAGCAACTATGAGCTGATATTGGATACGGCGATTGAGGAGGGCGTGGATGCGCTCGTTCATGGTGGTGATGTGTTCTTTCGATCAAAAATCCCATTAGCGATTATTCAGAAAGCCTATGAACCATTATTGCCCGTACTTGAAAGTGGAATTCACCTCTTTTTTGTACCTGGCAATCATGAACGATCTCGTTTACCCCCATCACCACTTTTTCATCACAAAAATTTTCATCTCTTCGATCGACCCCGGTGTTATACCATGGAAATGGAGGGTATTCGAGTGAATTGGGGTGGATTCCCAAATATTCGACACCAGGCTCAAAAAGATTTTCCAGGTTATCTGGAACAGATCGGTTTTCCACAGCAATCAGATGGCCTCAATATTTTATGTGTACACCAGGCCATAGAGGATGCGGTGGTAGGGGTACAAAATTACACCTTCCGAAAGGGTTCAGAAGTGGTAAGTCGTGATCAATTTCCCGCCTATCTGGATCTGGTCCTTTGTGGACATATTCACCGACAACAGGTTTTAAGAAGTATCCATGATACCCCCCTCATATATGCCGGTGCTATTGAACGAACTTCATTCGCTGAACGGCTCGAGACTAAAGGTTTTTATATTTTGGAATGCTCGCCTGGAAAAATCGATTGGGAATTCCGGCCCCTTCCTGCACGACCCATGCACCTATGGACCCTCCCACCCAATCTGCTTGATAAAATGAAGCTGGTTCATGCGATTCAAGATCAAGCTGCCTGCCTTCCGGAAGATGCCATTTTCCGCGTTCGATGCAGTCTTGAAAAGCAACTCGAGCATTTGAAAATTTCTGATTTGCGTAATGAACTGCCAGAAAGTATGAATATCGATCTGGTTCCACCAAGCAACCATATTCGCACAAGCTGGTCAGCCTACTCGAACTAACATGGACATCGCTTCCCAACTCATTCAGGATCAAAAGGGGTTACCAAAAACCTCGGGTGTTTATCTGTTTTTAGATGAGCGAGACTATCCGCTTTATATTGGAAAATCAGTCAATCTTCGTGGGCGGGTCGCCTCCTATTTGCGCAAGCTTAACAGCCAGGAAGAACGAATCCAGAGAATGGTGCATGAAGCCCGGACCCTCCGCTATGTGGAAACTGAAACAGAACTCATGGCGCTGTTGTTGGAAGATTCTCTCATAAAGAAATATCTACCTGTTTACAATATCCGTCAGAAGCAATTCAGAGAATACCGATATCTTCAGCTCAGTGATGATGTATTCCCTCGCCTGCTCATGCTTGATGATCCAAGACACGTACATTCAAACATTTATGGTCCCTTCAGAGATCGCTTTTTCATTCAGCGACTTCAGGAAATATTTGCCAGATACCTGGGATTCAGATCTTGTGCTGAGGCTAACCCTAAAAGGAGTTGCATCGAACTCGACCTGGGTCAATGTCTGGGACCATGTATTTTACCCGAAGTCCATCAAGCTTATGCTATCGCCAGCGCGGAGGTCGTCCAATTTTTGGAGGGGCAGGACCCTGGGGTTATTGCCAGGATTGAGGATGAAATCAGGCGGTGCATTCAGGAAACTCGATTTGAACATGCACAGCGACTCAGGGAAGATCTGATCTTTTGTGATGCATTTTTCAATCGGCAACGATTTAATCATCGATTCCGACTGGATATTCTCAAAATTGAAGCTCGACGCAAGGGTGTGGCGGGGTATTTATTTCAAAACGGAGCACTTAAAGAGGTCATTCTCAGGGATGGAAGACTCTGCAGGGTGGGGGAACAGCTGGATCTGTTTGATTTGTCGATTGTAAAGGAAGATGAGCCGCGCTTCTTGCTGGATCGGGCAAATCTCGTCTATAACTGGTTGAAAAAGAATCAGGGATCGGTGAAATATGAGTTTCAGGAGTCGGAAGGATCCTCTAAATAAGGCCAGAATAAATCTTCCATCCCGCCAAAGGAGCCATCGATGCTCATGGGTACCAATTTGGCAAATGAATCTAGAATGACTACAGCATTTAGGCTGGCATCCTCCTCAGTTGCAGCCTGCAGACGTTTGACCATACTGATATTGATGGAATCTATTTCTGCATAAATTTTACTTAATCCCTGGAGGGTCCAATCGGGTTCAAGACCATTTTTAGCCCGGGTGAATTGAGCAAGCAAATACATGGACATGGCTCGATAAATTGATTCATCAATGCTGGCAAATGGTAAATGAGTTCCTACCATGGGTCTTAAATAGTCGAGAGAAGGGCATCCACTGGTTACCATAATGATGCCAAGGATGGAACTCAGCCCACTCTGCATGGAAACCTTTTCCTTGGAGTAGGTTCTTTCTGCAGTCACGATGCTTAGGTCGATAACATCATAAGAAAAATCAGACTTAAAGGTGGTAACGATGTCCTGCAGGTTGATGGCAACTGGACAGTGGCTTGTCCCAGTATCAGCCAGTTTGCAGCCTTCACACATGTGGAATCCAAGCTCTGTCCAGGCCGGTTTCTCATCGCCTAAAATGGTCTGATAAGCGAGTCTATCCGAGCTGAGCAAAATTTCAAAATCAAGGGAGCGAGCATCAGCCATCTTGAAAGTGTATTTAAGTGAGATTTGTGAAGAAGATTCTGGGGACATAGCTCAAGATAAATCGAGAAAGTTGCATTCCAATGCAATTTGAGGAAGTAGTAGAGCGTTGTGATCATTGTTCATCAGCTCATACTGGTGAAAAAATATGAGTGTATTGAGATGGGCTTTGATTTAGTTTCAAAGGCTAATCTTGAATGAGGAAAATGAATATATGAATGAACCCGAACAGAGCCCCCGTCGCCGTAAAAGCAAGCGGCATCAAAAGTCGATCATCCGTGAGTTCAGTATGGAAATATTTATTGGTGTCCTTTTCCTGTTTGGCGTTTTTCTGCTCTTTGAGCAAATGGAAATTAAAAGCTATATGTTTAATGGTATTGTAAGTTTTTTCCAGGCCATCACACATGCTTTTAGTCAGTTTTTTGGTTCTATTCTGGGGGCAGCTGAAATATTCGAGACCTCAGATATTGTGGGTACACTACTGATCGTAGTGGCCTTCTTCTTATTTACCTTTAGAGTGAGACAAAAGGCTATCCTCAGGTTCCATGAATTGTCGGCTTGTCCAGAGTGTGGTGGTGATCTATTGCATATTCACAGGACCCTCATCCAGAGAATTGCCAGTAGGATATTCTTTTTAAAGATTCGCCGTTATCAATGTAAGAGTTGTGAATTTCAGGGTCTTCGAATGCGAGCCGTGAAATCACGATAAAACAGGCCATCACTGAATCTGGGTGGCCAGACTCTATGCTTACCAAACCCAGCGCGCGATTGTGAATTTTCTAGATCGTTATCGAAAGATACCCCGCTCCATTCTGTTGATGATTGCGGCAGCTTTTCTGATTCACATGATCAATGCCGGATTTATTCTCATCCTCAATATATACTTGCGCAAAAAGGGCTATGCTGACCCGATCATCGCCCAGTTTAATTCTTACCGTTTCCTGGGTATCCTGTTTTTTGCCTTCCCTCTAGGTATTTTTATTAAAGGGAAAGCGTTGAAACCCTTTTTTCTGACCGCCAGTCTGCTGGTACCTCTCTTTAGCTTATTTCTGTTACTTTCAATTGAGGGGGGTGATGAGGCCAGAATCAGCCTGGGCTTTGTTTTATGGGGGATTTCATTTATGATCCTCCAAGTCTG
>JAIPGJ010000014.1 GCA_021736185.1 Fidelibacterota bacterium | reverse complement strand
GCTCAAAGGCCAGAAGATCACGCCACAGAGCGCTACCTTCACCGTCCGTTCGAAAACGATGGCTGTTTTCCACAGAAACTTTGGCCCAGAGTTGCTCTTTGCTCATTTTAGAATGCCAGAAATTTTTCGATAATTTTATTACCTGTGTTCATCATCAAGAATGATTCTGGATGGAATTGCAATCCAAAAAGAGGCAAGCTTTTATGCTCGATGGACATGATATCTCCGGCGGCATCATGAGAAGTTGCCTGGAAACCTTCCGGCACAGCATCAATCACCAGGGAGTGATATCGTGCCACTTCAAAAGAAGGGTCCAGATCGGCCATAATTCTCGAGCCCTGTGTGGTGATCGTGGTTGTTTTCCCATAAACCAGTCGTTGAGCAGGAACAACAGCCTGACCAAAGGCAACAGCCAGACACTGATGTCCCAGACATATTCCCAGAATGGGAATGCTTTCAAAGAAAGTCTTGATGACCGGAATACAAATGCCTGAGTCGGCTGGCGTCTTTGGTCCCGGACTTAGAATGATCCGCTCAGGCTTCAGCGCAGCAATGGCCCCCAGTGCCAGAGCATCATTCTTCACCACCCTTACTTCCTGCCCGAAACTTGATACCTGTTGGTAGAGGTTATAGGTAAAAGAATCGTAGTTATCAATGAGCAGAATCAAGGTTTGAGGTCCTGAGTCATCAAAATGTTTTCTCCCCCAGCGTTTTCAATCTATCCAGGCGTTCCCCTTCATTTTTTTGCAGCCAGATATCTTGGGAGAGGAGCTTCCAGGCCTTCATGAAATGGGGCGCTGCCTCAGCAGGTTTACCCAGGAGGGTCAGACACTCAGCAATTTCTTCTGAGACATATCCATCTTCGTCTTGTCCCGCAGCGTTTATTTCTTTTTCAAGATCATATTGCATCTCCAGTGCCTGGTCAATATGACCCAGAGAACGATGGGTTCTGGCAACACACCATTTGGCTATTCGGGTTTCCCCCACCTGTTCGTGAGCCACCCGCCAATCCAGACCCTTCAAAAAGATTTCCAGCGCCTTTTCGTATTCCTGCATATCATGATAGGTCCAGCCAATGTTATTGTATAGAGAGCCTAACCAGCCCTGAGCCCTTTTGTCTGGACTTTTTTCTGCCAGATCCATGGCTTTTTTATTCCAGACGAGTTGTTGCTCAGGCGGCGCTACAATGCCTAACATGTGGGCAGCATCTACGGCATAAAAGTCCGCCTGCTTCTCCAGGGCCAGTTCCCAGGCCTCCAGAAACAGCGGGAGGGATTCGTCCGCTTTTCCTGATGAGTTGAGGGTCCGGCCCCGCTCCAGCAAATAGCGAATTCTGGCAACAGGATACTCCGATTTCAACTCCAACTCAACCTGATCCAATAGCTTATGGGCATCATCAAATTTTTGTTGAAGACCCAGGGTTCTGGCAATTTGAGTTTGCAGCTCAAGTCTAAATTCAGGATTCTGCTCAGCACTGCTTATCGCCAGAACATCCCTGAATTTTTGTTCCGTTTGAGCAGGTTCATTAAAATTCCATAATTTATCAAAATCGTGCATATACGAAGCCTCCTGCTTTGCTTCAGAAATTTTATCTGGTGAACAGTTTAATAAAATCAGGTGCATGCCCACAAGTGCTGCAAATTTTAAAACCATGATAGTGCCTTAGTGTGAATATTATATTATATTTACTCTTTGCTAATATCAAATTAAGATTTATGGTAAGTGTACAAAGCAGAAATATTGGTCCCCTGGGGGAACAAATTCTATCAAATGCAACAGGAAGGCTGATAACTTATGAAAATTTTATCTAGAAACCGCTTTTCTCGAGGATCTAGTTGGCTGCTTATTATTTACTTATCAGTAATAATATCTGGATGCGCTAATAGACCTGCAGAACTCCCTCCAGAGCAAGCCCGGGTGCTTCAGACCAGAGATTTCAATGGCTCTCCAGACGAGGTTGCCAAGGCGATCAGCATGGTCCTCCAGGAAATGCACTATACTGTGGATAATGTTGACATGGATCTGGGGATTTTAACTGCCTCCAGGACATCAGAACGATTGCTCGCCCCGATTAGTCGAGAAATGGAAGCCGAAGCCGCCGGGGCAAGCGACTTTGAGGAAGGTCTGGGGACTTTTTGCATTGTAGCTGGCACCATCGCCGTAGTAGGATTATTCTTTGCCTGGATATTTGATGTCTTTGATGGAGATGATGATAACGACAACGATAAGGATAAAGATCATAGCCGTCCACGGCGTTCACATAGACCTCGTTCCCACCATCATGATTCTAACATCTTTATTGGTGGTGAGAGTTCAAGTTCAGTCTCTGGCCCCGATTCCTATACCTATTATATGACGGTTAATCTGGAGGATATTTCGCTCCAGCAAACCCGGGTTCGATTGACCGTTCAGGGTGAACATTACGAGGGACCCAGTATTGTTGAATCTGGACCGGTACAGGACCAGCAATTTTATATTGACTTTTTTACTCGCTTACAGACGACACTCAATCGTTAAGGAGAGCCACTCAGAATATTGATAGCAGTTTTCGCGCCCCGCTTGGCTTAATTGATATCAAATAGCGAAGCCAGATGTATGGTCCGAACACGCAGGTATTTGGAAGCGCTTTCGCTAGCGTCCAGAATGGTTCTTTAATAGATTGGTAACTTTTTAGTTTTCAATAACAAGTATTGTAAAAGTCATCTTTTCCCTTATTATTGTTCCATTCAAAAAAATAAGGGGTCTTCTTATGAAAAAATTCAGATCGTTTCTTGTGCTGTTTTTTTGGGTAGCCGCTCTCAGCGCCCAGGATGGAAGTATTCTTCTCGCTCAAAAAAGTGCCATCTTAACCCTGGCCACAAATAATGGCTTCACTAAAATCGCTCTGGATAATTATTTAGAGTTAAATTATAACTCCACGCTGGATAACCTTTCCAAGGACAATGCCGTGAAAGTCATCCAGTCCTTCCAATTTGGAGATAAGCCCAGCGATGAATTAAGTTCGTCAAATCCCATGACACAGTCACCACTTCCCTTGGCGACAAAACCAGTCGCACCAGAAACCACCGTGCTGAAAGCTAGCATTCTTGAGGAAGGTATGTCAAAACGCTTCTACCTGGTAGATGGCAATATTATTAGTGGTACGATTTTGAAAATAACTGGAAATATCTGTCAGATTGAGACCCCCGATGGTACCCTGAATATACCAAGTGGTGATATTCTTGAAGAAACGGCAAAAATCACCAAAAAAGATGATACACGCTATGTGGGACCCGTCCTCAAAGACAACCAGCAAGAGATGGTGATTCGGTCCAAGTATGGTGATGTCGTTATCAATAAAAAAGACATTAAGGACATGGATCGCTTTCACGGTGGCAAACGTGTCGCCTGGGCTGAAGAGAAGAAAACCTTTTATCAGGGAGAGGCCGTTCTAACAGACATCTTCATGGATCCCACAGCCTTCCCCCTGCCGGCTCATACTTTCTATGTCAGTGGCTTATCCCTTGGCTACGGCTTTACCGAGCGCTTCATGCTGAGAACTCAGTTTGGCAGTAACTTCACTGGAGATCTTAATCTCCAGGGCCATTGGCGGTTTTATCATCGCCCCACAGCAGCCAAAGAATCTGCAGCGGCTGTAGGGATGAATCTCCACCGGAATTATCCAATGAAGAACCTGGTTGCCCGCTATTCACAGTTTGTTGAAATGCGTCCCGGAGTTACCCTGAATGACCAAGAGAACATGAATGTGAGTTATGTTATGGAAGATCCTGAAGCCAGCGGCGTGTATGCTGAATTCTATTTTGTCCAGTCCTATCGCAGAACCATGGAGAGCGGTCGCGGAAAGGTCGGGGCTCATTTCGGAGCCAGAACCAACACCTTCCCCTTGCTGAAGAACAATATTTTAAACGCCGACTCCAGCTTTTCGTGGATGGATGAAGGTGAATTCGCAATTCCATTCAGACTCTTTGCCGGTTTTGAATACGATTTGTCCAAAAACATGAAATTTCTGGCAGAAGTCTGGGCTGATAATGGAAACAAATACAGATCCTTCTCTCAGGCATGGGAGGACTATTTCGGAGATGATACTCGCTTTGTCCTGGATAGCGCCAGCGGCAAATACAGCATGCTGGATTTTGACTTTGGTTTTCTGTATGCCGTCAATGAAACGTTTAGGCTGGGAATCCATTTCCAACAGCCCTATCTTGTCTTTTACTGGGAGCTGTACGAGTTATAGAAATGTTGGTTGAAATGGGGAAATAAGTATGCATGTCAAACGATTTGCAGTGCTTGTCACATTGTTAGCTCTTTCAGTGAGTTCTTCATTTGCTCAGAACACGAGCACTTTCACTGATCAGACTAAACTGATTCGCATAAAAAAAATCGCCACGGAGTGGCAGGGCTCCATACTTACTTTGCATACCAGAGATGGTCGGGAAATTAGCGGTCGCCTCATTGAAGTATCCGGTGGCAATTATCATATGGCTCTGGTCTCTGGTACTATGGAAATACCTTTAGGAGAGATTATCAAGGTGAGTTTTAAGCCCGGCTTGCCTGAATTAATGCTCACCTTGGCTTCCGCCGCCATGGGGGGTGCCTTTTTGAGTGGCACCATATTGATTGCCAATGAGGAAGCCTCCCCTCAGGATGTGAGTCTTGCAGCACTGATTGGTTTACTCGGTGGTGGTTTGTGGGGTTACACAACATTCTATGAAACCGAAGTTATCGAACTTGAATAAACCTTTAGGCAGATTACTCACCTTAATACTTTCTGTCTTACTCCTGGGCGGCTGTTATAACAACAGTCATATTCGTACACAGAGAATTCTGGAACCCGGGGATAAAATTATCTCTGGGTATGCCAGTGCAAATCTAGTTGGTGCAGATACTGATTATCGCTCGCATGATATTCGCCATGGTGGTATCAGTGGTCTACGGGCAGGTTTCTCCTACCTTGGATACCGCAAGGGCTACGAACAGGGCGCCAGTATTGGCTATGGTGGCGGCTCGGGAGACTATAACAGCCTGTTGTTCGGTTATGATGTACGCAAAGTGATTTTATCCGATGATAATAAACCTTATCGCTATGGATTACACACCGAGCTCAATAATGTAATGCCTAGAGATGGTGAAAAAATCCAGAAGGGATCGGTCATACAGCTGCGACCCTACATTTCTTCAACAACTTCAAATTTAAATGACTGGTATGGTGGTATCCACGGCCTCATGAGTTTTGGCGATATCCAGTCCCAAGATATCATAAGCAATTGGTCCGGTTCACACTACACCGAGACCGAAATAGATTACACTTATAAAGTCTCTTCCCTGGGGCTAGGGGTTACCGTAGGTAGCGAACTCCGCTTTGGGGATTTTCTGGTCCAATCACAAATTGATGTGAGTTATGTCAACCAGCAACATGAAGTCAATCCCGATGATTACAGTTATCTCATATCCCAAAGTGATGAGCATTATGAGTTGGAACTCATGGATAATAGTGGTCTCTTTATCAGTGTGGGTATGGCAGTTGGTCAAGCCCCTGAAAGTCAAAAAATTCATCGTGTGACTCCACACCTCCCCCGGATGATCCAGAATAATTCCACACCTCCCCAGCCAACATTAAAATTTGATCCCTTCACCGGAGAAATAATTCCCGAACCGGCACCCATGGCAGATCTGACCTTTGACCCTTACACGGGTGAGCTCATCAATGAAAAACCAAGCGTATTCGATCCTTTCACGGGACTTCCAGCGCTAAGCGAAGAACCCTATTCCACACTGACAGCCAACGAGCAATCAGCTCTGGTGATGCTGGGCTTAAGAATCATTTCCATCAATGCCAAGCCAACCAGCCTTTCCTTGCAGGATGTAAAAAATAATGGCATCGTCGTTTACGGGGAATCTCGAGGAGTAACCACATTTGAAACCTTGAGTTACGAAGACATTCAGTCCGTCCGATTTGAGGGGGGGCGTCGAGGATTTAGTAAAGGATTGAAATCAGCCATGTCGGGATGCGGCCTCTGTATCGTCTTACCCCTTGGAGCCTCCATACTCACCGGGGAAGCTGGGCTTTTCGCTATGGGATTAGTCACTGCACCGGTGGTTGGTCTGGGGACACTTATCATGACTTCAATGGAAGCTGATCAATATGAATTGCATTTTATTCAGACACCCAATCAACAGGCCAATAATCATTATAAGCAACAAGTATTTACTCAACTGGTGAAACTCTATATCGAATCAGGATTCCCCAGTTACCAGTTAACTCAATTGACGGCAAACCACTAGGGTTGCGAGCAAAACGATATTGCGAATAATCCTCCTTTCCTACCTATTCATTTTTAACCATGCCTTCTCCCAGGATACGACGCCCCTGGATTCCCTATATGCCATGGATTCCCTTACCTTTGCTCAGCAAGTCTTCTTCAAACCCATTCAAACATGGCAGCATTTCAGTTATGGCCAGCCTGGGCTAAATTGCCAATTCGAAAGGTCATGTTCGAACTTTATGGTTCAGGCTGTCCGGCAAAAGGGCGCCCTCCGTGGCATCGTTATTGGTACAGATCGGATCGTTCGCTGCAACCCCTCAGCACGACATTACCACCTGACCAACCCTCATTCGAGAATCCAATATGATGGTCGACTGCTTGACCCGCTGGACTGGAGGGGTGAGGAAAGGCCAGGCAAGAACCCACTGCTGGCAAGCTCATTATCCATTATTCCAGGTTTGGGTCGGGCTTATGCTGGACATCCCGTTGATGGCTTTTTCAGTTTTATCCTCGTGGCTGGTTTTGCCCTGAACACCTACAATCATAACCAGGCTGATAATCCCATCCGAACCGGAATAAACGCCAGTTTCATGACCCTGTTCTGGCTGGCCGATTTTTATGGAGCTTATCGAACGGCAAAAATGGTCCCGCCTCGCAATTTGCAACCGTAAACTCTCTGCCATACCTTCCGTCACGACCCTTCCTGCAGAACTGCAGTATTGATATGGTATTGTGTTTCAGATAGATTAATGGTTTCAAATTGATTCGTCAAATCGAGCCCAGGTCGTCTGAAAAGTCTGGTGAAAAAGGGGAAGCATGAAAAGTCATAAAATAATACAAGCCATCGTCCCGGTTCTACTGATCACCCTCATAATTAGTGCTTGTACCAGCAATCCATATGTCAGCAAAATTCCCAAAGAACAATATGTTGTCATGCTTTCATTGGATGGGTGTCGTTGGGATTATCCCCAAATGGCTGATATGCCAAATCTGGAATCCATCGCACGTGATGGCGTAAAGCTGGAATCATTACAACCTTGCTTCCCCAGTAAAACCTTTCCCAATCACTATAGTATGGCCACCGGACTCTACCCCGATCAGCACGGGATTGTGCAAAACACCTTTTATGATAGTACCATGGATGCCCATTATAAGATTAGCGATAGAAATGCTGTGGAGAATGCTGCTTTTTATGATGGTGAACCCATCTGGGTCACCGCTGAAAAGCAGGGCATGAAAACGGCTTCATTCTATTGGGTGGGCAGTGAAGCACCCATATCCGGTATTTATCCTTCACGTTGGAAACGATACGATCAACATTTCCCGTATGAAGCCCGTGTTGATAGTGTTGTCGCGTGGTTATCTCTCCCGGAGAAGGAACGCCCGCGCCTGATTACCTGGTATTACCCTGAACCAGATGGCGTTGGACACAAATTCAGCCCAGAAAGTGATGAAGTGAAGCTCACACTTGAATACCTGGATAGCCTGATCGGAGATTTCCGCCAAAAATTATCACAGCTTCCCTTCGCTGATCAGGTCAATGTGATTGTCACATCTGATCATGGTATGGCCCGAATATCCGGCGACAAGATGATCTATTTTGACGACTATATCCAAACCACCTGGTTAGACACATCCCTGGGAGGCAATCCCGTCTGGTTGTTAGATACCAAGGAGGGCTGCCTTGATTTGGTGTATAATAGTCTAAAGCAGGTTCCCCATGTACAGATATGGAAAAAAGACAGCATCCCTGAATATCTCCATTATGGAAGCAACCAACGCGTCATGGATTTGGTGGTCAGTGCAGATATCAATTGGAGTATTGGATGGCGCACTCATGAGGTGCCGGCGACTTTTGTGGGTGGCACCCATGGCTATGACCCCCGTTACAAAGATATGCATGCCATCTTTTATGCAGCCGGTCCGGCTTTTAAACATGGCTATGTCCACCCCACTGTGGAGAATATCAATATCTATCCTCTCATCGCAAAAATATTGAAGCTCAAACCAGCTGAAACCGATGGAAAGCTGGAAAATGTCAGTCACATGCTAAAACCGAAAATGTTGCTCCCCAATTAGCTATGCTGGACCTTATGTTCCCTGGCGGACTGTATGTCTTTGCCGGTATTGTCGTCCTGCTTTTAACCTTTTATAGATGGATACACAGGTCTGATCGTTGAGAAAATCTTATCGAAAATTGATACCCCTTCTGCTGCTTTCTGCAATCACTTCAGCAACTCTCGATTCATGTTACCTTGCGGATTTGCACCTTAAGGAATATCTCCGTCCCGTACGCAAGTTTTTAAATAAAGATCGAAGCTATTGGACTGACAAAATTGAATATCGGGGTGAGGCGGGCACCGAGATTGTTTATTACAAGAATGGGCGACCTGCCCTGAAAAGATTCTTTGATGAAAAGGGTCTCCTGAAAACCATCAGTTATCTGGGGCGGAATGGCCATCCCCTGCGTACTGATTCTCTGGTTTATGCCGGTGAAGAGCTGATTGGGGGTTACTATTTCTCTGAACCGGACCATCAGCTTGTACTGCGCTTCCTGAGTTATAAGCAACAGGGACAATTGAGTCAACGCTCCTGGTATGGCAAGATGAATGAACTGTTGAGTCGTGAATTCTTTTTGTTTGACAGGAACGGCAATCGACGCATGCGAATGATTTTTGATGGCAACGATTCCCTCCTATTTACCGAAACCTACCGGCCAGGTTCTGATGAACTGGAACTGCAAAACACCTATACTACTTCCGGCCGTCTGGCCCACCAGACTATTTATGAACCAGGGAAAGCACCCTATCAATACGATTTTAGTCCTGCCGGTGATATCATACGGATTTCTGAACTATATTCTGGTGGAGATCCAGCCTGGTCAGCCGATCTTTTTTATAATTCCCAGGGTGAAATTGAACGGAGCAACTTCAGTGTGGATGGACGCTTTCTTTTTACCCGCCTGGGTGATATTGAACTTTTTCAACAATCCCTGCGATCCTGGAAACATCCTGCTTCACCAAACCAGATTCAGCATATTTACAAATTCAATCATCGCAGCCCCTTTGTAGAAGAAATAAAACACCCAGATTCAAGTTCAAAAATTATTGAATATCGACTCCCCAGAAGTGGGGCTGTCTTTAAGCGTTCCGTCATGGGAGAAAATGGCCAACACCTGCGTGACAGCATCTTTGCCAGTCGCGATGGTTTCCATCCAGTTTCCGTTCGACAATTTAATGCTGCTGGATTCATTGATAAAGAAGTGACCTATGATCAAACCGGTGAGGCAAGATGGCTGCATACCTGGTACCGGGACATTCAGGATAGGGTGATCAGAGAAGAAGTATCTGCTTTGCCCGACACCTTCGCAGCTGCAGTGAGTCGCTTCTATGATACTTTTAGCTTGCCAGCCTTTTCGGAACGATTTTCTTCCCCGGATTCATTTGATGGGACCTGGGTGTTTTATCATGGTGGTGGTGTCAACAAAACCCGCTTCTATAATAATCAATTTGATTTAGCTGAGTCGTGGCTGTTTCGCCCCGGGGGTGATACAACGCAGCATTCCAGGTTTGAGACCATTGACTATATCCGGGTTGAATCTAAGTATGGTTTGCATGATACGCTCACATCCCAGCTCCGTTTCACAAATGATGGTCTGCTAAATTGGGAATTATTTTTTGATGGTCAGAAACGTCTTGTAAAAGAGGTGTATCGGAAAAGAGATGGATCCATCTATCGAGAAGTCACTTATGATCATGAGAACCGAAGTATTACCAATACAACCTATGCACCCCTTGGATTAGGCGATGGTATTTCTGCAGGGGAATTTAGGGGAGAGCTTACTTCCCGTGTCGTTTCTCGTTTAAATGAACAGGGGAAAAGTATCCAGATAATTTCTTATAATTCAAGCGGTGAAGTTGCCTGGGAAAAACGGAATGCTTTTCGGGCTGGCAAACTTTTAAAGTCCGCCCAGTTGGACGCCCAGGCAAAACCGGTCATCATTTCCAGCTACACCCACAATGATCAGGGTCAGGTATTAACCGAAACCGCTCTGGATAAAAATGGCGATACGGTTCATACCGTCGAGAATCAGTATAATGAGAAACATCAACTCATCTGGAAGACCTTTGCCGCCACATCATCAGCCACTGTCAGTGCTAATCGGCTTTATTATGATGAACTTGATCGTTTAGAAAGAGACGAGATCATTGAAAATAAAAGATTTATTGAAGCCGTGGAATATGCGTACTATCCAGATTACTATTTGAGGATAGCAACCCATTACACTCCTGAAGGTGACATCATCAGGAAAGAGGTTGAAAATTATTTCGGTGACAGTGTCTTAAGCATCAACTCCACACAAGAACCATAAAGGAATCCATCCAATGCAAAAGCTCTGGCGTCTACCAATTATTCTTATTCTTGCCTTCGGCTTATTTTCCTGCTCGGGGTTAAAAAAATCTCCTGAGTCAGAAACACCCCATGAAGTTGGCATTGCCTATATGAATCTGGAAACGGGTGAAATTCTAGCTTATGGTGCTCATAAACTCTTCCACGCTGCCAGCACCATGAAAACCCCAGTTATGTTCCAGCTGTTTAGAATGAGAGACCAGGGTCAAATTGACTTGAGCGCTGAGATTCCCATCGTAAATCAATTCTCCAGTATTATTGATGGCTCCCTGTTCAGCCTGTCCATAGAGTCAGAAAAGGATGAAATTCTTTACCCTTTTCTCAATCAAAAACTCAGTATTTATGACATTATGGAAAAGATGATTACCCACAGCAGCAACCTGGCCACCAATATCTTAATGGAGTATACCGGCGCTGATTCAATCGGATCTACCATGCGTGAAATCAAAGCTGATGGTGTTTTGGTCATACGTGGCGTAGAAGATCTTAAAGCATACAATATGGGCTTAAACAATATGACCACAGCCTACGGGATGATGAAGGTCATGGAGGCAGTTTATCATTCAGAGCTGGTCAGCGATTCTTCACACCAGGAAATGATAGAGATTCTGAAGCGTCAGCACTATAACACCATGATCCCTGCAGGATTGCCTCCAGATGTTGTGGTCGCTCACAAAACGGGGTCCATCACAAAAATCGCCCACGATGCAGCCCTGGTTTTTCCTCCCCAAAGCGCCCCTTATGTGCTGGTCATTTTAACCCGGGGCTGGGATGATCATGCCGCCGCACAGAGGGTCGGGGCACGCATAAGCTCAAAAGTATATGATTATCACCGGGGTTTACTAAAACGAACTGATATTGTGATCCCAGATCTTATTGGAAGTGAATAAAGTTCAACACCATATTGAACCGCTCCCATAAATTCCTGACCAGGGTCTCTGAAATACGAACTGGCACACTGGGGTGCAAAATGTTATGATACGCCCATGATAAATCTACACGCCCTCGCTGCTGACGCTGCCATAAAAGCAGGCGATATTCTCCTAAAATATTACAAAAACGCTTATGAGATTCAGGATAAAAGCTACCATAATCCTGTAACCACGGCGGATCACGAGGCAGATGCCTTTTTAAAACAATTTCTCATGGCAGCAACCCCTGACTTTGGGTGGTTGTCTGAAGAAACCGTAGATTCTCCAGAACGTCTCGATAAGGAGTTTGTCTGGATTGTTGACCCCCTGGATGGGACCAAGGAATTTATTGAAGGAGTCCCCCATTTTGTGACTTCTATAGGGCTGGTTCAGCATGGCGCTCCCATATTGGGCGTGCTCTATAATCCCGTTACCAAAGAGTTGATCAAGACAGATGAGGATGGCGTGGTCTGGTATCAGGATGACAAAGCCCTGCTTTGTCATGAAACCCAGTTAAAAAAGGTGGGTTGTCTGAACAGCCGCTCTGAAACGCGACGCGGTCTCTGGGACGCCTGGGCCGATGAGTTTAAGGAATTGATACCTATTGGTAGTGTTGCTTACAAGCTGGGGTTGGTTGCTGCTGGAAAGCAGGATTTCTTCGTTACCTTACGTCCCAAAAACGAATGGGATGTCTGTGGAGGGCATGCTCTATTGGCAGCGCTGGGTGGGACCCTGAAAACGGTTACGGGAAATGAAATAAGCTACAATCAGCGAGACACCATTATCAAACCTGGTATGACCGGGGGCAACAAAGATTTAGTAGATGCATTTATTCAAAGATATACTGCGCGGAAAGGGAAATAAAATGGGTCAAGATTCAAAACAATTCGAAGCATATGATGTCCTGGGTGATGGGATTAGTTTTGTGCGCCTCATCAACTCCATGGGATCTGATGTAGAAATTGTCAATGGTGCCCGAGTATCATTTGGGAAACGACGGGAAACATTGGATGAAAAGGATAAAGTGCTCATTCAATACCTTGCCGATGAGAGGCACACCTCCCCTTTTGAGCATGTTGCCTTTACTTTTCATGTAAAATGCCCTCTTTTTGTGACTCGCCAATGGCACCGTCATCGTACCTGGTCCTACAATGAGATCAGTCGGCGCTACACCTCCATGAATATGGAATTCTACGTCCCCAAAGCCTACCGCCAACAGGCCGAAACCAATCGCCAGGCCAGTACGGATGATCTGATTGAATCCACCAAAGATGGCAAGAATATTCATGACCTGGTGAGTGCCCATACTGAAAGCGCGTTTAAGTTCTATGAAGCGCTGATTGAGCAGGGTGTCGCCAGAGAACAGGCCAGAATGGTGCTGCCGCAAAATATGTATACTGAAATGTATGCTACTGTGAATCTCCATAATTTGATTCACTTTGTTGAATTAAGAATTCATGCGGGAGCACAGTGGGAAATTCAGCAATATGCACTTAAACTTTTGGACCTTGCAGAAGCAGCAGCGCCCTATGCAATCAAGGCCATTCGTAAAGCACGTAACTGGTAGGAGGTTAGGATGGGAACCATGGGATTTATATTCGGATTGGCAGCACTGGCGTTTGCCTTAATTGCCAATTCTCGTATTAATAAATTAGAAGATAAACTTAAAGAACTTGATGTGCTGGATAAGGATTTTAAATCCGGCGAAAGAATTTCTTAAGAATAATTGATCAGATTTAAGAATGGAGAAAATTAAAAATGGCTAAATCGAATGCGGTATACGCCCAATCAGGGGGTGTCACCAGCGTCATTAACGGATCGGCCTATGGTGTGATTAAGGCTGCCCAGCAATCAGGTATCATTGACAACATCTATGGCGGACTTTATGGTATAAATGGGGTACTGGAAGAAAATCTGGTGGATATCAGTCAGGAGAGTATCGCTGATATTGATCGCCTACCTTACACCCCTTCAGCTGCATTTGGATCTTGCCGCAAAAAGCTTCCATCCCTGGAGAAGAATCGCGCCGATTTCGAAAGAATTATTGAAGTTTTCAAGGCTCATGATGTCCGCTACTTCTTTTATAATGGTGGCAATGACTCCATGGACACGGCTTATAAGATTTCACAGCTTTCCCATGACATGGGTTATGAGGTGACCTGTATCGGCGTACCCAAGACCGTTGATAATGATTTACCCGTTACCGATAATAGCCCTGGATTTGGCTCTGTTGCGAAATACAATGCGGTTTCGCTGCGTGAAGCCTCCTTCGACGTCGCTTCCATGCATCATGATAGTACCAAAGCTTTTGTGGCTGAAACCATGGGTCGTCACGCTGGTTGGATTGCTGCTTCAACAGCCATGGCCGCAAATAATGAAAACGAAGGGCCTCATATTATCCTGCTACCTGAAATCGCATTCAGAGAAGAGGCGTTTCTGGCAGAGGTGGAAAGAATTCGAGCCAAGGTGGGATACTGTGTAATTGCAGTCTCAGAAGGATTACAGAATGCAGAAGGCAAGTTCGTTGCTGACGCCGGAACTGTTGATATGTTTGGTCATACCCAGCTGGGTGGCGCGGGAGATTTTATATCAAATCTGATTAAAAATAAACTTCAGATCAAAGTTCATAACGCCTTGCCAGATTATTTTCAACGATCGGGGAGACACATCGCATCCCGGACCGATGTGGAACAAGCTATTGCCGTGGGCAAAGAAGCGGTGCGTCTGGCCGTTGATGGCCTCAATGGTCAGATGGTGACCATTGTCAGAGATTCAGACACACCTTATTCATGGTCCGTGGGACACACTGATATTGTGAATATCGCCAACAAGGAGAAAGTGCTTCCAGCGAATTATATTCGCGAAGACGGCTTCCATGTGACTGAAGCCTTTCGAAACTATTGCCGCCCTCTTATTGAGGGTGAGCTTTGGCCAGAATATTCAGGTGGAATCCCTGTCTATAGCCAACTTCTAAGGAATCTGGTTCCTAAGAAATTAGGATAAAATATGGGATTAAAAGCGTTTGGAGGAACATTTCCAACCGTATATATTGACCCGCTTTTTTAAAGTGTACATGGTGGGCGTAGCTCAGTTGGTAGAGCGCGCGGTTGTGGTCCGCGTGGTCGTCGGTTCAAGCCCGACCGTTCACCCCATTCGCCAGCGAAATTCCATTTGTGATTCGTTTGAATCATGATAGTTTCGCGGCAATTTGAAAGTCGGCTCCTTCGTCTAGTGGTTAGGACTCGAGATTTTCATTCTCGCAACAGGAGTTCAATTCTCCTAGGAGTCACAAAAAAACCCGATCAATTGATCGGGTTTTTTTATTTCTAGCTATATAGGACTGCTATCAAATTTCAAGGGTGTTATAGGCATCAACCCACTTGTCAAGCGCCGTAGCATAGGCCAGCATAAAATTTTCGACCTTGAACGCCTTGAGGAATTCCTCATAGGTGGTATCTTTTGTGATTTCCAGTGTCTCAGATTTATATACTGCATTAGCTCCGGGAATGTAGCTAGCCATGACAATATTACCTTGATATGCTTTAAAGGCCACTGAGATAGTCACATTAAAGGTAAAAGTGCTTCCTGAAGCCCCTTCCTCTGGCTCTATGCGTTGGGCTTTGATGTAGCACTCTGCCAGGGCGTCTGCACCTGAGGATTTTATCATGTCATAGTACCATGATTCCAAGCCACCAAATTTGACCTTATAATTTTCCCACATATCAAAATTGGCCAGATTCCTCGCGGTCACAAAGAAGTTATAGGGACCTGATGTTCCTGTACCCGACGCCATGCGTTTGTAGGAAGGATTATTGATAAAAGCCTCCTTGGGAACTTCTTCCGCTTTAAATCCTTTGGTTAAAGTCACCATAAAATCATCAGCCATATTATCTGCCAGTCTGGTCAGCGTAGGAACTCCAAAATCATAGCCCCAGGTTGTGGTGGTGATAGTTGTTGAAGTCTCCTTAACTTTTGTCAGCTCTGTTTTCCCTCGGAAAACGAAAGAACTCAATCCAATCTTTTTGATTTTACTGATATCAGCAAGGGCACCTGAGCCAGGATTATATACTGCTCTGGTTGGCGCGATTGTGACGGTCACATCACCAACTGTTTCGGCTATAGCTGGGATGTATGGATTGTTATCCCCATGGGCACTTTTAACACTCCCGGTTACTGTAACTTGAATAACATCAGTATCGACAGAACTGACAACCACATCACCATTCATGATATTACGAACCACATCTTTATGTCGTTCCAGCATGATCATGTTGGGGCCAGCTTGAAATTTTTGAGCTGGGCCTATACTTTCTCCTAATATTTCAGGAGAAATAAATTCGGAACCATCATCTTCCATTAAATAGATTGGCAATACATTTTGCAAACCAATTTGGGTCAGCAACATAGAGAGCTTGATAATCTTAGAGGTGTCAGCTCCCGGCGTCCATTCTAACTGGAAGCCTTTTGAGAGATCAACCTCATCACCCTCTGCTGGTTTTGTGATGGTGATTTTTTCACCATAATAGGTTTCTGTAAATTGGACTGGAGCACCTGCTGAGCCATTAATCTCAAAGGCGTATGTGGCACCTGGCTTCACATCCTGTTTACTCAAATACATACCATTTCCGTAAAACTTCATAGGGGCACCATTACAAGTCACTGACCCATCAATCTCCAGGAATTTCATCCCCCTTGAGAACATGATCCAGGTGTTGCTGGGAGTGGGTTCCAGATCCCAGCCCTTGTCTGTAAGGTATTCGATTTCCACAGCCGTCCAGGGACGTCCCCGGTTAACATTATTCAACTTGATAAAGGCCGTGGCATCTGAGACATCACCTGTCTTTTCCTGCATGAACCCTGCTACCAGACCTCCGGCTTTCAACATCACCTTGGCACACCCAAACAGCAGCAAGGCGGCCAGAATGATGATTACAACTTTTGTAAACTTCATTTTCTCTCCCCGTTAGTTGGTTATAGATATCTACATTTTTTTTACATAGGCGAGATCAAGAATTGGATGACGAGCAAGGAATTCAATGCGAAACAGACCCAAAATTTTTTATAGGGTGTAAATCTAAAAACTGAAGATTAAGATTGCAAGATGATTGACAATTGTTGTGTATGGGCAGTCTGTTTTCAGGGCAAACGGGGATCAGTCAATTTCATCCAGGGACTCAAGCAGGTATCTCCAGCCTCTTCGCTCCAGCAGCCTGGACATTTTGCGATAACCAACACCGTAATCTGGATCCTGACTTTTGGACATATTTAGCAGGCGGAATTCAGCATACTCAGAGGGGTTGTCCTGGTAAACCAGTTCACTCCCCAGGTTGCAGAATCCTTCTCGAATATCGGATCTTAAATCAAGATTCCTTTCAAACAGATAAACATGCATCATTTCATGGGCCAGCACCGCTCGAAACATAATCAAGGGTAAATGGGAGAGGATGTAGATGTGACTGTCTTTTGAGATGACGCGACCGTTCTGAGTCTGAATGTTATGATCGGTGAAGCCGTGCATGGCCTCAGAGTAGTAGATGGAGAGTCGCTTCAACTCATCTCGATCTACCAGAGTAATGGGGATTTCATCAGGCAAGTTATTTATCCCCTGGGATACCAGTAATCTGCGCACATAACTCCGTGAGGCTTCCAGGAGAAAATCATCTGTTACAGCCGTTTCATTACAGATACGGCAAAGATGACGCCCATCATCGAGGGTATAGCCACCGCCAGTTAAACTCTCGCAGATCAGTCGGCCACAGCTATTACATTCTGGCAATTCAGAGGAATGGCTGGCGTGAAATGAATTGCCCCAGAAATCGGTGTAATAAGCACCCTGGAGTGGCTGACCACAAATATCACACTTGGGCAGGATGTGGTCCGTGTAGCACTGGGGGTGATACATGTTCTTATCCTGTTGGGCATATTTTCCATCAATCACCTTGTCGCAATAGGCACACCTCGGTTGGACGTGGTCCCGGTAGCAGGCTTCATGGTAGGCTTTACCATCCACATTGAGATAATTGCCTTTGATCGGTTTATTACAGTAACTGCATCTGGGTTGCCCGGCCAGGATGATGCCCGTCAATAGAGTGAGGAAAAGGATAGTACTGATGAATAATCGCTGCATGCTTAAATATTATACTAGTTCGAAGCTTAAGACGAATAATAATGCTGTGCTGTGAACCTCTTGGGATTAAGCCTTTGCACCAGGAGCCAAGACAGGTGGACTCTTCGTTATGATCCCTTTTTTTGCCTGATAATTACGCCATTTGCTATCAATATACGGTGTGATGTACCAGACGGCTGCACAGAGCAAAAGACCTGCAAAGATATCTACAACATAATGGTGTCGCAGATAGACTGTGGCCACGATGAGTGACACACCAATGGGCAGGAATATCCAAAAGAGCCTTTTGTGGAAACGCCAGGCCATACCCAGTGTGAGAAAGGTAATGGCGCAATGCAATGATGGAAAAGCCCCTCTGGCTGAGGAGGCACTGATATTGACCATGGCGCGGGCACTGTCTGAAATAAGAGAAGTCCCCTTAAAAATATTGATGCTATAGAGCGGTGCTAAGGCCAGACGCGGGGGAGCCGCTGGAAAGAGGATATATAACATATAACCACCATAATATGAGAGCATCATGGTCAGCATCACGGTTCTAAACTCTCGCTTCTCACCCCGATAATACATATAAAGCACCAGGATGACGGTGATCCAGAAATAATTCATATAAGCGAAGGATAGCCAGTCCGTCAGCCAGGGACGATAGAACTGTTCGGCCCATACCGTTGGTGAAACACCAAACATCCATTCATCAATGGCGTTCAGCTGAAAATGAACATCGTGGGGATTGACAAAATGAATCGTATCATGGAGGTTGGTATAGATGGCAATCGCGAAAATAAATGGAGCAACTTCACGGATAAATTTAAAGAGTCTCTTGTCTGGACGAAACCACAGAAACCAATAAAAAATCACCATTAATATCAGGGTGACGATGATGCGAGCGATGCCGCCCTCAATCTTTTTTGAATTTTCACCCACGGCCGTATAAAAATACCAGTTGGCTCTGATGGTGATCAGTATGGACGGGATCAGAAATACCAGAAAAATGATTTCTTCAATTCGTAAACTTTGTATCCGTCGTATCCAGGTTCTCATGCTTTCCTATCTCCAGCTATCACGTACTCCATCCATTCCTATCCTATTTCAGCAATATCCACCAGGCTTAAGATTCCCAATGCGGCCAAAACAAATACCAGGCATCCTATTATGACACCAAACCCCACTGCAAGTTGGGTCTGTCTCTTTGAAAGATTCATCACCCTGGCCAGTGATATTCCTGTCCATACTCCACCGGCGAAGGGCACCGATGTGATAATAAAAGGACCCAGCCAGCCAATGCTCATCAGGGCTGCGGTCCATTTCCGATTGCCCATGCGTATCTGAATTCTTTCAGCTCTTTCCCGCAAATAATTCGCCCACTTGAACTTCTCAAAGGACAAATCAAAAATGTGATCGATGACAGCCATGAGGATAAAGTCGGAGAGGATAACAACTAAACCAATTTCCCAGACATTGAAACCCATAAGAAGGCCCAAAGGAAAGGAGGCTTTTTTTCCCAGAGTGTATTGGGCCAGAAGCAGGGGGAATAGTGCCAGAATTTTAGGAGGGATCAGCTGGTTCTTCCTCAACTTTTTTTACGATCATCAAACGCTGGTAGGCCGTGTAATTGGTACCCAGAGCTAAAAAGATAATAGCGATCTCCAACACAATTTCAGATCCGAAATATCCCACACCCCAGGCATTAAAAATGGCTCCCGCAGCAAGAATCACAAATCGTTCAAAGCGCTGCATGAAGCCAACCAGTTCCTGGACTCCCAGGGATTGAGCTCTCGCTCGAATATAACTCACCATCATGGATCCCATAATGGCCAGGAATGACCAGAAGAACATGGGACTGTCCTTAAAATGGTAAGTGATTCCCATAAAAACAAACATCTCAACATAACGGTCCAGGCTGGAGTCCAATACGGCTCCAAATTTACTGGCACGTTCGCCAAGCCGGGCTACGGTTCCGTCAAGGGTATCCAGAATTCCGCTGAGTAACAGAAAAATCCCTGCTATAGCACTATGCCCAATGAGGAAAAAAAAGGCAGCTACAACACCAATGATGGAAGCCGTTAAGGAAATTGAATTGGGGTTCATTCCGGCCAGGGGTGAATGTGAAACGATGTTTTTTATCAGTTTATAATAACCCTCAACCAAGTGATGACGATTAAGCATAGCAGATCACCGTTCTATTCGTAGCTATCATAATATTCATGCCCCACATGGGTTATAAGTTCCTCTCCCATCATCCAGCGCAGAGTATTCTTTAATTTGGTGAGTTGAATAAAGATATCATGTTCAGGGTAAAGTCCGGGGCCAACCATAGGTGCTTTGAAATAGAAGGATAACCACTCCTGAATACCACGCATCTTGCTGCGATGAGCCAGATCAGCGAATAAGACCAGATCCAGAACAATAGGGGCAGCCAGAATGGAGTCGCGACAGAGAAAATCAATCTTGATTTGCATTTTATAGCCCATCCAGCCGAAAATATCGATATTATCCCAGCCTTCTTTGGCATCACCACGGGGCGGATAATAATTGATTCTGACCTTATGATAAAGATCCTTGTAGAGTTCCGGGTAAGTTTCAGGCTGGAGGATGTAATCGAGAGCTCCCTTTTTCGAGACTTCTTTGGATTTAAAGGACATGGGATCATCCAGGACTTCGCCATCCCGATTCCCCAGAATGTTGGTAGAAAACCAGCCCTCAACACCCAGCATTCTAGATTTTAATCCTGGCGCCAGAATGGTTTTCATCAGGGTTTGTCCTGTTTTGAAGTCTTTTCCCGCAATGGGTAGACCCTGGGCCATGGCCAGTTCCTGAATGGCCGGGATGTCAACGGTCAGGTTGGGAGCCCCCATGAGAAAGGGTACGCCACTTTTCAAGGCGGCATAGGCATAAATCATACTTGGAGCAATCAGTGGGTCGTTATCAAGCAGGGCAGCTTCAAATTTTTCCAGGCTGCTGTGAATGTCTGAGGGTTCCAGATAGGCTTCTGTGCTGGCACACCAGATCATGACTTCGCGACTTGTCTTATTTGTCGCTCTGAATGATTTTATATCATCCATGAGCATTTCTGCGAGGAGCATTTTATTGGGAGCAGATTTTTTGTGTACACCATCCAGATTTTTTACATAGGCCCGGTCAAAAACGGCTTTCATGGGTTTGACCAATTCCAAAGCGGGTCGTGCCATTTCCAGATCCTGAGGTGTCAACACCTGAGCCCTCGAGGCAGCTTGATATCCATCGTCTTCGAAAATATCCCAGGCTCCGAAAACCAGATCCTCCAATTTGGCAAGAGGTACAAAGTCTTTTATTTTGGGGCTGCGGTTTTCTGTCCGCTTTCCCAGACGAATGGTCCCCATTTGAGTGACACTTCCAATGGGAGCGGAGTGTCCGCTAATAATGGCATGAACACCGGCTATGAATGTCGTTGATACGGCCCCTAATCCGGGGATTAGTACTCCCAGTTTCCCCTCTGGTGCTTTTGTATCCACAAAATACTCCTCTCACTCTATCAATAGATTTCTATGAACAATAATGGTAAAAATTTAAACTTACTCCCCGCCAGTTCAAGGCATGGATTGGTCCATTTATCCTTGGATTGTCAGGGGTGGTACAACTTATGAAAATCCTCGTAAGGTGGGGACTTTATAATATCTCCTCAGATGAGCAAAATTGACCTACGAATTGTTAATCCACACCTTATTTTATGGCCAATGAAAGAGCGATTCATTATCAATAATACCTTGCTGCAGGCTCTCCGCGTTGAGGAGCTCATCGGTCTTGGGCTGATTGCATTTACGATCCTTTTTGCCAGTTTCGCCAACCTGTATGTTTACGTGATTCAACTTCCAGAAGCGCAAAATCTTCCCTTGAATATTTCCCGCATTCTTGTTTCCATTTTTTTCACCTTTTTGTTTTATCGTTCGATTCTCTATCAGGCTAGAAACAAGGGCTTCCAGATCATACGGGATTTTATGCCCTTTATCTTCATTCTGATCATTTATTTCAATATTCAGGATGCCATTTTTATCATCCATCCCCAGGACATCCACCATATACTGGCAACCCTAGATGGAAAACTTTTTGGAATCCAACCGTCTGTCTGGGCTGAACAATTTTACCATCCACGATTAACAGATTGGTTCGCATTGACCTATATAAATTATTATGTCATGACGCTCATTCTCCTGGTCATTCTTTATCGTAAACAGCAATACCGAGAATTTAGAATCCTGATGCTCACCATGATGATCAGCTATTTTATTGGTTTTGTCAGTTATATTATTTTTCCTGCCTCATCACCCTATCTGGTGATTTCTAAGCTCTATCATACGGATATCTGGAAGGATACATCAATTATTTCAGGGCTCACCCGCAGCATCGTGGATATGGCTCCTCACCGTGTCCGGGATGCCTTCCCTTCCATGCACAATGCCATCGTATTACTCACCATGATCATGGCCTGGCGGTATCATCGGACTTTTTTCTGGATTCAGCTGCCCCTGGCTATTTCCCTGCCTCTTGCCACCGTGTATCTGAGATACCATTATGTGGTAGATATCATGGGAGCCCTCCCTGTCGTCGCAGTGGCTTTATTTATAAGCCCCCGTCTTGAACTCAGATGGAAGGCCTATCAAAAACAAAATGCGCTTCTTGATGATACTCTTGGTGAAAGCGGAGTTAATTATTGAACCCCTCAAACCTGATTCAAGTTTCCCCCATTCAGTCTGAAAATGATAGGCGTGCTTCAAGACAGATAAGGGAAGTGGTTTTTATTGTTGAACAGCAGGTTCCTCAAGAAATCGAATATGATGAATACGAGGAGAGTTCCACTCACATCCTCGCTACACTCAATGGGCTCCCAGCTGGAACCGCTCGCTGGCGTCAGACAGAGCATGGTCAGAAGCTTGAACGTTTTGCTGTATTGAAATCAGCTCGGGGAAAGGGTGTGGGCGCTGCCCTGGTTCAATATATTCTGGAGCAGCTAAATGAGACTGAATCTGTCTATTTAAACTCACAGCTTTCAGCCATCCCATTTTATGCTCATTTTGGGTTTGAAGAAACGGGTGGGATATTTTATGAAGCCAATATTCCCCATCGGAAAATGGTTCTTAAGACAATAAGAAGCATTTGATACATCTCCTTACCCCTGCTTTGAAGCCAGGGGCTTGGCTGCCTGAAATAATAGAGGGGCTTTAACTCCGACACCATCAACACCTTCAACCTCTTTTAGGGCTAAAGCCCTCTTGGTCTGGGTTTTTTCCTCCACCCGCCTTGAAAGGCGGGGTTATTACTTAAAATGTCTATTACTCCTGGGATCTATCAACGCTCACAGAGCTTCGATAGATAAATTTACACCCGCCACTGTTCGTGAACTACGCCGGACAGTCGGAATTTCATCCATAGGAACTGGCACTGGTTATCAAAGCAGACGTGTTTTGGACTGTGTCTGGCGAGGTGTTCGCATCTCAACAAATCCCAATTTACTATATACCCCTATACCTCTATACCCTGGATAAAAAAAAAGAGACCGCCCTTTTGGGACAGCCTCATTTTTTATAGAATATCTGTCTGGAGTCAATCAAAGATGAGTTTTTTAGCAACCTCATCCGATTGGGTCTTGATGGCTTTATGAAGCGATCCCCCATGACTATCCATGGTGACGACAGCAGGAAAATCCTTCACTTCAATATGCCAGAAGGCCTCAGGAACGCCGAGTTCATCAAGCATGTAGACATCATGGACTTTCACCACTGATTTCGCCAGAGAGGCAGCCAGGCCACCAATGGCATGGAGGTAAACACCTCCTGATTTTGCCAGGCCAGCCAGGGTTTTTTCACCCATACCACCCTTGCCAATCACGGCACGTACCTGATAGTGTTCCATCACGGCAGCTTCATAGGGTTCTTCACGAATACTCGTCGTGGGTCCAGCAGCAACAAACGACCAGGAACCATCTTCATGCCTTTTTACCACAGGACCACAATGATAGATCATGCTGTTTTCAAGAATGGGTCTGAGCCAGTCTGGCCAGTTGTCGTGAATATATTTATGGGCAGCATCTCGACCTGTAACCATCATTCCGGAAATGGTTACTTCATCCCCCATCTTTAATTGGCGAATAGCTGCTTCTGAAATGGGTAATTGCAGCTTAATCATAGCTCACCTCCCCACTGCTTTTCAGTATCATGCTATGCCTCCGATAGGCCCAGCACATATAGGATATTGACACAAAGAAACTTGCGGGCAAGCGATGGAGGGAACCAATCTTTACACCCATCACCGTTGTGTTTCCACCAAAACCCATGGGACCAACACCAAGCTTATTAAGGTCATCTTTCAGACGACTCTCAAGTTTCGCCAGGTCGGGATTATCATTGGTATCTGGAATTTTTCTAAAGAGCTGAGTTTTGGCAGCCATGTGCGAGCTCATACGATCTCCACCGATGCCAATACCCAGGATTCCAGGCGCACAACCCAAGCCCTGAGCCTGATTCACGGCATCTATGATTACTTTATAGACACCCTCCATATCTCTACCGGCAGACAAGCCAACATCGGGCAGCTTATATTGAGTGGACACATTTTCGCATCCA
Source organism: Fidelibacterota bacterium (assembly GCA_021736185.1). GTDB lineage: Bacteria > Fidelibacterota > UBA8477 > UBA8477 > JABMPR01 > JABMPR01. Next base: position 14,761 of record JAIPGJ010000014.1, on the reverse strand, counting down.
CCCCCTTTCAGCATGAGCTTGAATTCGATAGTGTCATTGTCCCATTCTTCAAAATGAATATAAGGCTGTCCATCGCCAACATTGTTACCGCTATTCTTGCCAGTCAGCGAATCCACGGCATTGGGGCGAAGATAACTTTTTTCCACAGCCTCAGCGGTTGCCTCTCTGATCAGTTTGGTCAGTTTCCGCATAGAAAGCCCTTCAGGAATATGGACCAAATAAATATTGGTTCCTGTATCCTGACAGATCGGCGTAGATTCAGCTCGAGCCAACTCGATATTTTTCAGAATCATTCCAAAAACGCTCCGTGCTGCAGAGCCATCTTCTTCATTCTGGTGAGCTGCCTGAATACTCTCCACAACATCCTTGGGAAGATCAGTCGCTGCCAAACGAATTAATTCCAGCAGCTGATCCTTCAGAACTTTTTCATCGTATTGAAACATTTACAACCCCCTATCTACTTAACCTCCCAAACATCACCGCCGTAAAACAACTGTTCCAGAGTGCCTTCTCCTTTAACCTTCGTGACCTGTTCGATCTGGTCAATCATCATTTCATCATATGAAGGCGCATCAACAGCCCGTAACACACCAAATGGTGTGGGGTTGGTTGGATCAAAGGTCATCTCAAGGAGTAAGTTGGTGATAATTTGATTGGTTTCATCATGTACGAGCAGATCTTTTTCTGACCACTCCTGACCGAGATGAACAACCTTGGGATGATTGTCCTTCATAATGATACCCTTATCGTTTTCCTCACCAAAAATCATGGGTTCTCCATGAACGACAAACAAAGCATTATCGGGACGAGTAGCCTTATTCTCAACCGCTTCAAATTCGCCATCATTAAAAATGATACAATTCTGGTACACCTCAATAAACGAGGCGCCCTTATGACCTTGGGCTCGTTTGATACTTTCCTGTAAACCCTTGGCATCAACATCCAGTGCACGAGCAATAAAGGTAGCATTGGAACCCAGGGCGACAGCACTGGGGTTAAAAGGACGGTCAATAGACCCGAAAGGTGAGGATTTTGTTTTCGCACCCAGTAATGAGGTGGGAGAATACTGCCCTTTGGTTAATCCATAGATACGGTTGTTAAACAACATGATATTCATATCAATATTGCGTCTCAAGGCGTGAATCATATGGTTTCCACCGATGGAGAATCCATCTCCATCACCGGTAATCACCCAAACGGTCAATTCTGGGTTAGCCAGTTTCACACCAGATGCAATGGCAGGTGCCCGCCCATGAATTGAATGAAAGCCGTAAGTATCCATGTAATAGGGGAAACGGCTAGAGCAGCCTATCCCTGAGATAAATGCGTAGTTCTCTTTTTTTACACCCATGACGGGTAAGGTTTTTTGCATATTTGCCAGAATCGAATAATCCCCACAACCCGGACACCAGCGTACCTCGTTTCCAGGAACGAAGTCCTTCCGCGTTAAATTCAAGTCTTGAATTTCAATCGTAGTTTCACTCATCTTACTAACCCTTATTTATTCAAATACCCGGGGATCAACCGAGAATCTCGTTAACTTTATCTTCAATCTCTGAAGCACGGAAAGGTTCACCCCGCACCTTATTCAGCTGATGAATAGGTCTGAGTAATTCAGCTTTTAGAAGTAAGGCCAATTGACCTGAATTCACTTCAGGAATGAGAATTTCATCAAAATTGTCACAAACAGCTTTTAAATCCGACGGAAAGGGACTGACCCAACGCAGATGCAGCTGGCTCACAGATTGACCCTTGGCACGGGCACGATCCACAGCGACGTGAATGGCACCATGGGTACTGCCCCAGCCGATGACCAGCACTTTACCCTTGGCATCACCATGAACGACTGAAGGAGGAATATCTTTTTTAATATTTTCAACTTTGCGAGCTCGGATATCTGTCATGACTTGATGATTTTCAGGATCCTGACTCACCATACCGGTAATGTTTTCTTTTTCAAGACCACCAATACGATGTTCCAGACCTGCTGTTCCAGGAAGGGCCCAGGGACGAGCTTCATTTTCATCTCTTGTGTAGGGCATAAAACCCGCTTCACCACGAGTAGAAACATCCGGATGATGAACCACAATTTCGGGAAGGGTTTTGGGATCTGGAATTTTCCATGGTCCGGAACCTTGCCCAAGATAACCATCTGATAATAAAATAACCGGCGTCATATATTTCATTGCTATTCTGGCTGCTTCAAAGGCACAATCAAAACAGTCTGCTGGATCCTGAGCTGCAATGACAGGTATCCTGGCATCACTGTTACGCCCGAGGACGGCTTGCAACAGATCTGATTGTTCCATTTTTGTGGGCATTCCAGTACTGGGGCCACCACGCTGAACATTGACAATAACCAACGGGAGTTCAGTGATGATGGCTAATCCAATGGCCTCGGTTTTCAGGGCCATTCCCGGTCCTGAAGTTGTGGTAACGGCTAAATCACCGGCATAGGCCGCACCAATCGCTGAAGAGATACCAGCAATTTCGTCTTCAGCCTGAAAAGTTTTTACACCATAATTCCTGAGACCTGAGAGCGTATGCAGGATTTCACTGGCTGGTGTGATGGGATACGAGCCCAGGAACAATTCCTTGCCTGCTTGCTTGGCAGCTGAAACCAGACCATAGGCCACCGCCACATTACCGGTAATATTCCGATATTTACCTTTGGGTAGATCGGCTTTTTCCACTGAGTAGGAAGTCGTAAATATTTCCGTGGTTTGACCATAATTGTAACCGGTCTTCATCGCGGTAATATTGGCTTCGGCAATCGAAGGATTTTTGGCGAATTTTTTTCTCAACCAAGCTTCAGTGGGCTCAACAGGACGATTATACATCCAGAACAGGACGCCTAGAGCAAACATGTTTTTAGTGCGCTCAATGCCCTTGGAAGTCAGGTCGGAATTTTCCAAGGCCTTCCCCACCAGCTTGGACATTTCCATACTAAAGACAATGTATCCATCCAGAGATCCATCAGTGAGGGGGTTAGCCTCCCAGCCAGCCATTTTTAGATTTTTATCAGTGAAGGCATTGGCATTGGCCAGAATATTTCCACCCTTTTTTAAATCCTTTAAATGAACCTTTAAGGCTGCCGGGTTCATTGCTACCAGAGTGTCTGGCAGATCTCCAGGAGTAAATACCCGCTGCGAGCCAAACATCAGTTGGAAGGCACTCACACCGGCCAGCGTCCCTAAAGGGGCCCGGATTTCTGATGGATAATTGGGAATGGTTTTGAGATCATTGCCAACAATGGCCGTTGCTTCAGTGAAGCGCGTGCCGGTTAATTGCATACCATCGCCTGAGTCTCCTGCAAAACGAATGGTAGCCTCATTGATTCTAATTACTTTTTTCGCCATGAATACGAACTCCCGCTAAACGAATCTATTATTTATTTGATTAAAAGTGACTGGATTTTTTCTTTCTGACCATGCTCGTTCTTGGATATGAGCTGAGGGGAAAACCTGCTGTTCTAAAAAACTATTTTTATACAAATCAAAGCTTGAATACCGCGGTTCACTCATGTTCAAAAACTAATTCCCACCTGACTTAAAACAATGCTGAATGATATCTGACATCATTTATTTTTCACAAGTATTGGACAAGGCAACTATTGAGCCGGAATGGCTGTTTCTCCAAAATTTCTATGCTTTCCTGGTCATATTTTGAACAGCGGTGAAGTATTTTTTGAGTTGACTCTGGGCTTCACCAAAAACAGTTCGCACCGGGAAATTGCCATGCCTGTTTACAATACCCGCTTTCACTCCGGTAAGAATCTCGATACCCTCGGAGATGGTGTCCACTGACCAGATATTGAACTTGCCAGCCTTAACGGCAGTTTGAATTTCAGGCATGAGCATGAGATGATCCACATTCGCAGAGGGAATAATTACTCCCTGACCTCCCGTCAAGCCACGGAGTTTACAGAGGTGAAAAAAACCTTCAATTTTCTCATTCACACCGCCAATGGCTTGAATCTCACCCCATTGATTAACTGAACCTGTGACAGCAATCCCCTGTTTAATTGGGATTCTGGACAAGGCCGAGAGAACCACATAGATTTCAGTTGAGCTGGCGCTATCCCCATCGATGTTACCATAGGATTGTTCAAAGGTTAATGTGATGGTAACAGACAAGGGGAAGCTTTGGGCGAAGGTCTGACCAAGAAAACCGTTGATTATCAAATTGCCCTTGTCATAGGTCTTCCCTGAGAGTTTGGCTTCGCGTTCAACTGAGATAATTCCCGGCTCACCCATGTAGGTGGTAGCGGTGATTCTGGAGGGCTTGCCGAATGAATTATCACCCATGGAATAAACAGCCAGGCCATTGATCTGACCAACCCGTTCGCCAGTCACATCGATCATCAAGGTCTTGCTCTCAATATTTTCCCAGACCTTCTCTTCATAGAGACTCCCGCGAAAGCGTTTTTCGTAAATGGCCTGTCGAACATCCTCCAGCTGAACCTGACGGTGTTTCTGTTTTTTGGCCCAGTAAGCTGATTCCGTAATCAAACCGACAAGGTTTCCAAATTGCAGGGAAAGCTTGCTTTTATCACCTGCTAACCGGGAACTATACACGATGATCTGTGTGGCGGCCCCAGATGTAAAATGAGGCGCTTTGTTTTCGCGACACACTCTAGCGATAAATTGACACAGCAGCAGCTCATTCTCAGCATTGCGAGTCACCTCATAATCAAAGTCTGCCCGAACCTTGAAGGTCTTATTGAAGGCATCATCCACTTCCTGGAGATATTGGAAATAATCTGAGCGACCGAGCAAAATGACATTCAGATCCAGAGGGATGGGTTCAGGTTTCATGGAAGTAGTAGAGGTAAATCCAAATTGCTCATTCACATCTTCAATCTGGATGGATCTGTTCTTGAGGGCCCGTTTGAGATGCTCCCAGACATTGGCACTCTGCAAGACACTCTGGATATCCAGGATCAGGAATCCACCATTGGCCTGCAGAATGGCTCCTGAAGTGATCATGGTAAAATCACTATACCAGCCACCCATAACCGCTTCCTTCCCAATTCTGCCAAAAAGGTTGTAATAGGATGGATTGGTGTCAAAGATAACCGGGGCACCTTTCTGGTGATAATTATCTACGAGCAGATTAACCTGATATCTTTGCATGAGTTCTTTTTTAGACTTCAGCGAAGTCGACTCATCCTCTTCCGGTGATCCATCCATGCCGACGAACTCCCGGACATGTTCGGCAATATCATCTCTGACATTTTCCAGATATTTGAAGATACCACGATGGTTAGCATAGTTTTCAAGAAGTCTGCCGATCCGGTGCTCCACTGAATCCAGAGCTGTTTTTTCCTGGAGGTTTTCTATCACATCAGCTCGTTCCTCCTCCAATTCTGCCATGTCACGCAGGGCTTCTCGTAAATGCTCCTGAATCAGCATGATTTTTTCATTAATCTCTGCCAGCTCCTGCTCTGTAAGACCAGCAAGATCAGCCTCTTCCATAGGCACGCCATCTTTAAGTGGAATGGTCTGAAAACCAGCCTGCGTGAGATTCAACTGGATGCCCTTCTCAGCAGCCTCTGCATTGACTCCAGCAATAATCTCTTCCCTACCGGTATCAAACTCAGCGGTGATTTCCTTTTTGCGTTTGGCGTAGATTTCTCCGGTAAATACCTTGGGAAGATCGACACTCAGACTGCTAATGAGACGCTTCATCTGTTTTGTGAATTTTTGCCCCTCACCCGCTGGTAAACTGAAGACGTTGGGATGGTACTCATCTCGAAAATTGAACACTACCAACCAGTCTGGAGGAACCGGCCTGTTAGCCGCAAACTTTTGGACAAGGTCTTTAACGATAGTCCTTTTCCCTGTGCCGGGTATGCCCCCTACAAACACATTGTAACCCGGTGCCAGCAGCTCCAGTCCAAACTGTAGTGCTCGAACAGCACGCTCCTGTCCAATCACTTGATTCAGACTGGGAAGTTCAGAAGTGGACTTAAAATTCAAAGCCTCGTCATCGGTGGTTCTACAAAGATCTTTCATCGTCAGTTTCTTCATTATTTCATCCTGATCGGGTTATCAAATCTAAAAATTTCAATGGACTAAGTGGGTTGCATGTATTGATTCTTTAGTGACTAAGATAAGCGATTTCACCATTATTGCTTCCTAAAATCGGCGTCCCTACATGGAATTAAAGCCAGCTCAAGTCTAAAGGTTTCGATAAAAAACTCCTGCCAGACACAATACATGCTTCATCTTTCAGGAGATAACGACACTCGACTTTCCTCAGCAAAAAACTCTACTAATCCGCGTTGTTCAGAATACATTTTCTGAGCCACAAAAGAGGAATATATGTCAGCACAGTCACATACAGAAGCATTCAATCCAGCCACAGGTGAGTCCTTAGGCCAGATACCGCAAAACACTCTGGAAGATATTCAACATGCCGTATCCAGAATCCGGAAAGCACAGGCTAAATGGGCACAGCTATCCTTTTCAGAGCGCGGAAAACATCTCAGAAAGATGCAACATCATCTGATTGAGCATGGCCAGGAATATGCCAGGGTCATTTCTGCTGATAATGGCAAAACCCTTGCGGATGCCTATATGACTGAAATTTCTTCGGCTGTGTTGGCTTTCGACTACCACATCAAGCATGCTGCCCGAGTTTTAAGAGAACGTCGGGTAAAAGGCTCCCATATCTTTGGACTTTTCACCCGCAATCGTCTCCAGCATGTCCCTATGGGAGTGATCGGAATCATTTCCCCGTGGAATTATCCCCTGGCCATACCTATGCATGAAATACTGATGGCCCTCATGTCTGGCAATGGTCTCCTGTACAAAGCTGCCTCAGAAACGCAAATGGTGGGTCAGGTGATTCAAAAAATTGTCGATGCTGGCGAGTTACCCATTGATCTCTTTGTACAGGTCAATGTCCCCGGTCGCATTGCAGGAGATGCTTTTCTCGAAGCAGGAATTGATAAATTGTTTTTTACCGGTAGTGTCCCTGTGGGCAAAATGCTTATGAAAAAAGCCGCTGAAACACTCACACCGGTTTCACTTGAGCTGGGTGGCAATGACCCCATGATCGTTTGCGCCGATGCGAACATAAAAAAGGCTGTAAACGGGGCGATCTGGGCCGGCTTGTCCAATTCCGGTCAGAGTTGTGCCGGTGTGGAACGTATTTATGTGCACCGGGATGTTTATGTCCCCTTCGTGAAGCTGCTTAAGAAAAGAGTTGAGAAACTGCGCGTGGGCAACCCTGCAGACAAGTATACTCATATCGGTCCCATGACCACATCAAGGCAACGGGATTCAGTAAGCCAAATGTTGGAAGAGGCTATCAGCCAGGGCGCCACGGTTGAAGCGATTTCAAAGATTGACGAGACCACTGCGCAGGCACTCCCCGCTACCATCCTGACAGATGTCAAACAGGAAATGCGTATTATGCAGGAAGAAACCTTTGGACCTATTATGGGTGTCATGCCCTTTAAGACAATTGAGGAGGCTATCCAGCTGGCCAACGATTCAGATCTGGGGCTAACTGCCTCAGTTTGGACCAAGCATCACCGCATGGGGCGCAAAATTGCCAACCAACTGGAAGCTGGCGTAGTGACCATCAATTCTCACCTGATTTCCCACGGCATCCCCAATTTGCCCTGGGGTGGTTTTAAACAGAGTGGCGTCGGTCGAACCCATGGCGAACTTGGCCTGCTTGAAATGACCGAACCGCGTGTCATTGTGAATGACTATCTGCCCCTGAACAAGCAGTTTTACTGGACCCCTGTTTCTGGGTTCGTATATCGTCGATGGGTCGGATTTATGATGATTGTGGGCGGTGCGTGGCCAGCCAAATTGAAGGGCTTGCTTAAGCTGATTTTTGGATTGAAACGCTTATAGTCAAAGTAGACCAAGCGGTTACAAGCTTACTCCTTTTTTTCTTCCTGCTTGTGATACATGCTCTCAATAATTGCCTTAAACTTCTCATTGATTTGCTTGCGCTTTAGTTTCAGGGTGGGAGTCATCTCGTCACCTTCTTGAGTGAAGGGCTTGGCCAGCAACTTGAATTTCTTGATGGTTTCATAATTGGCCAGCTTCTGTGAGTGAAAATCGATGCGCTCCCTGAAAAAATCAATGACGTGGGGATGACTGATCAACTCTTCATTATTCTGGAATTGGATTTTCTTTTTATGCGCCCAGGCTTCCAGACTTTCAAATGCCGGGACCACCAGAGCACTGACAAAATTACGTTTATCCCCAATGGCAATTATTTGGTCGATAAAAAAATCCTTACCCACCAGTTTCTCAATATTTTGAGGTGCGATATTCTTACCCCCTGAAGTGATGATCAGATCCTTGATGCGATCGGTAATCTTCAGATAACCATCCTCATCGAACTCACCCACATCTCCAGTTTTAAACCAACCATCCTCAAAACTCTCAGCCGTTGCTTCAGGATGGTTAAAATAACCTTTCATCACCTGGGGTCCTTTGACCTGAATCTCACCAGTCTCAGCGATTCTCACCTCGCAATTGGGTACCAGTTTGCCTACGGTGCCAAATTTGAAATTATCAGGTGTATTGTATGAAATCATAGGAGACGTTTCGGTTAAGCCATAGCCCTGGCAGATGAGCAACCCGCAGGCCAGGAAAAATTCTTCAATACTTTTATCAAGAGGTGCACCCCCAGCTGAAAAGAAATTTTTATCCCCACCCACGACCGCCCTCACTTTAGAGAGCACCAACTTATCCAGAATTTTATACTTAATTGCCAGTCTCGTGGATATGGGCTGTTTGCGGAAGAATAGAGGGTTGTATACCGCCCCTGTTTCAATAGCCTTGTTGAAGAGAAAACGCTTGAGACCTGAGGCACTTTCCTGATCGTTCAAAACTGCTGCGTAGATTTTTTCATACAGTCTGGGGACCGATACCATGGCCGTGGGCTTAACCTCCTGCATGGTTTCAATGACTTGCTTGGGATCTTCAAGATAGGTTTGAATAGCTCCCTTGAGATAAACAAAGTAGGACCACATCCGTTCATAGACATGACTTAGTGGCAAGAAGCACAGGGAAACATCTTCATGAGTCACATTGAAATTGGCTTCCACACATTCAAATTGATGAAACAGGTTTCCGTGGCTGAGCATAACTCCTTTGGGGTTGCCTGTGGTTCCAGAAGTATAAATAATCGTCGTTATGTCATCTGTCTTGATTTTTCCAGAGCGAAGGTTCATTTCATCGATAAGGGTTTCCTGCTCATCAACCTTGAGGAAGTCAAGAAAATGGGCAGCAAAACTGGTATCGACCTGTATGCTGGGATCATATGAAATGACCTGGAGGGAGTGGCCATCCTTGCGGATGGAGACAGCATGGGTATACTGCTCCAGATTCCCCACGAAAATCAATTTTATACGGGCATCCTGAACGATGAATTGGGTCTGATCGCGAGTATTGGTAGCGTAGATGGGGACAGATACAGCGCCCACCAGAATGCAGGCAAAATCACTTACCGCCCATTCGTAACGATTGGCCGAATAAATACCCACAGAATCGCCCTGGTTAACCCCGGCTTTTATCATGGCACATGCCAGACTGGTAATTTTTGCTCCGAACTCCCTGTAGCTCAAGGATGCCCAACCACCGTCTAGCTTATATCTCAGGGCAGTGTGGTCTCCATACTCTGCGATTTTGATAGTGATCATCTGACCGATATGGTCATAATTCATGTTCTATTCTCCAAAATGTTGCCTTTAAACTATCACATTCTGAACAGCGACAAAGCAAATCCGATCTTGACCGGATCATAATTAACCCTGGGACTTCTTCGATTTGCGCCGCTGCATAAACCCAGCCACTTTTTCAACCAACCAGGGATTTTTACTTCCATCCATGGGCATTTGACCCTGGGAGCTGTACATACCCTTCATCATTTTCATGACTTCTTTTTTGATCATTCCACGGAAGGGCAGATTGGCAATCATGCCGTACATGGCCGCATTGCCTTTGGCGGCAAGCTTGGGATTCGACTTTACCAGCTCAACGGAGGCCGTTAAGTCAGAGATATACTCATCAGTAATTTTTGCATGTTCTGGAACCACCATGACATGCAATCCCTCGGGACGCTGCAATCGATCAATCTGCCAGCCCCTGGCTTCCATTTGATCTCCCACAGCAAAAATATTGATCCCATCATCTATAGAGTGATAAGCGAAAACACTCATGTCAGGGTGCCCGAGAATCTGAAGCCCATCAATGGCATTAATCCCTCGTTGAAGTTTTGATGTGATGTCCATAATTTTTTGAGCATTCTCACGATAGCCGTTTTCACCCAGAGCATGCATGGCCGCCCAGGCCGCCGCAAAGGCACCTCCAGGTCTGGTACCTAATAAAGCCGGCGATGCAAAAACACCCCCGGGCCAGTCTTCATGGATAAAAAACTGGTGCTTCATATATTTCATATCCCGATAAATCACTGTGGATGCACCCTTGGCCGCAAAGCCATATTTGTGAACATCGGCAGATATGGATGTTACTCCAGGTATGCGAAAATCAAACAGGGGGACGCCGCCCCCGTTCATTTCAATAAAGGGTAACAAAAATCCCCCCAGACAGGCATCCACATGGAGGGGCAACTTATGCTGCTGTGCAAGCAGACCCAATTCCCCGATGGGGTCGATGACACCATGGGGATATGATGGTGCCGATCCCACCAGCATGATGGTTCGACGGTTGATCATTTTCTTGACGGCTGCGATATCCACCCTGAAGTCCTGCTTCAGTGGCGCATAGCGTATTTTTACCCCAAAATATTTAGCCGCCTTACTCCAGGCTACATGAATGCTCTCAGGGGCAATCATCTCAGGCTTGAAGGGGAATCTCCTGTTCGCTTTGGCCAGGTCCCGGTAGGTCAGTACGGGTAAAAGACAACTCTCGGTTCCCCCTGATGTCAGGGTGCCCACTGCCTGTTCATCACCATGCAACAGATGGGCGGTCATATTTATGACGTCAGTTTCAAAGCGTTTCAGGCTTTGAAAAGCCATGGGGTTAAGGGCATTCTCAGAAAAATATAAGCCATAAGCCTGTTTTAGGAATTCGGTATGTTCCTCGTCCAGATGGTAGACCAGACTCCAGGTGCGGGCTTGACGATAATTAACATCCTGCCCCCCATATTGGCGCATCTCCTCAAGAATGTCAGTATGGTTTTTTCCCTGGGAGGGAAGTGTTTTCATGGTGAACTTCCTCATTTACAATATTGATCAGCCAAGATACTCAATAGTTGAACAACTTGTTCAGCTTAAATCTGTCTGGCTCCCAAGCAGGCTCACAAACAAAAAATAGATCAGGATTGATTTCATCTGACCCCAATAATGTGAGTTTGAAAATACTGAATCAGGTGTGCTTTGACAAGTATTCAAAGCTTATAATTGCTAACACTTTGAATTCAAGCTAGTTTACAGCAACATTCATTTATGAGGTCGCAATGAGCATCACACGCAGGCAAGTATTACAGCTGGTTGGAACTGGATTAGTAGCCACCCAGGTTCCCCTCGCATCAGCATCTGGAATATTTTCAAAATCCGCACTAAAACCACCGCGTCTGAAACCCGGGGATACGGTGGGACTCATCAATCCTGCTGGCGCCAGCTTTCATCCCGATGATGTCAATATCGCCGAAGAAACTTTTGCAGCGCTTGGTTTGAAAATGAAAGCCGGGACTCACCTCCTGGATCGTTACGGCTATCTCGCCGGAACCGATGATGACAGAGCTGCCGATGTGAATAGCATGTACGCTGATCCCTCGGTGAATGCCCTCATTTCCCTCAGAGGCGGCTGGGGTTGTAATCGTATTCTTAAACTCCTTGACTATAAAACGATTGAAAAGAATCCTAAAATTATCATGGGCTATAGTGATATCACCAGTCTGCTTCTGGCTCTCAATGCTAAAACGGGACTGGTCACCTTCCATGGTCCCGTTGGAATCTCCACCTGGAATAAATACTCCACAGACTATGTAAGACGTCTACTATTTGAGGGTCAATCATTCACCATGGAGAATCCCACAGATAAGGGGGACAATCTGACCCAGGTGAAAAACCGGGTTCTGACCATCCGGGGCGGGCAGGCTCAAGGTAGGCTATTAGGGGGCAATCTGTCCGTTCTTACTGCCATGGTAGGCTCAGATTATTTACCTGATTTCAAAAACAATATCCTTTTTGTGGAAGAAGTTGATGAAGCGCCCTACCGGGTGGACCGTATGCTTACCCAGCTCAAGCTGGCTGGTATTCTGGATGAGATTTCAGGTTTTGTTTTTGGGAAATGCAGTAATTGCGATGCTGGTGAGAGCTATAGTTCCTTCACCCTGGAAGAGGTCCTCGACGATCACATTAAACCCCTGGGCATTCCAGCCTGGTTTGGTTCCATGATCGGTCATATTGAAGATAAGTTCACCATTCCCCTGGGTGTCAATGCCGAGATCAATGCGGAGAAAGGGTCAATTAAGCTGCTCGAGGCTGCTGTTGTTTAATAGAATAGCTAGATTCTCCAACCATATTAGAAAATAGAAGGACTACAGAAGTGAATACTACTGCGACAAAGCTTCCACAAGACCCGATCATTGCTCACATGTTAAAGGAAGTTCTCTCAGCCTTCGATAAGCTGGGTGCCATTTACACTTTGGGTGGTGAATCCCTGGTTGGCTTTGCTGAAGGCGATTTTACCAAATATAAATTCGATATACACTTGTACCTGTTCAAACTGTCTTTAGTCAAAAAATTCACCCTATTCATGATGCTACTACAAAAAGGAATAATATTAAAACCGAAGCGTAATTGGGGACATGGACGTTTCAAATTGCGAAGTCGCCACGTAAAGGGGCAAGCAAAACATCCGTATGTTATATATATCTTTCCAGTGGAGCGGAAGCTGGATGAATCCATCATTTACGCTGGTGGCCATACCAATCGCTATGCCTATGAGGATTTAAACGGCGATAATTTGCAGAAAGTGCTGATCGAAGAAACGACACTGATGATACCAACTGATCTCAGTTCATTTATCGGTAAATATCGTAAACAACTTTTGGCTGAATCCTATAAACGACACACATTCCAGTTTACCCCAAAAAACCGAAAAAACGCCCACAACCTGTTACGGAATAGCTGCGAAATTTTAGAAGATCTGGGAATCCACTACTGGCTGGATTTTGGGACCTTGTTGGGATTGATAAGGGAAAATAAGTTAATCGACTGGGACAAGGATATGGACCTAAGCGTTCGATTTGAATCTGAAGAGAAAATGGATGAGATGATCCGTGCCCTGGGAAAAATTTATCCAATAAAAATACTTCCGCCAAGTATACGACCAGGTGTGTGGCATATCGGAAAGTATCGTACTGTTAAAGCGTTCCATCAAAAATATGGCTTAATCAGAACCGATCCCCATCTGGATTTTTTTACACAGTATAGAGGATTGTATGACGGCCAAAGTGAAGCGACTTATCGATCAGTGATCGCTGGAATTAATAATGAGATTCCTGCTGCTTTTGTGGATGAGCTGGACTGTTTTCAGTTCCAGGGACATGAGTATGCCATCCCGAATCACGTAGAGGATTTTTTAGCCTTAAGATATGGCACTGATTGGCGAACACCAAAACCCTACTGGCACCCAGCCTATGATGATGAATCCATGGTCAAGTCAGAGTAGAAGGGTGATATCCCGCTGAATTTTTGATTTGTTAAGCGAGCCCGCTGGTGCTTGGTGCTATCTCGATACCAAAACTCTGGGTGGCGGCGACCCATTTCTCGGAATCGTTGCCGGTGAAAATGAATTCCAGGGTGACGTCCTGAAACAACCAATCCCCGTTTTCTATTTCACGCTCCAGCTGACTTTCACCCCAACCAGCATATCCCAGCATCATCTTATAGTATTGTGAACCCTTACCCTCCTGTATGGCATCAATCACGGCAGAATTGCTGGTCAGTGAGAATTCCTCCGTCACCTGCAGGGTATCGGAGTTGACATAGTCACTGCTGTGGAGGATGAAGCCCTGCTCAAGAGATACGGGTCCGCCGAAATACATGGGAGAAATCACGTCGTTGATGGCTTCATCGTTGATGATCAATGTGGGGAACACTTCCTTGACCACCTTGTCATCAAAAGATTTATTCACAATCAGACCCATGGCTCCCTTTTCATCGTGGTCACAAATAAATACCAGGGAGCGCCCGAAATAAGGATCTGTCAGGTGAGGCATGGATATGAGTATATGTCCTTTCATGGAAGCCATGCTCAAAAGTAGAGATATTTGGCCCAAATCCCATGAGAGAATGATGGGGGCGAAAAAATTTTGCGATTGAAGGAATACCAGGCGGGGATTTCCCTCACGATGTTCGGCTTACTTCGTTTCTAATCCCAGCCTGGAAGCTTATGGATTCAATCTTTGGGTATAAGACGTAATTCCTGAACTTCACCCAGTTCTGTCTGGTTAAGATGCATATTCACATATTCACCGGCCAACCAACTGTCAACCAAATCGGTATAGTGGTCTTGCAGCGGCATACCCACCTGTCCTGATGCATTGGAAATGCGACTTTGAGTGATATCCTCAAGATCAACAAGGAATCTCATGGAAGCTGTCATGGTGGTAATATATGGCTGGGTAAAATCATGGGCTCCGCGATTCACGGTCTCCCCGTCTGCGCCAAAGGGAAAGGGTCCATAATTAAAAAATTTCTCTATGAGTCCACCCTTGGCTTCAAAAGGATGGTGAAAGGCAATGGTGTGGATCG
>JAIPGJ010000013.1 GCA_021736185.1 Fidelibacterota bacterium | reverse complement strand
ATTCAATGAATAAGTCGTGATATATTCTGTAATCTGCTTTAAAATTGCTTGAACATCCATAATTTCTTCCGTTCTAAAGTTTAACTCTCTTGGTCTAGCCCGGCTGGAGCAGGCCTTGAATTCCCCATATCGACGGCAACTTTCCATTGGCCGTCTTTCTGTCTGGTCCAGATATTCAGGTATTTCCCATAGCGCTTTTGTTCAATTCCCTGATCATCCATAAAACTGAGCACATACTTGCCCCAGGTCCAGCCCATCTCTCCGGAAACCGCCACGTCGGCGTGCTGAGGCTCCCAGGCAAGTTGATAATCAGCCTGTCCAGGCTTCATTTCCTGGTAAATCTGTTCACGTCCAATGACAGGATTCTGCTCATGGGACATGCTCATGGCATCCTCTGCCAGAAAGTGATTGAAGGCTTCTGCCGCCCCCAGGTCCAGGGACATTTGAGCAAATCGAATATCCGTACTATACAGCCGATTTATTTCAGCATTCAAGTCTACTTTATTGCTACAACTGGTCATGATTGCTGTAAAAATAATCGAGATTCCGAGAAATGAGGCAACCGTTTTTATGCTTGAGTTCATTTTTCACTCCTTGATATCAATAATATCTTCTTGATTGGGGACCAGGCACAAAAACTCGAATGGTTCAGAACTTATGGTGCGATAACTGTGGGGAATATTGGCTGGAATAAAAACCACATCATTTTTTTTAACGATGACTTGCTCCCCGCCAATAACCACCTCTGCCTTGCCGCCGATGCAAAATTGCTCATGTTCAACTGAGTTTGAGTGGAGAGGCATAAATCCACCTGCCTCAATCACAAAGCGACGCATGGCAAAATGGGGGCCTTCCTCATGGGAAATGAGCACCTGTTTTGAGGTTTTTTCTCCTGCTGAAACAGGTTCCAGAGGTAAATCCTGCAAATGTTTAACTGACATGTTATTTCCTCGATCTAAGATTTAAAATATCGAATGGTTTCATAAAATATATCTCTTTATACTTTTTCTAGGGCGATAGATAATAATGCCACAATATCCTTGCTGCAACTGCCCGATGAGGTCGCCACCTTTCGCCCAGATTTTGAAATTCCGCTCCCTTTGGCCGTTGGGCTAATCCCAGTAGGTCCTGCAGCGCGACTTCCAGGGCCAGGTCTCCCAGAGGCCAAATATCGGGTCGTCCCAGGGCCATGAGGAGATAAATATTTGCCGTCCAGGCTCCGATTCCTGTTAAGGAAGTCAGTTGTGAAAAAACCACCTGGTCTGAAGCGTGATTCAAGCTGTGGAGGTCAAGAGAACCATCCAATATGGCTGCTGCCAATAATCTGCAATAGCGTGTTTTCTGTCGACTGAAGCCAATTTGAAGCAAGCGTTCATCATCGAGAGTTAAAAAGGTTTCGGGCTTTAAATCAGGCAACACTGTATTAAGCTTTTCAAAGCAGGCCTTGGCCGATGCCAGGGAAACTTGCTGCTCAAGAATAATATGGACTAGAGTGGGGAAACCAGGCTTTCGCGCCCACAGAGGCGGAGGTCCAAAACGTTCAACCACGAATCTGAGCTGAGCATCAGCTTGACAAAGCCTTTCAACTGCTTCAGACAAACTGGTTTCATTAAAAATGACCATCTTATTCATGGCTATATATAGTGACTCCCTGGCATTTCTTGGCATTAAAAGAGGCTGTCCCAGAACATGCCGTGATCCTCCTTTTTTTTAGCCACGGATGCACGTCCAGCTCTGCTCGTTGAGCTACGCCGGGCAGGCGGATATTCACCGATAGGTGTTGGCAATGATTACCCAAACAAAGGCAGCTGTGTTTGGGATTGTGTCTTGCGGAGATGTCCCCGTCTCAACCTGGATCCAGTGTACTCTATACCCTTATTCCCTTATTCCTCTTGCACCCTTACACCCGCGACCTTAAAAAAAAGGCCGCCCTTTTGGGGACAGCCTCTTTTGATTGCAAATGTGGGGCAAACTAGCCTTCAGGATTGAGGGTTACCTGAATCATGTTGTCCAGATTAAAATACTCGGCTGCCGCGGCCTGGGCTGCTTGTCCGGAAAAACCTTCGATCAGCTCATTGAATTTCATAAAATCTGAAAGCTCTCGACCTTCACGATAGTAAACAGCCAGTGAATTCAACCAATAGGAATTACTCTGGATATTTATTTCACGCTCCCTGCGCTGAGCCTCTTTCACTTTATCGATATTCACCTGATCGGGTGTTTCTGTCATGAGCTTTTTGATCTCAACCAGAACGGCATCGGTCAACTCCTGAACACGATCAGGGGCGCAACCAAAAGTCACATTCAGGGAGTATTCTGCCTGGGGCTCTTTGGACATGCTGGCCCACACACCAACACCATAGACACCACCCATATCCTCACGCAGAACTTCACGCAGACGAATATTCAGAACTTGCATCATGGAGTACATATCGTAGCGATTCTGGCGGGTATAATCAAATTTACCGGGAAAAACGATACGGGTACGACTCTTGGGCTCCAAACCCCGCTTGACTTCTTTTTGAATTTTGCCCTGGGGTGTCATGACGCCCTCGTCTACCCAGGATTCATTTCTTCCTGTGGCAGGTAATGAGCCGATGTATTGTAAGATGAAGGGCAGGATGGTTTCTTTCTCAAAGCTTCCCACAAAGAGGAAGGTAAAATCACCAGCATCCTGGAAACGCTCATCATAGAGCTCTTGAGCCCGATTGAGGTCTATCTGGTCAAGGCTTTCCACTGTCAGGGGTTGACGGCGGGGGTTATAGCCATTTAATGTGGCATTAAGTGTATCACTGTAGGCCGCTTCTGGACTGAGACTTTTATTTTCCAACTGTGATCGAAACTGACTCATCAGTGCTGAGACGGCTTCTTCATCCTGACGGCTGCTCGTGAATTGCAGGTAGATCATCTGAAATAGAAACTCAAGATCATTGGGTGATACAGAACCTCGGAGACCTTCATACAGGGCGTTAATATAAGGTGTGGTTCCAACGTCTTTACCAGCCATCAATTTTTGCAGGTCCATGAGGCTGAAATTCCCAAGACCACTATAGTCCATCAGCTTATCGGCCATTTTTCCGGTGATCAGATCTTCGTCATTGAAAACAGAATAACCACCCGGGCTGAAGGCTTGGAATAAGATCTCATCGTTTTTAAAATCCGTGGATTTCAGCACCACTTTCACGCCATTGCTCAGACGGTATTCATAGGTGTCGATGTCCTCATAATATTTCTGATCAACAATGCTACCGGCTTGGGGAAGTTCTGCAATGAGTGGATCGGTGGAAACCTCATCAACATAGGGACCGATTTTCAACGTGGCGATCCGGTCCATAACCGTAGCCAAGTCAGAGGCTTCAGGGATAGAGACACCTGCTTTATCTGGCCCGGAAGCCATGACAACCCGATTCTTATCGCTAATAAATTTTTGTGCCAGAGCATTTACTTCATCCACACTGATACCGGGGACTGTTTCTCTGTAAAGCTGATATTCATACTCGATTCCGGAGACCGCTTCTGCTTCCAGAAAGTGACGAATCAGCTCCGAGGCATAGCCGCGGGATTCCTGCTTATCTCGTTCCTGATACAGACTTTCCATGGAGCGCAGTACTGATTTTTTTGCTCTTTCCAGTTCAGTGGCAGTGAAACCATGTCTGCGAACGCGTTCACCTTCTACCAGGACAGCTTCCAGTCCGGCGGATATTCCACCATCCACAACACTGGCTCCCAGAGCAACCATTTCAGAAGTCCTGGCCAAGCTCCATTTTGTGGAGTAAGCATAGAGAAAGGGAGCCTCCGCTTTTTGAGACATCTCGCTAAAACGTGCATTTAACATTTCATGGTAAATTCGTTCCACAATATTTTCACGATATTCACCGGCAGTGCGATCGATCCGGGCAGGATGTTTAAAGAGAATACTCACACTTGATCGTGTGGCTTCTGGATCAGATGCAATGGCATACAAAACTTCGGAGTGATCAGGCATATCATAAACCAGGCGTTCCCTGGGATCAGCAGCCTTCGGAATGCTGCCAAACAGGGCTTTTATTCTGGCTTCAATATCTGCGGGGTCAAAATCACCCACAGCCACAACGGCCATGAGATCTGGTCGATACCAGTCTCTATAAAAACGCCTGATGGTATCGTAATTGGCATTCTGGATCACATCCATTGATCCAATAGGCAGTCGTTCTGCATAACGGGATCCTTTGGCCAAAACAGGTAATTGTTTGTCCAAAATGCGCTGACCAGCACCCTGTCCCAGACGCCATTCCTCAAGAATGACACCACGCTCTTTATCAATTTCCTCATCCTCAAAACTCACCTTATGAGCCCAGTTCTCCAAAATCTTAAACCCGGTAGCCATTTGGTTCACACTGTCGGTGGGTACTTGAAGCATATAGACGGTTTCATCAAAACTTGTATAGGCATTCAAGTCTGCCCCAAAACGCATGCCAATACCTTCCAGATAGTTGACCAAATCCTGTTTGGGGAAATCGACGGTCCCATTGAAAGCCATATGTTCCAGAAAATGAGCCAGACCTAGTTGGTCTTCATCTTCCAGGACCGAACCAGCATTTATCGCCAGACGTAGTTCAGCACGATTTTCTGGCTTCTTGTTTACCTTGATGAAATATCTGATGCCATTATCCAGTGTTCCTTCTATCAGATTGGGATCTACTGGCATTGGGGCATTTAAATCGATACTAGCTTGTTGGGCATCTTGACCCGTAAAAACGCAGGCCGACATGACTAGTGTGAGTGCGATCAGCAGTGTCATAAGTGATCGTGATTGGTGCATATGTATTTCTCCCTAATTTCAATATCAAAAATAGCAAACCATTTTAATCTTAAATGCATGGGGGTGTTATATTTACTTGCTTACAGTAAAATAACGAGGAAATCAATCATTCTATGGTTGGTGTGCCCTATCTGGAAGCCGCTGACACCAGCCACTTGAACAAATCAATCCCAATAGTTTCGTTGGTTTCTGACTCAGGATGCCACTGGACCGCCAGCATGGGGATCGCTTGATCGCGTGGCTCCAAGGCTTCAATCAGACCATCAGCACTTCGTCCCACAACAAGTAATGAGTCGGCCAGTTTTTTCACAGCCTGATGATGAGCGCTATTGGTATCCACCTGCAATTGCCCGACCAGCTTATAGAGTTGCGATGACTTTTCCAGGCTTACTGCATGACGGGCATCAAACCAATCTCCAATTTTATGAACGATGGGATCATCAATTTGAGTGACAATATCCTGATATAGCGATCCACCTAAAAAGACATTCACCTCTTGCATTCCCAGGCAGATAGCCAGGGTGGGTATTTTGTTTTCCCAGACATATTCGAAGATGTGTCGATCGTGTTCAGCGCGACGTGGATGAAGTGGTTCCGGGGTCAGTGGGACTCCCACTTCTCCATAGTATTGGGGGTCTAAATCAGCACCGCCGGTGAGGATGATGCCATCCAATTTCTGGATGAGTAACGCCAGATCATCCCGGTCCATCATGGGTGGAATTAAAACCGGTAACCCACCAGCCTTCTGGACACTATCCGTATAGGATTTGCCCAGAATGCTGCGATCCATTTCTTTGTGTTCATAATATGAGGGACTCAGACCGATCAGGGGTTTCATACTTTTGTTCCATTCATATAAACAGCTCTGACGAGTCCTTCAGGGATTTCGTCAACGGCATCAAGATGTTGAAAATCAGGATCAAGGATTACAAAATCTGCCAGATGTCCTGCTTTCAAGCTTCCCAGATCCTGTTCCCGAAAACCTGCAAAAGCAGCGTTCGCAGTGTGGGCCTGCAGCGCCTCATTTAAACCGACGGCCTCTTCAATATGCCATGCAGCACGATGAATTGCGCCATGAATGGTCGCAACCGGATCGGCGGGGGACACCGGCCAGTCAGAACCGAAGGCCAGCAGTGCATCAGCCTGCAGTAAAGAGTGGAAGGGATAGGCATATTCACAACGAGGCCCCAATAGCTTTTCTCCATAGAGTGAGTCATCTACACAATGGGCAGGTTGAACCGAAGCGATGATGCCCAGTGGCGCAAATCGGACCTGATCCCGGGGATGAATGTGTTGGGCATGCTCAATCCGAAAGCGACGGTCCCGGGGACCATTTTCTTGAATGACTGCTTCAAAAACATCCAAAACTTCACGAACGGCTCGATCCCCAATGGCATGGATCACCGTTTGATAACCCAGTTTATCGGCTTCGGTGATGGTCTCGCGAATCAAGCTAACATCACTCCAGATACTGTCATAGATGCCAGCCGATTCAGGGCTATCCTCATAGGGAGCCAACATCAACGCAGTATGGGATCCGAGACTGCCATCGCAAAAACCTTTCAAGCCCTTGTATTGAAAATACTCATCTTCATAAATCCCCTTCTGGAGCAGGGTTTTCATTTCCGGCCATTTCAATATGGGAGTATAGGCACTTATCCGCACTTTAAGCTTCCCCTGGCACGCCATGTCCTGGAGAAAACGAAAGTGGTTCATATCGTATATCATATCACCAACCGCAGTGACACCTCTCTCCAATAGGTACTTCTGAGAAGTTTCCAGGTTTTTCATCAGTTCTAAATCGGATTCTTGAGGCATGTGCTGCATCACCATATCAATGGCTGCATCACGCAAAATACCGGTGGGCATTCCCTGTTCATCCCGATCAATGACACCACCCTGTGGATCAGCTGTTTTCGAATTGATCCCAGCTATTTCAAGCGCTGCCGAGCTGGCGATAGCGGAATGTCCATCATGGCGGGTAAGTATCATGGGATGACCTGGTGCAGCTTTATCTAACCATGTGCGATGGGGAAAACTGTGATCTGTAAAATGGTGTTCATTCCACCCCCCACCTTTTAGCCAGGATCCCGGGGTTCGTTCTGACGTATATTTGCGGACAATATCGATAAACTCTGCTTTCGAGCGAGCTGCATGACATGGAATGGTCAGGAGGGTCTCGCCACCCCACAGGAAATGCACATGGGCATCTATAAACCCGGGTACCACAACAGCACCCTTCAAGTCGATGGTTTCTGTTTTGGCATCGACCAATTCCGAGAGATCATCCCCCACGGCAAGGATGGTTTTTCCCCTGGTGGCCAGTTGAGAAGCATGTTTGTACGCATCATCCTGAGTCAGGATGATGCCATTTATGTATATTTTTTCTACTCGCTGCATGCTTATCCCAGCAGATTCTGACGTGCCTGAGCCAGCTTCTCAATCCGTTGGGGATCGGGGTTGTTTTTCCAGTTTCCATCCTGCTTGAAATAGCTACCAACAATAAATGCGTCTGCACTATCCCAGATTTGCATGAGACCTTCGGGTGTTACTCCACTTCCCACCAGGACGGGCAGCTGGGCAGAAGCATAAACACTTCTGAGCTCCTCGTGATTTACAGGTTTCCCTGTATGCGTTCCGGTGATAATCACGCCATCACTGAGGAAAAAGGCTGCGGCTTCAGACGTATCTTCAAGAGACACATCAGCAGTCAGGGCATGGCTGCTATGCTTCTTCTTAATATCAGTAAATATCTGGATGTCATCAGCCCCAATTTGTTTTCGAAAACGAAGCAGCTCTCCAGCATCTGACTGGAGTAAACCTTCATCAGCCATATGTCCAAAGACAAACCCTTCAGCGCGAATAAACTGCAACTCTGCAGCCTGGGCCACGGCCAGAGCAGCCTGATTGGCTCCTGCCAGAACCTGCAATCCCAGGGTCAAATCCGTAACCCCACGTACATCAGAGCAGATGCGTGTCAAGGCCGAGATAATTTCCGGACCGACTTGTCGATTCAAATAGGGGACGTCATGCATATTCTCCAGCATGATCGACTGCATCCCATATTTGGCCAGAATTTTTGCTTCTTTCACTGCCTGGTCGGCAATTTCTGAGATGCTCAGATGATTCTTGGGAGTTCCAGGCAGGGCCTGAACATGGATCATGCCGATGAGGCTCTTTTCCTGCAGGAAAAGTTTTGAGAACTTAGCTGTATTCATATAAAAACTCTACTTTCGTTATTTTAGTCATCCAATATAGCTAAAGATTCTATTTTGTGAATGCCTGCGGCCGCCAGTGAACACTTGAGTTGTCGGTTCGTCTCCAGCTCTTTAAGGGGTGATTTCCAGATATAGTTGTCGCGGTCTTTTTATGCCGAAGTGTCTCAGGTTTTCCTTAATACTCCAGGCACGCTTTTCAAACTCCAAAAATTCTGGTCTCTGACTCACATCCTGGACCAAATCATCAATAATTGTTTCTATCTGGCTGATTTCGTGCTCATCTATTTCAGGTATCTTATCATTCTTCAGAATTTCTTTTTTGCCGATAGTCAGCCCTTGCTCAGTTATAAGACTCAATATTTCATCCGATGTGTAGGTTGGGTCATGATAAACGCCCTTGAGCTGGTCCATGGCGGCTCTCCAGGCATGGAAGTCACAATAGGTCTGCTCTGCTTGACTAATATCATTGCTTATCATCTCGGTGATGATGATCCGACCATCTGGTTTGATCAATCGCTTCAGCTCTGAAAGGACCGCATCCTTATCTCGGAGATGATGCAGGGTATTGGACAGGGTAATGGTGGAAAACTGGTCCCCCTCAAGAGGAAGGGGTAGCTTTTCCTGAACAATAAAGCGGACTTCCCATTCAGTCAGATTTTCCCTGGCTTTTTGTACCGATTCTGGATTTATATCAACGGCTGTTACCGATCTGAAGGAGTTATTCTGTGACAGGACATACTTGAGAAAGGTTCCGTCTCCACAACCAAACTCAAGATAATCACCCAGATCAAGGGCTTGAATCCGCCTGGCCAGAGAGTGGTATTCACAGTACATGGTGGCTCCCAATTCCCCTGAGTTTATTATCCAAGTTGAGTATAGTCATCAATCATCTTTTCGAAAAGACCGTTTAGATGACTGTCGATTTTCTGACGCGCAGGATCGGCTTCAACCCAGGCAACAATCTCCTTTGCTCCTACCTCGAAGGGGATTTCAGCAGAAAAATCCGGAACCAGAGCTTTAATTTTTGAATTATCAAAAATCATACTATGGGTCTTGTCCCCCAAAAGCCCTTCACCAAAAATGGGATCATACCTGGCGATGACCTCAGAAGGAATGTGAAACAGGTTGGGTTCGACTCCCAGGGCGGCACCCATCAAGCGAAAGATCTTATCCCATGACAGCCATTCATCAGAAGTAATGTGATAGGCCTCATTAATTGATTCACTCTTTCCCAACAGGCCCACCAGACCCTTGGCAAAATCCTGGTGATGAGTGAGGGTCCAAATGGACGAGCCATCGCCATGCACCACAACAGGCAGCCCTTGTTTCATGCGCATGAGTGTGGTCATACCACCTTGAAGGGGAATCAGTGTTTTATCGTAGGTATGGGACGGTCGCACAATGGTGAAGGGAAATCCCTGGTCCTGGTAACTTTTTCTCAAGAGGTCTTCACAGGCGATCTTGATTCTTGAATATTCCCAATAGGGGTTACGTAAAATGGTATCCTCTGTTACTGGCAATTTGCTGGGAGGGGTCTCATACACAGAAGCAGAACTAATAAAGACATATTGGTCTGTTCTACTGCTAAATAGATCGATATCAGCTTGAATCTGATCCGGTGTAAAGCCAATCCAGTTAACCACAACATCAAATTTATGGTCACCCAGAGCTTGCTCTGTTTCAGCATAGTTTCTGATATCCGCCTGAATGGTTTTTACACCCGATACGGGTCTCAACCTTAAGCTCTTCCCTCTATTCAAATGGTACAGATTAATCCCCCTGGAAACTGCCAGCGCTGAACAGGCTGAGCTAATAATCCCTGTTCCTCCTATGAATAATACTTTCATCAACCTTCTTTCTTCATGACAAGATCACGAGGCATGACGTTTGGGTAGTTTTCCCAACAAACCCCACACCCAGTGATGAAATTTATGAAATCCCTGTGGTTGAGCGAACATGAAGATGCACTCACCATGGACAAGCTCCATATCATTTTCCTTACAAAACTGGATGGCATCCAATGATTCTGACCCTTGCTGCATCCAGATTTTTCTAATCCCGGCTGCCTGGGCTTCCCTCACCATCTTCTCAGTCTGTTCTGGAGGTACTACGTTTACGAGCCCTCCCACTTTCTCAGGCAATTGGGACAGAGACGCATAGCAGGCAGCGCCATTAATTTCCTGGGCCTCTGGATGGATCAAAAACAACTCATAGCCTTTGTTGCCCAGCTCTTTTTGTACCGCATTCCCAAATTTTTTGCCTGTTCGAGACACACCGACCAGAGCCAGTTTTTTTTCTGCAAGAAACGACTTAATCTTTAACTCATCAGTCATTATTATCTCCCAAAATTAAAATAACTCGCCTATTACTTATCTGTGTTCTTATCGTCTTCAATCTTTTTATGTGTTTTCAACCATTCCTGACCTGATGTGGTCAGAAAGAAATCCATCCACTGGTAATACATACGTTTGTATTCCCCAACTGTTACCCAGTGGCTGGCTCCAATGGGAATATGCAATATTTCCCACTCATGAAAGGCAATTGAGTCTGTATCTGCAAATACCCTGGCATCATTACCGGACAAGCCCAGAAATAGCTGATCCAGCATGGGATGTTCATGGGCTCCAACTGCATCAGGACCTTTGGTGTCCACCGTCCCCATGGCAACTCGAGGTGCGTGATCTTTGGGCAAAACAGTACGGCTGACCGTATTGGGACTTTTGATTTTTTCGGTATAGGCTTCACAGTCCTCAAATCTCTTGAAATAGATGCCCTCTCTATTTTCAGGAGGAAAGGTTTTCAGCTCCTTGAGGTCTAGTTTAGATAGCTTCTTTTTGATATGGACATAGTGAAGTGTATCTCCAGCAGTCACTTCAATCGAAACACTTTTTTTTGCATTTGTCAGCGCAATGCTTTCAGGAACAATGCTGAAAGAATCTGAACCTGATCTTAAGGTACCATGGCCATTTATAAAGATCAGGATATGTTCGTATTTCCTGGCAAGCTTCTCTCGATGTGATTGAGGACCTGCCAGAATAGTATGGCTAACTTCTGTCTCCTCAATTTCGTTTTGCATCAACGATTCTTTGAAAATATGGTCTCCCTCAGGCATATGCATGATCAATTTCTGTGAGTGGATAGAGTTGGCTCCACTGAGACTCAGTATTAGGACCAGGATACCTGTGGAAATCATTGAACTTCTTTTCATGCTTTTACCACTTTCCTCTCTATCAATTGCTAAAATATTTATCTACGCCTGATGGACTGAATCACAACATCCAATTCCTGGAGGAATTCTGATCTGTCGCGCTGCGTCAGTGGGGGTGGACCTCCAGTTATCTCTCCGCCACTCCTCAACTCTGTAAGTAAATCCCGGGTTGCCAGAGTCTGACCGATGTTGTCCTCCGTAAATCTTTTACCGGAAGGACCTAAAACTTCAGCTCCTGCAGAAATACAGCGATCTACCAGCGGAATGTCCGCTGTAATGACCACATCACCCTCCTGAACATGCTCAACAATCCAATCGTCAGCTTCATCAAACCCGTCACCTACAACTTCCAACTTAATCCGTGAACTTTGAGGTACCCGCATCCAGGAATTCGTGACCAGAGTAACCTTGAGTTGATATCTTTCCGCCACCCGGTATACTTCGTTTTTTACGGGGCAGGCATCGGCATCAACATAGATATGCAGCAAGTGGAAGACCTCCTATTGGGACCTGGATATTACACCGGTCAACTTTAAGGCTTCCCGGGTAATTTCCTTATGATATTGAGCCTTTGTCGGTCCCGGATTGATCACAACAAAATATCCATAGTTCTATAAAGGATCTCTTTGTGCATCGAATTTTTTCAGAACTTCTATAATAGCTTTAGCCATTTTCGCGTCATCAATCGATTGCTCTCCTTCGTCGAGAAAGAGATCATAGACTTTGATGGCCATGATTGCCAATTGCGTTGAGTTACCCGGCAACTCACCAGGAGCAAACCATTTTGATTTGTTCCTTAAAAACGAGCCCGCCTTTTGAAGGGCTTTCTGAGTCTGTTGGTCTACGGAATCTGACGGACTAAATTTCCAGCGTTGCGCTTGTTGAGAGATAAGGGTCCGGTCTTTTCCTGTCAATACAATGCCTGTAGCCGGGAAAATTCTGCAGTCATAACTGCGGCAGGTTGCGGGACGATATTCATAGATTGAGCAAGCTCCGTTTTTGAGCATGGGACAGTGCCCCTGCTCATCATAACCCATGAGCACATTGCCCTTTGGCAGGCCAGGAGCGGGGAAGAGAAGTTCATCAGGAATGTGTGACAGCGTTGCGGTTTCGTGGGGCTGGATGTGTATAAAATAGGAAGACCGACAACAGGCCGTGCACTCTCCGCAGGGAACCTCAGCCCCAGAATCATCTTTCAGGGCTGCACGTGTGCACCTCAGCCACTCAGAAATGTTTCCCGCTGATAACGCCTGTTGATCCGACATTTAGACTAGAACGCGCCCCACTTTTGTTTTCCAGGGATATAGTAGGAAGGACAAAGAAAGCGAAACATTTTTGCAATACTGTGAGCGCGTTCGGCCTTCTCCCGGCTTTCTTCCAACATTTTCTGGAGCTCCTCCCCAAAAGTCTCTGAAAAGTAAGCGCCAGCGGCCTTCTCCCGATCTGCTTCAGTTGCAAATTGTTTGCGAATCTGACCTAGTTCGCCGGCATCCAACCAGAAACCTCCGCAATTACCGCATTCATCCACTTCCACTTCACGTTTGACACTCATGAAATGTTTCATCATCACCACATCATTGCATTTGGGGCAGGACCGCTTTTGACTGTAATCCACCGAAATCCCTGGCCTCTTTTTTACTTGTAAAAGTGCTTCTCCAGCGGTTTCATGTTTCTCATCGACCCGTTTCAATTCGTGGCCATCGAACCAGAGACCGCCACACCCATTTTCGCAGACATCAACGGTGATTTCGCCAACCTTTTTGGCTGTAAGCGTATTGGCGCAAGCCGGACATTTCATATAAAACCCCTCTTCCATGTATTGAGTCAAAAATTTATTTCTTTGGATAATTTCCCGCGTAAACCAAAGTATCAAAGCTAAAAGGCCAAACCAATCAAATATTTCAATCTTTTGTGTGTGAAGTTAGTTTTCATCCCGATGCACCATCGCTGGTGAAAATGCCGGGAGACAGACAGCAACATATTCGGCGCCTTCATCTGCTGGCGTGCTGTAGCGTACCCATTCTCCAGGATTCGTAATAATGGATTGCCCGGGGAGTACATCATAAGCACCCCCATCATACTCAACATGGAGTTGTCCCTTTAATACCAGGGTAATCTCCATAAATTCAGGCCGCTGACCGGGTTCGACCCAGCCGCAAGGTGATACCATGCGGGCCACGCTGACTTCGTCATGGTTTGAATTGACATGACCTACATATTCTTCAATCCGTTTGGGCTTATTTCCCGCCGATTCGATGATTGTGGGTGATTCGATTATTCTAGGCATCGGTACACCTTCCTTTGCATCATTTTGGTGAGCTAGCTTTTCCGCAGCATCTTTCCTGGACGCTTTCCAGTGAATTCACCCTCTCCACGGACAACGGCGCCATTGACGATAACCCAATCAAATCCCCGAGCCAGTTCGTGAGGATTCTCAAAACTGGCGGCATCCTCGATGGCATCTGGATCAAAGACCAGGATATCAGCTGCAAAACCTGCTTTTAGAAGTCCTCTGTGTTGCTCCACCAGACCCACTGTTTTTGCTGGCAAACCTGACATTTTATAGACAGCCTGTTCAATATTCAATAGCTTTGTCTCATTCACATAATAGCGAATGACTTTTGCAAAAGATCCATATCCCCGGGGGTGGCGCATGGTGGGACTGCCATCGGAGCAGGTCATGATGAAGGGGTCCAGAAAGAGTCTGTCCTGAAGTTCTTGATCCATAACAAAATAGGCCGCGCTGGCGCCTTTCGGTCCAATATCATCAATCAAAACATCCTCAAAGGGCTTGCCTAATTCCAGGGCAACCTGAGTCAGGGTCTTACCTGCCCAGGGCGCGGTGCCAAAAAGAGTTGCTTCTGGACCATTTCTACGCTGAATCCTTTCCCTTAAATAGGTCGCCAGCTCATCACGACGGGCAGCAACAACTTGCTCGTAGTTATAAGGTGGTTTAGCCCAGTCTGGAAATACAATCCCGATTCCAGTATAGCTGGCCTGATAGGGATACATATCTGCCGTAATGGATATTCCTTCCTCACGGGCTGCTTCCATCTGCTGGAGGATTGCTTCTGCTCTGTCAGCTCCATGACCATACACGACTTTCAGATGAGAAATGTTCACTGCACAGCCACCACCTGCTCCCTGGGTGATGAGCTCAGCTATGGAATTCTGAACCGCTTCATCATCTTCATTGCGAGTATGGCTACTGACAACGCCGCCTCGCTTGCCTACGGGTTTTGCCAGGGTAATTAATTCATTTATTTTTGAAAAAGAGCCTGGTTGATATTCAAGTCCTGTGGATAAGCCAAAGCACCCTGCTTCCAAAGCCTCATCGACAAGCGTGGCCATTTTCCGTCGAGCCCAATATGAAGGACTGGGGTCGAGCTTGACTCCAGCTTGATTGCGAACACTTCCGTGGCCAACATAACTGCCAATATTTATGGCTGTCTGGGCTGCTTCCACCTGGCTCATCCATTCAGCTATATGGTCACTACTTTCTCCATCTTGACCTAAAAAAATGGTGGTCACTCCCATGGCAGAGAAATTCTTGAATTCAGGTGTCTTCAGGGGATCACCATGAGCATGATGGTCAATGAAGCCAGGTGTCACCACTTTGCCCGTAGCATCAATCGTTCTGTGCGCTGAAATCAATGAAGTGTCTACATCACTGATGAGCACAATTTTCTGATCCTTCACCAGGACATCCGCCTTGAACCCAGGAGCCCCGGACCCATCAATAATGGTTCCATGCTTGATGAGTATATCGTAACTGTTTTTTTCTGTCATCGGAATTTGTCCCCTGATTGTCACTATGGAAGCCAACATCATTACTGCCAATATTTTCATAAATATTCTCATGATTCCTTGTCACATATCAAACAAAATTTGGTAAAGCCTCTTCCGCAGGTCAAGAAGCTGCAGTTTTCTTCAACGCAAAAGCAAGACCTTCAATGACCATCCAGATCGCCAGGCAGAACACAATAGCATTAATGAAAACCAGCAGGCCATGTCCACTTTTCCAGTAGCTGAATTCGTTAAGAAAGATCGCCCAGATAGTCATGACCAGGATAATCAGCGCAGGGATGGCGGTAATCAGGTACTTCAGGCCCTTGCGTTTCTTCCTTAAATAAATGGTAATGACGATCAGCGCCATTCCAGCCAGGAGTTGATTCACAGCTCCAAACAGAGGCCAGAGCGTCAAGGCTCCCTTGCCATCTGCTCCGGTGATAAAGGCCAATGCTGCAGCAGTCAGAATCACGAAGGCCGTGGTAGTATAGCGATTGGTCAGCTTTTTTAACTTCATATCACGGAACAATTCGGTGATCACATAGCGCTGGATACGGGTTGCTGAATCCAGGGTCGTTCCCGCAAATGAAGCGATAAAAACACCGATGACTATAATCCCCAGGCTTTTGGGAATCCAGATCGATTCCATCATGTTGGCTGAACCAATGACTACCGCATTGATCTTTGATGCCAAACCCTGGGAAGACGCCCAGGAGGCGTAGTGGTGATGCCAGGCTGAGGTGCCAGTGAGGATAGAACCATCCCCTTGCTGATAGGCCAGACCGATTCCAGCCCCTACAGCGATGATGACCAAGGTTGCCAGGATGGCTTCCATGAGCATGGAGCCATAGCCAACAAAGAGAGCATCCGGTTCACTGGCGATCTGTTTGGAGGTGGTCCCGGAGGAGACCACAGCGTGAAAACCCGATAGCGCACCACAGGCAATGGTAATAAACAGGAAGGGCAATAGGGGTGGTGCCCCTGCCGGTGAAACATTGAGTGCCGGGGCAACCATTTCCAATTTTCCCCACAATCCGGACCCCAGTATTCCCACCACCAGGGCCCCCATGGCAATGAAGAGCTGCCAGGCATTAATATAATCTCTGGGTTGCAACAAACGGTTCACAGGGATGACGGAAGCAACACCAGCATAAATCAACAGGATGATAGTCCAAACACCGGTTGCTGGTAAGCCACCGATAGCAGGCATACTAAAGGGCAGATAATGCCCCAAAAATACGGTTGTATACATGAGGGTTACGGCTACCGTGGTTGAAATGAGAATATTGGCGCTGCGTTTATATATCAGCCAGCCCAGAGTAACCGCTATGGGAATTTCCATCCAGACAGGAAAAACGGATTGAGGAAACATCTGAAAGATCACTGCGATAATGAGCCCAAATATGGCGATGATGATCAGCAACTCCAAAAAGATGATGAGAAAGGCGATATAGCGCATGCGCTGGTTGACATAGCGCGCTGCGAATTCTGAAAGCGATTCTCCTTTGTTTCTCATGGACAGCACCAGAGATCCCAGATCATGGACAGCGCCCATGAAAATCGAACCAAAAAAGATCCAGATCATGGCCGGAATCCAGCCCCAGATTATCCCGATGGCAGGACCTACGATGGGTCCCGTGCCAGCAATGGAGGTATAATGGTGACCGAAGATGATACCCTTCCGGGTTGGGATGAAATCAACGCCGTCTTCCAATTCCCGTGAGGGTACTTGACGATCAATCTTTAATTTGAAAATCTTGCGTGCCAGAAATTTGCCATAGGTATGATAGGCAACCAGATAACCCACAAACGAAATCAGCATCAAGGCCACAGCTTCCATGAAGCAACCCCTCCACTTTCAATTACATATTATTGTCGTGCAGGAAGATAATGAATCAGGGTTTTGAGCCAAGGGGGAAGTCAGAACTTTTAGCTTCAGAACGGGACATTTTGATCAACCCTCGCAAAAAGCTACGCCCTGGCAGGGAGCTTCAAGGTCCAGGGGGGAATTGTTCTTCTATTCTATTTCGTGGAGCTTGCGGGCAGCTACAATACCAACATTCAGCTCAAAACCAATAATGATGGTGAGGGCATAACAAAAAATCATGAGCATGATAATGGGTAGAGTCCCGATAGAACCATACAGTGCATTGTAGCGACTGAAATGATCGATGTAAAATCCAAAACCAGTGGTCATCAAAATAGAAAGAAAAGTAGCCAGACTGGCACCGGCCGAAATGAAGCGATATTGACTTTTTTTTGATGGCCCCCAATAGTAGAGGAAAGAATAGGCAAAATAGAAAACACCCAGAATAACCACCCATTTTCCAATATTTACCATATAATAGAGCCAACCCTGTACGATGAATTCTTTGATAACCAGAAAATCCATGAGTCGTTGGGTAATGGTCATCAGGGAAACAGCAATCGTTACCAGCGACACCAGGGTCACCATGAGAACAAGCGCTACAGCCCGCTTCATCCACCAACTACGGCTTTCCTCAACATGAACAGAGTCATTAAAAGCATCTATAAGGGAGACAATCCCGTTGGTGGAAAAGACCAGGGCAAAGGCAAAACCAAAGGACAATAATCCACCATGCTTGATAGTAATGATATCCTCAATGATTTTCTGAACGACCGAATAGGTACTGGCTGGAAGAATGGATTGGATCAACAGGAGCAAATCATTTTGAAAGTTATCAACGGGGATGAGCGGTATCAGGGTGAAGAGAAAGAGGATGGCTGGAAAGACGGCCAATACCAGGTTGAAAGAGACGGCTTCAGCCCTTGAAATCACACGGCCATCGCGAATTCCCCTGAAGAAAAACAACAACACGTTAAATACTGGCAATTTGTCAAAGCCTGGGAATGACACCTGCTTGGCCTTGTTGATATACGGAATCAACCAGCGAAACTCTTTGCGATCATAAAAATGCTGCTGCTCGTTCATTGCGATACTGGAAACCTACAAAAATTCACGATGTGATCAATTGCTTCTGGCCGTATTCATTGCTCGGTTTAATGAACATCATAAATACTGCCGCCAATAAACTCTCTAAAATGCGAGGTTTCCGGGATGGGTGATTCATCCGTGACAGGTGTGACCGATTCAAGCATTTCACGCACCCGCTTCGCCCTCAAATATGCATCCACACGTCGGGGATCATCTTTATAGTCCTGCTCCCACTCTCTGAAGTGATCCAGTAGTCGATTAGCCATCACCGGCAATTCGTAGGGAACAGCCCCATTGATGATATAATCAGCAGTTGAGATATAGGGTAAAATATTCCGTAATTCGGCATTCCGGACATAATGCCAGTGTGTCAGGGTCTGACGTGGATCATAAGCACGATGTTGCTCATCCCGCACCATGCGTCGCATGAGTCTCAGGTCAGTCCAGCGGATAAACTTACCATTGGCACCCTTCATCTGGAGCAAGGTTTCAATATATACTTTAAAAACAGTGCTCTCATCGATGCCATTCAGCATATCACCGTAGAGTCCATGAAGACTGTCAATGAGGATCACATCCGTGGATTGAATCTTCATGGGAATTTGATCCAGGGTTCGTGTACCCGTTTTGAAATCGTAGGATGGGGTTAATACTTCTTCCCCTTTAAGCAGTTGCTTAATATGCTGATTGATGAGTTCCAAATCCAGAGCTTGAGGGGTTTCAAAATCATGGTCACCAAACTCATCCACAGGATGCATGGCCAAATCAAAGAAGTAGTGATCAACATTCAGCTCAACCAGACCCAGTCCTTTTTTTGACAGGTAATGCGCCAGTTTTCGGGTTGTCGTGGTTTTACCTGATGAGGACGGACCAGCCACAACCACAATCCGAGTATTGTCCTCGCGTTCTGAGATCAACTCTGCAGCGGCCTGAACATCAAATTCATAGGCGGCATCTGATTCCAGACAAATTTGAAGGAATTCACCCCTGGCAATTCGTTGATTCATTTTTTCTATGGAATTGAGATTATGATCAGCAGCCCATACCAGGACTTCATAAATTTTTTGGTAAGGGATATTGCCGCTATGTACGGTGCTTTTACTTAGTTTGGCTTTGCGCTTTTCATCCTGGGTTGCGCGGTAAAGAATAAACTGTTTTGCAACCGTGGCATGACCTTCTTCGATAAGCACTTTCTCAACAATATCCTGGATCTGTTCCACCATGGGTGGGTGCTCAACAGAATAGTTTTCACAGAGAATACCCTCCACTTGCAGGGCGAGTTCATCAGCCTTGTCCTTATCACGCCCTCCAACAGCAACCGCCGCTCGATAAATGGCATTGCTGATACGGAGACGGGAATAAGGGACATAGGTCCCATCACGTTTAAATACGTGAGTTAATGCGCAGGCTTCACTCATTGTTAGCGCCAAATTGAATATCATCATTCAATTCATTAATATCGTCCGCCTCAACAGGAAAATAAGTGGCCAGATTTTCACCCAGCTTATTAATCCCGGCCAGTAAGCCCTGGCGCATGTTGCCCTGGGCAAATTGAATTCTCATCTCATCTACAGTTGCTTCCCAGAAGTCTTTGGGGACTTCTTTATGAATACCCTCATCACCGTAGACAGCAAATTTTTGTTCAGCCAGAAAAAGGACGATGAGGGTGGCATTTCTTTCTTTGGTCTCATAAAGCTTGGCTTTTTCGAATATTCGTTTGGCAGCTTTATAGGGTTGACCATGGGAGCTGGTATTGAAACTGATGACAATCTCTCCGCTCGTGCGACCTTCAAAGGTTTTTATGGCTGCAGAGATCTCCTGCAAATCATCATCACTAAAAATCTCTTTGGCCAGTTTTTCTGCCTTTTTCATCATCTCTCCTCACACCGATATCAATAATCGTCGGTGATGTCTTTACCTTGTTTCTTGCTGATAACCCGAAATTCATCCATGTTTTTGGATTCATCTTCAACCAGTTCAACTTTGATAAAATGCTGCCACTGAATGGAGCGGACCACATTTTTCTTGCCTGATTTTAAAAACTTTGCCAATTCAGGATTGACCACCAGCTGTAGTCTGAATTCACGTTTCTTGGCATGAAAGCGACGGAACCAGCCTTCGATTTGGGTCGTGAGGGCCGCCTTGGACATAATACGACCCCGGCCATGACAGACAGGACATTCTTCAGTTGCCGAGAGCAAAAGACTGAGACGAATTCGTTGACGCGTCATTTCCAGGAGGCCAAAATCAGAAATATAGCTTACAGCCACCTTGGCGCGATCTTTTCGCAATTCACGGCGGAGTTCGTAATATACTTTCTTCTTATTATCTTCGCGGGACATGTCGATGAAGTCGATGACAATGAGACCCCCCAGATCACGTAGTCGTAATTGCTGGGCAATGGCACGAGCGGCCTCCAGGTTAATCTTCACGGCATTGGCTTCATGATCCTTGCGACCAATAAATTTTCCCGAGTTTACATCGATGGAGACCAGGGCTTCGGTTTGTTCAACGACAATGGAAGCACCGCTCTTCAAATTCACTTTGCGGGACATGGAAATGTCAATGCCCTTCTGAACATTATAGGCATCAAACATGGGCAATTTTTTATTGTAGTGGATGAGACGATCCAGCAATTGCGGGGCAGCACCTTTGAGATAGCTGCTGATTTGCTTATACATGCCCTTGTTGTCAGTGACAACGCGCTGAACATCGTTGGTAAAAAGGTCCCGAATAAGACTGGAGACGGTCTCCATATCCTTATAAACAAGGACCGGACCCGGTTTGCTTTTAACCACCTTCTCCATGCGTTTGTAGGAGTCCAGCAGGTTGTTTAAATCGGCACCCAGGGTTTCATCGTCTTTACCTTCGGTCACGGTTCGGGCAATCAAACCAAAGCCTTCGGGTTTCATTTCCTGACAGCTACGTCTGAGACGACGGCGTTCGTAATTATTGAAAATCTTCCGTGAGATACCAATGGAGTTTGAGTTCGGAACCAAAACCAGGAATCGACCTGGCAAGGAAATGTTGGTGGTAACACGAGCACCCTTACCCATATAGGGCTCTTTGATGACCTGAACCAGAATCTGCTGTCCGGTTTTTAGTTTTGGTGCAACGGGTCTTCGATGGTCATGGCGATGATTCTGATTTTTTGATCTTGCCCTGTTTCCACTTGGGGCTTTATCATCGTCGTCATCATCATCCTCTTCCAGGAGAAAGGATTCACCCTCTACTTCTGAAAAGGGTAAAAAGGCATTGGCTCCAATTCCGATGTCGACAAAAGCGGCCTGCATGCCTGGTAACACATTTTCAACAACACCCTTATAGATATTACCGACAATTCGGATGTTCTCAGGTTTTTCAACATAAAGTTCAACCAGGACATCATCCTCATGGATGGCTATCCGTGTTTCCTTATGCGTCTGGTTTATAAAGATATCCTTCTTCATTTCAATTCCTTAAATCTGAATTGAACTGGTAAAAGAAGAAGGTTGAGGCATTTGCTCTCAACGGGGGGTTCATTCATTCTCCTTGAAATGAACCTTTCACAAAATTTTTTCTGCGCTTACTCTACTCGAGAGAACTACCTTTAGTTCTGTTCTGGCTGATCTTGCGCACTATCGATTCGAAAATGTTCCAGGGAATCGATTAAATTCTTTTACCAATTCTGGTTTTAGCAGTCTTTTGATCTGCTGTTATTTCAGGTGCATCTAAATATGTTCACCTGTTTTGCAGTCGTAAAAAGCGTTCCCCTGCTTGGCTTGAGTTTTTATATAAGCGGGAACGTATTGACCTGACAGTAATCCTTCAACAAACAGATTTTAGAATATCCCACCGATCGAAACCTCAATGATTTTAGGTTGCCGGGGTTGTCTCAAAGAGACAAACGTGGATAAACCGCTTTACAGACTGGAAATATGGATCTGTTCAAGTTCTTTTTACAACGGTACTCACCAATCGTCAAACCAATCATACCGTAGTATTCATGAAAACAGCCTGTCTTTTAACAGTATGTATTGGTAAGTTTTCGATTGGAACTTCAAAAAACGCGGGGAGAAATTCATTTAATCGAATTCCCTGCCCGTTTTGAACCAGGGTGATAACATCAAGGCTATTACCCTGTATTTCAATAGACTGGATATACGCTTTGATATCCAGAGATATTACTCGCTGTTTTCGCTCGCGTTTAATATACACATTTTTCTTCTTTTCAAAGTTTTGTTTCAATTCCTCAAGGGACATTTCAGCCGGAAGATCTTCAAGGTCAATTCGCTGCTTTATGGAGGAAATTTGACCGGTTACCGACTCAATACGTCCGTGATGCCACTCCACTTCGAGGACGGCAACACCCGTTGGCAAAAATTCATTCAAATTTGCTACGATGGTATCCACCTGATGAAAGAGCAGGATATCCATGTATTCAGTGTCAGATGTATAGCCCAGCGGTAAGGCCGGTCCACTGGATATTTTGGGACGACTATTAAAGCCCTGAGAAAAAATAACCGGCAACCTGGCCAGACTGATGGCGCGCATAAAGGAATTCTGAATATCCAGGTGTCCCAGGTAGCTGGCCATTCCTGCTTTTGAATATTTCAGCCGCGCAGTAAAGACCGGAGTGGTATTGAGTAGTTCAGGAAGCGGCTCTCGCTCCTGGGCAACATAAGGTTTAGGCTGTATAAGCGATTCACCAGCCGTTCCATCTTTAACGATTCTCATAAAAAGTTCATCGAAATCGCAAACACCACAGGCCAGACATCCGTCACGACAATCGATGACGGTGGCTTCCTGATAGGCTTTCCGTTTTTCACGTCGGAGAAATTTTTTCAAGATGCCATTGTCCACAATATCCCAGGGCAAAATGTCTTGATCATCCAATTTGTCCAGATAATCCTGATAATTGATACCGGCGGTATTAAAGGCTTTCATCCACCGCTCATAACGGAAGTAGTCGCCCCAGCTATCAAAGCGGGCACCCTCCTGCCAGGCAGCATAAATAGCTTTGGAAACCTTTCGGTCGCCTCGAGAAATCACGCCTTCTATTTCAGAGTAATGAGGATCCCGGTAGGAGGCCCGTACATTTTTATGCTTCAGATTATCCATGAGGAAATCGATCTTTTCCCTGATGATTTCCTTGGAGTCCTGTGCTTCCCATTGGAAGGGGGTTTCGGGTTTAGGTATAAAGGTGGAAAGAGTCACGTTAATTTTAATCTTGCCGTAGGGGTTGGCCATTTTCCTCACGTCATTGATCAGGTCAACAATGCCCTGCAAATCAGCCTGTGTTTCAGTGGGCAGACCCAGCATAAAGTAGAATTTGAGCGTCTTCCAACCCCCATCCAGGGCTATTTGCACCGAGTTGTACAAATCTTCATCGCTGATCAATTTATTGATCACTCGACGCATCCGCCAGGTCCCGGCCTCAGGAGCAAAGGTCAATCCTGATTTGCGCTCTTCAGAAGCGATGGCTGCAATTTCTTTGGTAAAGGTATCCAAACGCATGGAAGGAAACGAAACGGAGACACGATTTTCTCTGAGGAAAGGTTTCATTCCTTCAACAACTTCACTAAGTCCGGTATAATCACTGGTGGAGAGAGAGAGCAATGACATGTTCTTCTGCCCAGTGGCTGCCAGGGTGGTCTTGGTTGTCTCGATGAGTTCTGCAGGCTTTCGTTCACGCACGGGCCGGTATACCATCCCGGCATGACAGAAACGGCAGCCCTGGGTACAGCCACGCATCACCTCCACGGCAAATCGGTCCTGAGCAGTTTCAACGATTGGAACGATGGGTTTGATAGGATAGTTAGACGCTTCCAGGACTGGAATTTTAGCGCTTTTGACCCGGTCAGGGGCACCCTCAAAATTTTTCTTTATGGCTATCAGCTTGCCCTGCTTATCAGATTCGAAATCATAAAAAGCGGGTACATAAACGCCTTCTGGCAAATTGGCTAAATCTTCCAGAATCTCCCTGCGAGATTTTTTAGCTCGACGACCTTCGCCAATACGTCGGACCAGCTCAACGATCATTTCTTCGGCATCTCCAATAAAAATGAGATCAAAAAAATCAGCCACAGGCTCCGGGTTGTAGGCGTTGGTTCCACCAGCAATAATGAATGGATCGTTTTCACTCCGGTCTTTGGTCCAGATCGGAATATTGGATAAATCCAACATGGTCAGAATATTTGTGTACAGAAGATCATAAGGCAATGAAAATCCGATAATATCAAAATCCCGTAATTGATGTTTGGATTCAAGACTATGCATGGGAAGCGTATGCTCACGCATGAGTGCTTCCATATCCGGCCAGGGGGCATACACTCGTTCTGCTGCAATATCAGTTTCCCGGTTCAGGATATGATATAGAATCTGAAAACCATTGTATGGCATGGCCGTATCATAGACATCAGGGAAAGCCAGAGCGATACTGGCTCTGATCTGCCCCCAGTCTTTGGTGATAATATTGTGTTCGTTTCCCAGATATCTTCCGGGCTTGGATACTTTTGGGAGTACCCGCGTATGTAAAATATGTTCTATTTCTTTGGGTTGCACCCCAATAATCCTTTCATCAGCCCCCAACTAAAGCCCTTGATTATAATAGTCTTTTTGCAAGAAACCATCTTTTCATCCTTCCCTGCTGAGATTAGAATCCCGGTCTGAAGGGACGGAATTGAAGGAGGAAAACCATGTGTTTGGGGTTAATTTTAGCTCTAAAAAAGAACTGGAGGTTTCGATGAATAAAAATGATGAAAAAACGTGGGTCAAACTCCGCACGGTTGAGGGTGATATTACAGCAGAGATGCTTTGTGGTGCCCTGGAAAGTGCAGATATCCCCTGCGAAATTAAACGCAGCATGCTGGCTTCTGGGCTGGGGGCTCATTCGGTTTCCCTGGCCGGCAACCAGGCGACGCTCTTCGTTCCTGAAGAATACCTCGCTGCCGCAGTGGCTGTCTTAGAGGCCATCGATTTTGAACCCGGTGAAGAATAGCTGATTCTACATTATCAATATTTTCTTGTTCCAATTAGAGGGAGATCTGGTCCAGAAACAATATCCCCCGGACCCCCTCATTTCTATATTGAAGCGATATTAAAACAAACTGCAAGATGAAAGCTACTGAGTTATGCCAGAAAAAGTCCAACGCGTAAAAGGTGTCAATGATATACTTCCCGAGGAAGCGAAACAATGGCAAGCGCTGGAATCCGTGGTAAAGCATGTCATGGAGAAATTTGCGTTTGGAGAAATACGACCTCCCATTTTTGAAAAAACGGAATTGTTTGCCCGAGGCGTTGGTGAGGATACCGATATTGTCTCCAAGGAAATGTACTCCTTCTCGGATATGAGTAAATCCTCCCTGACCCTCCGGCCAGAACTCACTGCCGGCGTTGTTCGCAGCTATATCCAGAATAATCTCCAGCAAATTTCCCCGGTTCAGAAACTCTGGTATGAAGGTCCCATGTTCCGTCAGGAACGCCCTCAAAAAGGACGCTATCGTCAGTTCTGGCAATTTGGTGCCGAAGCCATTGGATCACCCAATCCAGAGCAGGATGCGGAGATGATTGCCCTGTTTTTCGCAATCCTCAAAGCATTGGGAATTGAGAAGTCAGTTTTATTGAAAATAAACAGTGTTGGTGATAGCGAAAGTCGGGCGACTTACCGCAAGGCTCTCCAGGATTTTCTAAGACCCCATCTTTCAGAATTATCCGAAACCAGCCAACATCGTTTTGAATCAAATCCGCTGCGAATTCTGGATAGCAAGGCACCCAATGATAAATTATTGGTTAAAAACGCCCCGAAAATTCGTGAATGTCTCAATGCATCTTCAAAAACACATTATGCTGAAGTTTTAAAGATGCTTGAGGCCATGGGCATTCCTTATGTTCAGGACGATTTACTCGTTCGGGGATTGGATTACTATACCCACACCATTTTTGAATTTACCAGCGATGCACTGGGTGCTCAAGATGCCATTTGCGGAGGGGGTCGCTATAATGATCTGGTCAAGGAGTTGGGTGGACAGGATGTGCCGGCCATTGGCTGGGCCTCTGGTATTGAACGACTCCTTCTGGTTGTGGAAGCACTACGGCCTCTAGAGGTTGCATCCGGGTTAGATCT
Source organism: Fidelibacterota bacterium (assembly GCA_021736185.1). Taxonomy (GTDB): domain Bacteria; phylum Fidelibacterota; class UBA8477; order UBA8477; family JABMPR01; genus JABMPR01. Next base: position 13,025 of record JAIPGJ010000013.1, on the reverse strand, counting down.
TTTTCTCATCGTTTTAGGGGATGAATTAAGACTCACCGCTCCCAAGCTGGTCCATGAATGGCGTGAAGCAGGACTCAGCTGTGACATGGACACCCTGCGCAGAAGTATGAAAGCTCAAATGCGTGAAGCCAACCGCCAGGAAGCGCGCTATGTGGCTATCCTCGGTGAAGAGGAATTTGACCAGGGTGTGGTTCAGTTAAAGAACTTCGAAACCGGTGAACAAGAAGCTGTCTCTTTTGAGAATGTGGCTTCAGTGATAATAAATGCACTGTCATCCTGAGCGAGGCAGAAGGTTTCAGTACAAGCCTGTCGGGAATGGTTTTTTGAATGAATAATCTTCCATCACTCCTGACCAATGCCCAGGCATCAAGCTATCGGGCACTCAAGCGTTCCAAATTCCGCAAGCAAGCAGGTCTTTTCTTGTTAGAAGGAACCAGACTATGTGAGGATGCCTTTCATTCAGACCTGGAGATTGTTGCCTGCATTACTTCAAAGCATTTTGAAAAAATTCCCATTCCTGATGATGTACAGCATTTCGAAGCCACCCCGGTTCAAATCGAGCAAATCTCCGATAGTAAATCTCCACAAGGGATCATCTGTGTGGCCCGTATTCCTGAAACCCCTGAAAAACCTGATATGGAGAACACTGAGATACTCCTGGTCCTGGATCGTCTCTCTGACCCGGGCAACATGGGAACCATTTTTCGATCTGCTCTCTGGTTTGGTATTCATGATATCCTGCTGGGGCCAGATTGTGTGGATCCCTATAGTCCAAAAGTGGTTCGCGGCAGTATGGGTGCCATAGGAAAGTTGAATGTGTATCTTTCAGATGATCTTAGCACCAGTGCGAGGGAGTGGAAATCTGCCGGTGGTGAGGTAGCTGCCTTACATATGCAGGGAGCGCCCTTACCATCCTTTAAAAGAGAAAAACCTTTGTTTCTCATTGTGGGTTCTGAAGCTCATGGTGTGGAACCAGCGTTGTTAAAACTGGCCACATCTCTGTCCATCGAAAAACCCGGTGCCGGGGAATCACTGAACGCGGCTATGGCTACGGGGATAGCTCTGTTTGAGCTGAGTAAGCAATAATTACTTACAGACCATCGTTTCTCCAACAAAATCAACTTTGCAAGCGGGCTAAAACCTCTCTCAGATAGTGGGGACCCAGTGGAATCGTTTTTCCTGGTAACCATGCTGGGTTGGTTGGGATTAAGAGAGATGTTACTGAAAATAACGGAGTAACCTTTCACTCGCCCGATTCATAATTTCACCTCACAGCGGGGAATGGTTCACGGGAGCGTTCCCCGCTCCTAAAAGTCCAAACTCAACCTTGTTTCGGGGTTATCCCAGGGTCAACCCGCTGGACCTTTTCCAAGGAACATCGTCTTGGTATCAGACTTCAATCCATATATATTGGCGGGCCTTGCTCAGAAGGGTGAGGAAAGTATTGAAAATTACATAGATGGGGCCGGTGGGAAACATACTTCCATTACTGAAACCGTACCGGCATAATTTGATTATAAAATTGACCGTGTGATCAACACATCGAACTGAAAAAGGATTGATAATGGAATTTTTTAAACCCCGTGACATGGTGAAAACCCTCATGGCACTTTTCGTGCTGGTATTCACCTTTCTGATCTACCTGGACACCATGGCGCCGACGGTTTCATTCTGGGATTGCGGTGAATTCATTGCCGTTTCACACACCTTAAGTGTTCCCCACCCCCCAGGCTCACCCCTCTATCTCCTGCTGGGTCGCGTCATTTCCATGCTTCCCATCACCGGAGGCGCCGCTCTTGATCCGGTCTTGAATGAACCTCAGTTCCACAATATTGCTTTCCGGATTAATCTCCTGTCACCCATAGCCACCGCCTTATCAAACATGTTTCTTTTTCTCATCATTGTGCGTCTTGTAGCAGAATACCGGGGGAAAATTAAAGATGCTACTGATAAGTGGATCGCCTATGGTGGTGGCCTGGTAGGATCACTCACCATCGCCTTCTCTGATAGCCACTGGTTCAACGCAGTAGAGGCCGAAGTGTATTCCATGAGTATCTTTTTCACAGCCATCGTGGTCTGGCTGATCCTTAAGTGGTCCGAAAAGGTTGATGAGGGTGGTGCCGGTGTACGCTACATTCTTATTATCTCCTACATGATGGGCCTGGCCATCTCTGTTCATATGCTCAACTTGCTCACCATTCCGTTTATCGCCCTCATCATGTATATCAAACTGAATCCCAAAGAAGATGGCGTTGAAATGATGCTTCACATGTTGTCTGTGGTGGCAATTATGGCCATCGCCCTCCTGATTGGTGTCGAGATGGCACTACCAGCCACTTCAGGTGAATACATGCGCCTTGCAGCCAGTGATTTGAGCTCCAAGCTCATGGTCCTCGGGGTGATTTTTGCTATTATTACCGGTGGTGGACTCTGGGGTCTCTCCCAGGCTTTTAAGGGTGATCGTCGTAATCGTTTTTGGAAACAGGTTCTGCTCATGGGAGCCGCCGGTGGTTCCTATTTAATCATCTATCTGGGAATAATTAAGGGCATGCCCAAACTGGCCAATTTTATGGGCCACATTTTAAATACAGATAATGCGGTATCAGCCATTGGTACCACATTCGCCTTGAGTATCATTATGCTTATGGCGTTGATTTATTTTGCGCCTTCAATTTATCGGGGTCGGGCCACGGAGATCAGACTTGCTGTTATGGCGCTACTCATGGTACTCGTCGGCTTCACTTCCTATGAAACCATTTTTATCCGCTCATCCCAGAATCCCAACATTGACGAAAATGACCCTGAAACCGTATCACGGGCCGTTTCCTATCTGGAACGGGAACAGTATGGAAGTTATCCCATGTTCTATCGTGATCGCTGGTCGGAAACACCGCTCAACCGAAATACAGCCACGCCGGGCCGGATTGTCAAGATCAACAGTACGGGCAAAATTGGTGAAGTTATTTCTATGAATGGAGACCAGGTTGTGGTGGGTGTTGGGGGACGAGATGTTAATCAACGCTTGTCCAACTTGAGTGTCATCAACAATGGCTATCGATCAAGTTCTGAGTTTTTCTGGCGATACCAGATCAATCACATGTATATCCGTTACTTCAAGTGGCAGTTCTGGGGACGTCATGGCGACAACTCGGATATTTCTCAACTTTGGGCGATTCCATTCCTCTTGGGACTGGCGGGTCTTGGTCATCATTTTTCCAAAGATTCACGACGGGCTTTTGCTGTACTCGCCTTGTTCATGCTCACAGGCTTTGCCATTCTGCTTTACCTCAATCAGGATGACCCCCAACCGCGAGAACGTGACTATTCTTATGTCGGGTCTTTTTATGCCTTTGCTATCTGGATTGGTATTGGCGCAGCAGCCCTGCTGGAAAAACTAAAGGATTGGCGTAAAGATTCTCCCCTCTATATGGGTTCGGCAGTGGCCATTATGCTACTGGCTGCTCCAGTCAATATGCTGAGAGCCAATTATCATACCCATGATCGTTCTGGCAATTATGTGGCCTGGGAATATTCCTACAATCTGCTCAACACCTGTGACCCCAACGCGATTATTTTTACCAATGGAGATAATGATACCTTCCCGCTCTGGTATTTGCAGGAGGTAGAAGGTATTCGTACCGATGTGCGGGTTGTCAATCTGAGCCTGTTGAATACACCCTGGTATATTAAACAATTGAAACACATGGAACCCAAAGTACCCATCAGTTTGAATGATGAGGAAATTGAAGGAATGGGCCTGTGGAGATGGGAAGAACGGCAGATGACCCTTCCCGGACCTGCTACTCCCGGGGATAAGGCAGAAGTGGGGTCCCTGGAACAAGGTTCGGCAGGAATTACCTGGAATCTTCAGCCAACCATCTCACGGCAGAAAAGTCCTCAAACCGGTAAACTCATTGGTGGTCTCAGAGTACAGGATATTATGATTTTCGATATCTTGCGCATGAATGAATGGAAACAACCCGTGTACTTCGCCGTCACGGTTTCACCCAGTAATCAAATTGGACTGGAAGATTACCTGCGTATGGATGGGCAGGCCTATCAATTGGTGCCATATAAGGTGGGTTTGGGCATTGATATTGATGTCATGTATGACAAAATCATCAATACCTACCGCTACACCAACCTTGACGATCCCAATGTGTATTATCCGCCCAATGTCCAACGTCTCCTGCAGAATTACCGCAAGGGATTCCTCCAGCTTGTTTATGAATATGGTCTTGAAGGCGACGAAAATCGTGAAAAAGCGCTGTTTATTCTTCACAAAATGGACGAATTGGTCCCCGACAATACTATTCCTGTGACCTATATGGATCTCTATCTGCAAATCGCCCAGATGTATTATCAGCTTGAAGATGACTCAAGTGCCTATCGCTACATGGAAAACGCCTTTAAAAATGGCCGTGAAGATTCACCCCTCATGGACCGGGTTAAAGTCGCTTCCATCTGGAATGACCTCTTTGACGAGACAGAGAAAGCACTGGATATCCTGCTTCCGCTCAGCATGGAAGCGCCCAATAACGCCCAGGTAATCTATGAAATTGCCCGCGCCTATGTGAAGGCTGGAGATGTCATTGATGGTGAAGAGTGGGTCTCGCGTCTGGCTGTACTGGCTCCCATGGCCAGAGAAACCCGGACCCTTCAGGATCAGGTGAACAAGCTTAAGGCTGATACGACAAACTCGTAATTGTCAGCGTCTCAAGCGAAGGTAAAAATTCAAGCCCCGGAAATTTCCGGGGCTTTTTTAAAATTCAGCATCTTTTGTGATATTCATGGGTAATTCTTCATAATCTTCTTTAGATTGGGTACCAACCTTGGGAGATCCCGGTGAATAGAAAAAGTCCGAGCTGTACTGTCAAAAAAACTGGTCGTCCATTGACGGAATATGATTCCAAGGCCGAGGCTAATTCAGCAGCGAAACACGCCAATCAGAATTATGCCGAAAATAAGCTGGTTCCGTATAAATGCAGTAAATGCGGGTTCTGGCATTTGTCACCAGAGGATCGGGTGACCCCGAGTAAGACCTGCACCATCTGCCGCAGTGCCGATGGCACCTTGAAGGAATCCTACGCAACAGAACGTGATGCTCTAAGAAGAGCTGGTCATCTTCGTAGGGAGCAGGGTGTCAAACTGAAAGTCTATGAATGCGAACACGGGAATGGTTGGCATTTAACGAAAAATGAAAATTAGCTGTCAAGGGGATCCAAGGTGGGTTGCCACTGATACATTCGTAGTGGAATCACACCTGCAGCGGTAAAAACCACGCCTTCATTTTCCAACAATTTTCGCTGTACCGCTCCACCCATCTCCAGATTCAAACTGATTTTTCCCTGGGCATTAATCACGCGATGCCAGGGAATATCATCTGAAGGAACGGCATGGAGGGCATAACCGACCTGTCTGGCCTGTCGATAATAGCCAGCCAGTGTGGCGATTTGTCCGTAAGTGGCCACTTTGCCTGCCGGGATTTGCTTTACCACGGAGTAAATCGTTTCCCACTTGCTTTGTTTGTCTCCCATAAAACCTCTCATTGGTTTTGAAATGATTCCATGCGCGGATTAAAAACGCAGCAAGGCGAGGGCGTGAATACGCCGCTTAGCAAATCCGTGTCTTGTTTTCCTTGCAACCAAATATCACTCCACTCTTTTGAGGGTGATGATGGTTTTAAAGGTGATGTAGGCTTCGTCCCGGGTGCCATCATGAGCCACATTGTCCTTAATCTCCAGGCGCATCTCATCACCCTTGATGTCACATTGGTAAACTGCTTTGCCACCTACAAAGGCAGGCGTCTTGGCCACGTCAACATAGGTCGTCAATTCTGAACCAGATAATTCATAGCGTCCTGTATTGGTTACAATGGAATTATAGCTCTTGACCTTCTCTGCGTCCGTGGGATGCCAGAGATTCGCATAATCCTCCTGGAGGACTCCCCCGGGCATCCAGGTCATGCTATAGTATTCCTGTGTAAAGACGAACAAGCCAGGCAGCGCCGGATCAATGGTACTAACATTTCCGCCTGACACATATACAACAGTCAAAATCTTCCAGACACCAACGATTGTATTCCCCATATTATTAACTCTTCTTTTTCTTTTTGGACTTAGGTTTTTTCTGTTTAATCAAATGCCTGTTTTCATGAAAAAACTCGGCCATAATTTTTGAGACTGCGGCGGGAACCACTTTTTTGATTGCTTGCTTGGGAGTCAATAATTTGCGTTTTCGAAAGTATTTCTCATCCCAGTTGTTTTTGAGTTTGCTCACCTCCATGAAATAGAGGCGCACTTTAAAACGACCCCCCATTTTCTCATAAGTGTAAGTCCCGATTTCGTCGGGGTAAACCTCCCCTTTGACACCAGCCTCTTCCAGCGCCTCTTTAGCAGCAGATTCCTGTGCTGAGAGTTCCCATTCAATGGAGCCCTTGGGAATGATCCAGCGCTTGCTGCCACGGGCAGTAATCACCACGACCTTGCCCTTATAGACTGGAATTACACCGGATTGCTTATAGTGTTTTTGTTTTATTTTTGATGACATCTAATTGTGGTCGGAAAGATTATGGTTTTCTTAACTCAGCGACCCTTTTAAGGAGGCTGCCATCTTCCAGATAGCGATATAGATCCGCTCCGGGACATAAGGTTTCCGTATAGTCTTTATGGCTTTTGATCAAATCATTGGATACTGAATACTTGTCTGCCAGGTAGGCTGTCAGTCGTGCGAGTTGTTCAAACTGGGTTTCACTGAGAATCTGGTTTTCATAGTTCCCCATGACACAAATGAGGGCGTGTCCACGTACATCATAGTCCGTATTCGTATCACCGGGATATTCAATGGGTCGTGCCTCATAAATATTTCCTTTTAAGTCAATCATATAGTGGTAGGGATTATCAATCCAGTTTTTATCCGAGCGACTCCAGGCCTGCAAACCAATCAAATATTTAATGACATCCTTATCCTCGGGGAAATCCTCCCCACCATGATGAATGGTAATGTATTTGATCTCGTGAGTGGGAATGGTATCGGTGAGAGGCACCCAGCCCCAATCTGCCCGGGTTCTGATCTCCAGTGGGGGGAGGGTTTGCTGGGGTGCGACGGTTATCTTGGTCTCAGCTTGCGGGGCACAACTCCATAAAAGTGTGATTACCATAGCGAAATGCAAAATTCTTTGGGTCATTTTTTTAATTCCTAATTTTTGCTTACAAACTACTGGGCGGCTTTCCCGATGTCATCATTTTTATAGCTTTTTGAGCTCGCCTGATTTTGGTTTCCTCTTGCTTTGCCAGTAAAATCCACAGGCAATACTGTTTGCGCTGGGAAGGAATCAATTTACGCCAGCAATCCTTTGCCATGGGCTCTTTTTCCAGCATCGACTCAAGAATCGAAGGGATTTCTATTTCCCGGGGAGTGTCACGATTCAGATGCCATTCACCAGAAGCTTTGGCCTCATCGATACGTTGGTTTCCTCGAGATGTCATAAGACCCTTATCTATCAAATCACGCGCACGTCGTTTGTTCAATTCTGACCAAATACTTCCTGCTTTCCGGGGGCTAAATTTTTGCATGTAGCGTTCAGCATCAATACTTTGAATCAAACTATCAATCCATCCAAAGCAAAGCGCTTCCTTATTTGCTTCCGCTTTGGTCAAGCTGGGTTTGCCCGTATGTTTTTTATAATATACGAGCCAGATTTCCTTCTGGGACTGACTGTTTTCCAGCAACCATTGTCGCCACTCTGCCCGCGAACCAACAGTGATGGTGTTTTTTCCTTTGATACGTTGCAGCATGATCAGATTCCTTTAAAAGGTGAATATACTCACAGCTTTCCATGGTTCAAATCATCTCCACTTCATTTTGTGCTGGAAGAGGTTTCCTCAGGTTGGCAAAACACATTTTAATACCTCTGACGCTGAATCGGAGTATTTTTATGGCAGCAAAGGAGATATCAATGCGAATTGTGTCATGGAATGTTAACGGTATTCGAGCCGTTGTTAAAAAGGGCTTCTGGGATTGGTTTAATCTGGACAGCCCGGATATATTGTGTTTACAGGAAACCAAAGCCCACCCAGAGCAACTCGATGAGTCTCTCGTCAATCCCCTGGGCTACCATGCCTATTACCATTCCGGGGAACGGAAGGGCTACAGCAGTGTGGCCACCTGGTGCAAGACAAAACCCCTTTCTGTTCAACGTGAAATTCTAGCTGATGCTTTTAATCGAGAAGGTCGAATATTGCTCACCGAGCATGAAAAGTTTTTCTTATATAATGTTTATTTCCCCAATGGTCAGAAGGATCAGGATCGTCTGGACTACAAGCTGCGGTTCTATGGGGCTTTGCAGGAACATATTCGAGAGACCGATAAGATAAAACCCGTCATCATTGTCGGTGATTTTAATACGGCCCATACAGATATTGATCTGGCGAGACCGAAACCCAACGAAAAGACTTCCGGTTTTCTGCCAGAAGAGCGGGTTTGGATTGATCGTTATCTGGATACAGGGTTTGTTGATACCTTTCGCCAGGAGCATCCTGGAGCAAAAGGGTACTATTCCTGGTGGAGTTTCCGCGCCAATGCCCGGGTAAACAATGTGGGGTGGAGAATTGATTACTTTCTGGTCAGTGAAAAAATTGCCCATGATGTGGATGCCACCCGGATTCACCCCAATATCACCGGGTCTGATCACTGTCCCATCAGTCTGGTAATCAAAGATTGACTATTATATGCAAGCGCGGATTGACTGCAAGCTTCGCTTTCGTCAAATTTCGTTTCGAATCCGCGCCTGGAGCATATCACCATGCCTGAACTACCTGAAGTAGAAACCGTAGTACGGGGTCTGCAGAATACCATCATCGGTGAAACCATTCTGGATCTGGAAGTCCCCTGGGAAAAAGCCCTGATAGCTGATGATCCCTATGAATCAATGGTTGGCAAATCCATCACCGGGGTCCGTCGACGAGCTAAATACATTGTCATTGAATTAGATCGGGGGGCTCTGGTAGTGCATCTGCGAATGACCGGAAAGCTCACCCCGCTTTTCTCTGAAAAACATGTCACCGTGATGCTTCATTTTGAATCGGGGAACAGCTTGTATTTCAAGGATACGCGAAAATTTGGACGCATGGTATATACTGAAGATCCTCATGATATGTTAGCTCATTTAGGACCCGAACCCCTAGGCGAGGTGTTCACACCTAATCTATTCTATAAAATGTTAAGAGGCAAAAATCGAATAATCAAGCCCCTCTTGCTGGATCAGACTTTTCTGGCCGGTCTGGGAAATATCTATGTGGATGAAGCGCTCTTCCAATCAGGTATTCAACCCCTGAGTATTGCATCTGCCATACCCAGGATCAGGGTAAAGAGCCTCTACTCTGCCATAAAGTCCATTCTCTCAGCCAGTATCCAGGCCCAGGGAACTACGGTTCTCAACTTTAGTCATGGAGACAATCAGAGCGGCACCTATCAAGGGGCGCTGCAAGTCTATGGCCGGGGAGGTGAACCCTGTCTGCAATGCGAACAGCCTATCGTTAAAATCAAAGTTGGTCAGCGAGGCACGCATTATTGTGAGGGTTGCCAGAAGAAATATTCATGATAATTATTTACACCACTTAAGCAGGAGACCCCCATGCTTTTAGAACAAATCGTTCCAGCCCTTCAACTTTCTATTGGACCTGTCATTCTAATCTCTGGTGCTGGTCTGGTCCTCTTGTCCATGACCAACCGCTACGCTCGTGTGATTGATCGCGCACGAATTCTGGCCCAGTCGTTACGCCAGAATTCAAACGAAAAAAATGAACGGATTCAATCTCAGATTCAAATTATTGCCCAAAGAGCCCGAAATCTGCGTTTGGCCATCGCTTGTGTATCCACCAGTCTACTGCTGGCTGCCGTGCTGGTGATATCCCTGTTCCTGATTGCGCTCCTTGATCTTCATGCTGTCGGATTAATCATTGTGCTTTTTATTTTGTGTATGGCTGCATTAAGCCTGGGATTGATCATTTTTATTCTGGATGTGAACCATTCCATGGCCGCCTTAAAAATAGAACTGGGAGATGAATAGCGCCGTTGATTATCGATTTTATGTAAGCTTATTGCTGGCACAGTTAGCTGGTTGGGCAGTCAATCTTAGTTGTGGAGGGTGTGGTTATCAGGAATTTTGAACATCACTAAAATTGTTTAAAAGCTTGAGGTTTGCTTGCCCCTCAATCTTCAGTTGTGCAACGCCACTCCCGCCAACGAACAGGCTTGCTTCGAAACTTTCACACAAGCGTTGAAGCTGTTTGAACTCGGCCTGTGCTTCAGCCACGTTCTCGATATATACCGTCGACAGATATACCCGGTTTGGCTTATAGGATTTGAAAACGCTGATCGTATCGCCCGCAGGTGTTTTTTGACCGCTGAATAAAACTTGAAAGCCACGTGCTTCAAGGAGGTGCTGAACCATTTTTGCAGGAATATCATGGAGTTCACCACCCAAGGTGAGGACAAAGGCTTTACCCTCAAGATGGTCTGGCTTAACAACAACATCCTGGAGTTGAATGATGCCATCACGAATGGTTTGAGAAGCTAAGTGTTCCTGGGATACGCTTAACGTGCCATCCATCCACATCTCACCAATTCGATGCAGAACGGGCCTGAGTAAATCATCATAAATGCTGACTAAATCTTGATTAACCATGTAAAGACCATTTAAAATCGTCTTCACGGTTGACTGATCACAGGCTACGGCTCGGTCCAGAACATATGGAATGAGCTCTTTATAGTCAGCCCTCAAAATTTGATGACTTAGCTCTAGATTTGGCTGAGTATCAATGGGCAGGAGAGATAAGCGTTGCGAATACTTCTCGTGTTCCATGGCGAAGGCAGCGAGATGCCGGAGTAAAAACTTGCGATGCCCCCCGGCGGTTTTGACACAATCCAATTTTCCTGAATCGGTCCAACGCTTGATGGTGGCGACGTTGACGCCCAGAATTTTAGCCACATCTATGCTGCTGATCAGTGAGGTGTTATTTGCTGTTTTTTGCACGTATCATCTTTCCTTGTTGATTCCAAAATAACCCATTAAGCTTAAATTTCTGCACTAATTCCAATGGTGGGCAGGAGACCCAAGCTTTGATTCTCCGCAATCTCACCTGTGTTGGGATCAAATCTTGGTGCTGACGAGGATTTGCGGTTATATACATTCTGGATATCGATATAGGTGATTAAGCCCCAGCCCTTATTGGTCCATCGGCGATCCAGGCGAACATCCAGGTTGTGGTTTGCATCCAGTCGGAGCGCATTATAAAATTCAGTCATCTGCATTCCATTTTCATCCAAAGGAGTATATGGACGACCCGTGGCATAGCGGAACTTAGTACTAAACTCCCATTTTTCATTGAAAACATACCCACCTCCCAAATTCATGATCCAGGTCTGGTCAAAACTTCCAGGACGCTCGATTCCATCGAGAGCGGTGAACATAGACTGGTTATAGCTCATACTGATGGTGCCATAGCAGGGGACCTCTGACATTTTCTTCTGGACAAAAAATTCAAGGCCACGTGCCCACCCGGAGCCTTGACTGCTGAGAGGATCAACACCAAAGGACGCAAATCCTTCAGTAGATCCACCAAAACCAGCACCGGTGTTCACCATCACGAGATAATCTCGAGTTAGACTGACGGGGTACTTGCTATACTGTTTGGTGTATGCTTCCAGGGTAACTTTTGTATCTGAACGCCATAGATATTCCAACCCCAGTACCAGCTGATCAGCCTGAATGGGATCCAAATCTCGGTTGCTTTCATTGGAAACCAACCAGATAGTGCTGGGATATTGCCTGTATCTGCCGATGCTGGTGGAAACAGTGACATCGCCACTCAATTTGTAATTCATGGAGAAACGAGGTGATAGTACTGGAGCAGCAGTTAAAAATGTTGAGTGATCTGCCCGTAAACCAGCCGTATAGTTGAATCGGAAAAAGCGCTGGGACAGCTGTCCATAGACACCTGTTTTGTAGCCAACCTTGGAGTACTCCTCCTCAACATTTAAGCTACCAATTCCAGGAACATCATCTTGATTTAGGACGAGATCTGAATAAAAATCGACGCGGGTCAGTTTTGCGCCGGTACTCAGGCGGATCGATTTGTTCAGCTTCCAGGTCAAATCTGATTTGAGAGACGTTTGACGATCATAACTGCTATTGCTGAAGATGGGCTGCAAGCTTGCATCTCTCTGAAGGAAATCATATTCCACATTCACCTGACTCAAGCTGGTAGTAAAAAGTCCAGAGCTCATTAAGTGTCGGTAATTGACACCGGCGACAAATTGCTGCTGATCACTTCCCAGAATCTGGCTGTTTGAATTACGTTGTTCTTTGGTATCATTAAACCATTTCACATTATTCAGAGCCGCAATACCCAGGAAAGTAATCTGATCTGTCTGATTCAAATCAAAGGTGGCTTTGGTCAGAAAATCCCAATATTCCGGTACAAAACCAAAACCAGCTGCTTTAAAAATAAAGTCAAGATAGCTACGGCGAGCGGAGAACAGGAAATTACCATTTTGAGGCAGGGCGCCTTCAAGGTTGAAGCCAAACTGGCTGGCGGAAATCGTGGTTTTTGAAGCGAGTTGATCACTGAGACCTTCACGCAGGGAAATATCCAGAACGGAGCTGAGACGGTCGCCATATTTCGCAGTAAAGCCTCCCGTTGAGAAGGAGGTTTCTTCAACAAAATCAAGATTCACATAACTCTGTGGACCCCCACTGGCTCCCTGGGTTCCAAAGTGATTAATATTGAGTACTTCAATGTTGTCTATGATGTAGAGATTTTCACTGGGTGCTCCTCCGCGGACGATCAGATCATTTCTGCCTCCATCTGCCTGAGCAACGCCGGGAAGAATAGAAATTGCACGAACCACATCCTCAAACCCACCGGGAAGTCTTCTGATTTCCTCACTTGATTGAACCTGCGTACTGGATGGAGTATCAGGACTTTTGGTAAAATATTCTGCCACAACCACGGCGGCCTCCA
>JAIPGJ010000130.1 GCA_021736185.1 Fidelibacterota bacterium | reverse complement strand
GCGCTCTGGCTACCATCAGGCATATCTAATATCTTCATGACTGAGGCTGTGGTTCCTATATCAAAGAGATCACCGACTTCTGGATTTTCAACCGAGCCCTCGCGTTGTGCTACGACTACAATGGTCTTTTTTCCCGAAGGAAGTTCACGTAAAAGTTTTAATGAGCGTTCTCTTCCGATGTACAGCGGGATCACCTGTTGGGGAAAGAGCACTGTATTACGGAGGGGCATCACCGGGAAGGAAGTTGAGGGGCTAATATCTGTCATCGTTTACTCCGAGTATATTTATTTAAAATTAAAAATCTGAATCATATTTTAGCGTTTCAATAACACGTTGTGTCTGGAAATGTTTCAGCACTTTTAGAACTCGCAGCGTGACCCCAAAGTCACCCTGCCGGTCCCGATTCATTATGCTGGGCCATAAGCCAGTTTTTAATTGAGCATCAATCAGCCAATCAAGCAATTTATAAGTTTTTCGTTCTTTGTTATGACTGTCTATTATTTGGAGGGTTTCCAAATATCTGAGGGTTCCACCTGAAATAATACTCAAGCCGCTGGTTCCAGAAATCAAAGTATCCCAGACCAACATGCCGGGAAGCAATTTGCTTTCGCCATCAAGTAGAACCTTGCTCTGGATATAGTTCAATCCTTTTTTAATGGCCCGGTTGTCCTTGAAGTTTTTGGATTGTCCTAAGGTCCAGAGAAAAAATACTGTGCTCCAGTAGCATGAATTTGGTTCATCAGGCAAGCTGGACCAGCCACCATCCGAATTTTGACGGGCTATCAAATCCCGAATGAGCTGTTTGATAATCGGATTACCTTCCAGACGGTAGACAATCGCCAGATAAATAGCCTGAGACTGATGGTGCATACGCAGCGGGAGATCTTGCTCAGCCAAACTGCGAATGACTTCCCGCATCCCCAGGATCACCTTCTCTTGCTTATAGGTTACTGAAAATTCCAGGAGGGTTTGCAGCACTTCGAGTTGTTTCAGTAATTGTAGCGTTTGAATTTGAGCTGGATTTAATCCTGATACTCTTCCATCAATTGGCCATAAACCATCTGGGTGCTGGTCTCCCAGCAGTTTTCTCCGGGCTTGATGTTTTCTTAAATTCTTCTGCAAAGCTAAAAAGTCTTCAGATGATGAATCTTCAAGAATATCCGTAAGCAAACGATAACGAATCGGAAGCGGTGCAGCTTTCATTAGGAGCGGGATTGGATTCTTTTTAAAGTTGATCATCCAGGGATATGGGTCAAGATTCTGCTCGTCATGCATCATAGGGACAAGCTAAGAGCAAATCGCCTTCTAACAAAGCAAACTATACGACCTAATAAAGGATTCTTATGAGCAAATGCACATTCGTGTTAAGCTGAGACAATATATCTGTCAGCTAAATGAGGATCATAAATATCAAAACTGCTTGGGGAGGTAAAAATGGCAGCTATTATCCCAAAGCGCTTCGGATGAAATTGCCCGTTCAATCTAATTATGATTCACTTTAAGGGTGATTCAAGGGTGAATTTATCCGGCTTCGCTCTTTGAGCTTGGGTCTTCGCTCAGCTTCGCCCTCACAAGTCGCCGGGATTATCCCAAAGGCCTTGGGGTACATTTGCAAAGTCTATCTGTTTATGAGCCAGATAACTAGCGCTTTGCGATTGAATTTATCCGGCTTCGCTCTTTGAGCTACGCCGGAATTATCCCAAAGGCCTTCGGCTTTGGGATAAAAAAAACCCTGGTGATGAGCCAGGGTCGTGTTCGAGGAGAGTTACGATCTCAACAGTTACAACTGCCACCGCAGTTGCAGTTGCCACCGCATCCACAACTTGACTTTGCCTTGGGTTTCAAAATAGTAAAACCTTCAGCATTGTCATCTTTGTAGTATTCGACACTGGCGCCTTCCAACTGAGCAAAACTAGCTGGATCGACCAGAACACGGACGCCTTGAGAATCGAAAACATTATCTTCTGGATGTTGTTTATTCTCCAAAGCCATTCCGTAAGAACTATTTGAACAACAACCTGAGTTTGCATAAATGCGTAGGCCACCCTCTGCAGAAAGCTCCTGTTGACTCATAAGAAGTTTGATCTTCTCGGCTGCTGTTTCAGTTATTTGTATCATATTTTATGCCCCATTCAAGTCTAGTTAATGTACATCTTAAGATGATTATTATTATCCCCTATTGCAAGACAATTTTCGCCTTATCGGGAAGTGCTATGAATAGGTTTCAGTGTAAATCTCCAGGCACAGTAATAGGTGTCTGGATGGGGATCGGGTGGGCAGCTCACACAAGAGGTAACAATTCTTGGGTCAATGGTTTTAGCAAATTCGGTATATTCGACCAATCCGACTGACTTGCAGGGAAAATCTGTCAGCTCCCGACGTGCCCGGGCTACTTGAACGCGACACTCCAGCATGGTAAAGAGGAAGCTTTCTGGAGTCTCCTCCGTGACCGCTTGTGTATTCAACCGGGCGTATAGCCTGTAATTCAGGGCTTTCTTTAATCCCTCGAGGCCGGAGTTTTCCTTGATATTATGACGTTTCATTATGCGTTTTGCTTCAATCGCGGAGAAGCGACTCCAGCCTTCTCGATCGCATTCAATGGCTATATCCATACCATGTTTGGCTTCAATGGCCTGGAACCAGAGTCCATCATGAGCTAACCAGTTTTTTGCAAAGTCGTCGAGCATGCCCACAAGTTGTTCGCGGGATAGATGATCCAGATTTGACATAGTATTTCCTTCCTGGGAGAGCTCTTAGTGTTCGCAGCCTTTCTCGGGATTATCTTTGAGCGTACCGGCAAGATAAGCATCAATGGCGTCGTCTACAGCGGGAATATCTGTAATAATTGCCTCAATATTGACATTCCGCAGATCATCATATATACGCCGCCCCATGCCCCGGGCAATGACTACATCACAATCCTTCAATGCGGCCAGAATACTCCCATGTGAATGTTGGTGCTCTTCATGGGCCTCATGCTTGGCAGGTTGACTATGAGCTGTAAAATTGTTCTCACGATATTCCGTTGATATGACCTTTTTTTCTGCTAGCTCTGTAATGACAAAACCTTTCGTCCGTCCAAAGTGTTGAGCGATGGATTGTTGATCATCCGATGCGATTCCAATTTTCATCCAGATCCTCTCTTTCTATAAATAATGATTCACTTTATGTTCGGGAGAATATAGTTGCGAATGAGCATCTATTGACTATACTGTTTTACTAAGTGGAATTTTTTCCCTAACAGTGGCCAAGCCTGTAATTACATTTTCCATGGGAGACCATGCTTGTCGGGGCATCTATATGCATTCGTATACGCTAAGTAACTAATATTATTCATTATTAAATTTCTTTTATCTCCAGTATGAGCTTATGTTTGTCCTTGGTAAATATGCGGATTGGCACATTATTTGTTATAATTAAGTGTGCGTATAATCATGTATTTGAGTGTCGGGAGAAAAATGTTGTTAACTCAATCACAAGATGTATCATTATAATAATCAATTGTTTGGCCTTACTGAAAGGATCTTATCATGAAAAAAATGCTTGTTTTGCTACTCACTTTATCTGTTGCGCTGGTTTACGCCCAGGAATCAAAGGCTGAGTATACCGGCTCAAAGAAATGTAAAATTTGCCACAACAAAGCTGAAGACGGAGCACAATACTCCATCTGGGAAGCCAGCCCCCATGCCAAATCGCTGGAAACCTTGAAAACTGATGCCGCCAAAGCTATCGCCAAAAAGAAGGGCTTGAAAACAGCTCCAGAACAATCACCAGAGTGTCTTTCATGTCACGTCACTGGTTGGGGTAGTGAATCCGGATATAAATTAAACGTGGATCCACTTGATAGTAAAGCTGTCAGGACTAATGAAGATCTCAGTGCTGTGGGTTGCGAATCTTGCCATGGCGCAGGCAGCCTGTATAAATCAAAGAAAACCATGATTGCCATTACTGACGGATCCATTAAAGGTGAGACGGTTGGATTGACTACCATCACGGCAAAAACCTGTACGGTTTGTCATAACCCAGAATCACCCACCTATAAGCCTTTTGACTATGCTGTCCGTGTGAAGGAAGTCGCTCATCCAGCTCCAGGCAAGTAGAGGCACATCCATATGACAGGCAAAATGGCTTATCTTCTTATCGGAGTATGGGCTGGCTTTGCTTTAGCTCAAACTGAGCTAAAGACTGAGAAATTCCCGGATAAGATTGAGATCGGAATTTTGGAAAATATTTTCAAACCTGTCCAATTCGACCACAAGCTCCATGCTGAGATGACTGCCATGGGCGAGGGATGTAATACCTGTCACCACCATGGCTCTGAGGGTGTTTTCGAACCCTGCGCTGATTGTCACATGCGAGAAGCAGAAAACGCTTCCATGACCATGCCGACTCTCAATGGTGCCTATCATAGAAATTGTTTGAATTGTCACCAAAGCTGGACTGGGGATGAAGTCTGTAAAACGTGCCATGTTCAGAAGAAGTTTCGTTTCAACCTTCGCAAAAAGCTGGATGCAACTGATGTTCTGGCTCATCATCATGAGGAAATTGTTGTTCCTGAATTGTTCAATTTTGTTTCACCTGGGAGTAGTCAAAAACCCGTGTCTTTCCAACACAAAGAGCACGTAGATCTCTACCGTTTCAAATGTGAGTCTTGCCATAGACAGACTGATTGCTCCACTTGCCACAACTATACACCTCACCCCCAACCAGAAGTCAAATCCTTATCCGTACACCACGATCCCTGCAGTAAGTGCCATGACACTGAAACGCAGAATCGTTGTGAGAGCTGCCATCGTTCAACTCCATCTCAAGGATTCAGCCATGCATTGACAGGGTGGGAACTTAATCGATTTCATCAGCCCTTGACTTGCAGCAACTGCCACGAGGGATCTGATCCAATCGCAGCGCTTGATCCTACTTGTACCAACTGCCATAACAATTTTGCGGTTGGAGAATTCAATCATGAAGTCACTGGATTGAGATTAAATGATGATCATATAGAAATTGATTGTTACGAATGTCATTCAGATGATCAGTATGATATGCCACCTTCATGTATGGAATGTCATGATGAAGATGTAAGCTTTCCGGTAAGTCTACCGGGTGAACGAATTCAACTGAAATAGCATTTATTTGACCGACACCTTTAAAGGGCAATAATCTTATGCAACATACCAAAACTTATCTGTTCACACTGTCTCTTCTTTTATTCATCCTGGTCATTCCCGCGCTGGGGCAGGATGATGACTATGAGCCCATTGATAGTGATATGTGCGTCGATTGTCATGAAGAGAGTGTCATCAACACGGACTTTCAGGAGGATCTGGATAACTCGATCCATGAAGGCATGGAATGTCTCGATTGTCACGTGGAATCAGGCACCAGTCCACACACTGAAGCAGCTCTGAACTACGTCGCTGGCTGTGAAGGGTGCAGAAGCTGCCATGAAGAAGCTTCCGAACAGTATCAGGCCCATGGCCGATCCCAGAAGGGGGACTGCCAGGACATGCCCACGTGTGCCAATTGTCACGGCACCCACAACATTCTCCCCAGCAGTATGGCAAACTCAAAGGTGAATCCCAGTAACCTGGCCAACACCTGTGGTAACTGTCATGAGAACATTGATCTCATTGCCAAATATGACATTCTGGTGGACAATCCCGTCCAGGTCTATAACAGCAGTGTCCACGGCAAAGCGACAGGGCGTGGCAACATGAAAGCAGCTTCCTGCGATGACTGCCATTCCTCAGGAGGCACTTCTCATGAGATCTACCCCCCGACCAATCCTGAATCATCGATCTATCATCTCAATATTCCCAAGACCTGTGGCAAATGTCATCCATCTGAGGAAAAGGATTATTGGGAGGGCATCCATGGTAAGCTGGCAGCCCGCGGCATGGCTAATGCGCCGGTTTGTACGAATTGCCATGGCGAACACGGAATCATCTCCCCCAGCGATCCTCGCTCCCCTGTATCCAAGTTAAGAGTAGCCGCCGCGACTTGTGAGCCCTGTCATGAATCGACCATTCTTAACGAACGTCTCGGAACAAGTCGGGGAAAAGTCAGCAGTTACGTGGACAGCTATCACGGGCTGAAGAGTTCATCTGGAGATATCCATGTGGCCAATTGCGAATCTTGTCATGGCGCTCACCGGATTCTGCCCAGCAGTGACTCGACATCCACTATCAACCCCAAGAATCTGGCCACAACTTGTGGAGAATGTCATCCTGGAATGAGTGATAAGTTGGCCGCGGTAAGCATCCATGGTAACGGGGATGGGGATCCTCGCTCCCCACTGGCCGTCCTCATCGAGAAGATCTACATTTTGCTCATCGCAGTTACCATAGGCGGGATGTTTTTGCATACGCTGCTGGACTATTTGAAGCAGGTGCGTATGAAGATGAGAGAGCCCTCTGTCAGACGTATGCGAGGTCTGGAAGTTGCCCAGCACACGGCTTTATTGTTGTCCTTTTTTACTCTGGTAATATCAGGATTTTCGTTGCGCTTCAATGAATCATGGATTGCCCAGCTCTTTTTCGGCTGGGAGGGAGGATTCGAACTCAGGGGTGTGATCCACCGCTATGCTGCCGTTTTTATGATCATTACTTCGCTCTGGCACTTCTTCTTTCTCTTCACAAAACGAGGGAAGCGATTTGTCAAGGATATGATTCCTGGTATCAATGATTTCCGCGACTTCTGGCATATGCTACTCTACTTCTTTGACTTTAAAAATCACGAGCCCAGATTTGGTCGATTTGCCTATCCGGAAAAACTTGAATATTGGGCAGGAGTGTGGGGAAATATCGTCATGATAGGTACCGGTCTTGTACTCTGGTTTGATAATTTCTTCATCCAGAAATTTTCTGCAGGCTTTCTTGATGTATCCCTGGTCATTCATTACTGGGAAGCCTGGCTGGCAACCCTGGCTATTCTTATCTGGCACCTCTACAATACCATCTTCAGACCCAGTGTTGGTCCCATGAACACCAGCTGGCTGTCAGGCAAAATGCC
>JAIPGJ010000129.1 GCA_021736185.1 Fidelibacterota bacterium | reverse complement strand
GAAAAATCGCTGGTTCTTCCTGATACTTTGGGTGTTAAGTGCTGGTTTAATCTGGGCTCAACCTGGAGAACCCATACACTACAAAACCATGGGTGTGGATATGGAATTGCTCAGCTATGGGGGCAGCCTGGGCGGTTTTTATGCTTATCACCCCAGTGAAGCCCTCAGCCTTGACCTGGAAGTGGACTGGTGTCTGGTACAGAATAATGACTCCTATACCTATTATAATTATTATGGTCAACCCATCTCAATCAACAACCGCAATCTCAGCCTGGTCAAAATAATGCCCGGAGTCACCTGGCTCCCTTTCATTGAAACCATGCATCCCTCCTTTCAAGTCGGTGGTTTTTTGTCAGCCGGACCGGTCTGGGCCCTTAACACAGCGGATGATGAAGGATTCATCGATCGTTGGGGAAAGGTTGAGAGCGACCTTGCGCCCATGTTCCGTGGGGGTGTCCATGTGCGTATCCTCAGTGGTCAGGGTGCCTCGTATACATTTAGAATAGGCTATGATTACGCGTCCTTTGATAAAGTTATTGATTCGCGCCAGACTTATAGCGGTCTCTTTTTCCAAGCAGGAATGGAGTTCCTCCACCGGTGATCGCCGGTGAACAGGTCTATCTGCCGGCATTCAGGAGCGGGCAAACTCACCTAAAACTAGACGGGACAGAATTTCATCACCTGATTCGGGTACGACGTTTTTCCATGGGCGATGAAATCTGGGTGGTGAATGGAGCGGGGCTGGCCGCTCGCACACGCATCAATGCCATCAACGAATCATCTCTGGAGCTTCATGTCCTGGAAGAACAGGCCAATAGGGGGGAGCTGGGAGTTCATCTCACTCTGGCTGTGGCAAATCTCAAGGGAGATCATCTTAATCTCATTGTTGAGAAGGCCACCGAGCTGGGGGTGCATGAAATCATACCCCTCCTTACCGGCAATACCATAAAAAAGGGTCTCAATCAGCCACGACTGAAGCGTATTGCCATTGCAGCCATGAAACAGAGCCGACGATCGGCATGTCCGAAAGTCCACGAGCTGACACCTTTTGCACAATGTGTTAAAAACCTGCCGGAGGCGCTGCACTTGTTTTGTTATGGAGCTGACGCAAGCACGGCACTCAGCCATTCCCTGAACCAGATCAAGGGGACCAGCCGCATTGTTATTTGGATTGGTCCAGAAGGAGATTGGTCAAAGGATGAAATTGATTTAGCATCCATTTCCGACTATACTTTCACGGGTCTGGGTCCCAGACGCTTACGTGCTGAAACAGCAGCCATTCATTCCGTAGGATTGGTGTCTGCGCTTCTACAGGATCCTGCATAACCCCGTGAAGGAGGAGAAGTGACACAAGAATGTATTTTCTGTAAAATTATTGCTGGAGATATACCAGCGGCACTGCTTTATGAGGATGATGATATTCTGGCATTCAATGACATCAGTCCCGCAGCACCCGTTCATATTCTAGTCATCCCCCGGAAGCACATGAGAGGACCTGCTTCATTAAGTGAGGCTGACCAATCCCTCATCGGGAAGATGGTTCTGAAGGGCACTGAGCTGGCCATAGATGCAGGTTTGGCCGATGGATATCGACTGGTAATGAATAATGGCGAAAACGCCGGCCAGACGGTTTTTCATCTGCACCTGCATGTTCTGGGTGGCCGCAGCATGACCTGGCCACCAGGCTAAAAATTTTGTAATACAAGTCCCCATTGAGACTATTTTCCCTGTAGCATTTATTGGAGATAGACCTACTGCATGTATATATCTGACCTTGAAATAAAAGGATTCAAATCCTTCGCGGATCCCACCAAACTGAAATTCGCTGAAGGCTTGACCTGTATTGTTGGCCCCAATGGCTGCGGTAAAACCAATGTGGTGGACGCCATCCGTTGGGTCATGGGCGAACAAAAATCTTCGGTGCTGCGCAGCCAGAATATGCATGATGTCATTTTTAGCGGAAGTTCTAAAAGAAAACCGGTAAACTTCGCCGAAGTGTCGCTCACCATCCACAATGATCGCGGTTTACTGCCCGTTGAGTACACTGAGGTGGTGCTCACACGCCGGGTTTTCAGGGATGGTGTCAGTGAATTTTTTATCAATAAAAATGCCTGCCGCTTAAAGGACATTCACAATCTCTTTGTGGACACGGGTATGGGTTCTGACGCCTATTCGGTCATCGAGCTAAAAATGGTGGAATCGATACTGAGCGAGAGCAAGGAGGAACGTCGTCGTCTCATTGAAGAAGCTTCAGGGATTAATAAATACAAACAGCAACGTCGCCTCTCCATGCGACGTCTTGATTCAACTGATATCGACCTGAACCGGGTGAATGATATTATCAGCGAGGTTGAAAAAAGTGTGGGGAGTTTAAGAAGACAACTCGCCAAGTACAAACGCTTCGATCGGGTTCAAGGGCAATTGAAGGAGGATGAAATATCCCTGGCTGTCCATGAGAGTACCCAGATTCTTGAGAAGCTGGCTCCCATCAAACAGAGAATAGCCCAACTCAAGGATGGCTATGGTGCCAGTGGAGAGGAAGTCAGTCTCGAAGAGAAACGGGTTGAAGAAGCCAAGGGGCAATTGCTGACCATTGAGCAGGAGTATCAGCAACAGCAGGAAAAAGTAAACGTCTCCACAACCAATCGGATCAACATTGAACAAACCCTGCTCATTGCCGAGGAAAAAATTGCCGCTGCTACGACTGCCCTGGACCGTATTCGTGTAGAACAGCATACTTTGGTGGAGCGGGAAGAATCTTCGCATGTTCTGCAAGCTGAACTCAGCAATGAAAAAGCTCACATTCAACCACGTATTGATGAAGCCAAAGCCAAGGATGATGTCCTTAAGGCTGCCTTTGATGAAGCGGTTGAAAAATATCGCGCCGCCAAGACGGAGCATGATGTCCACAACCAGAAACACATGGAACTGCTCAATCGTCTCAGCGATTTAAATCATC
Source organism: Fidelibacterota bacterium (assembly GCA_021736185.1). Lineage (GTDB taxonomy): Bacteria > Fidelibacterota > UBA8477 > UBA8477 > JABMPR01 > JABMPR01. The sequence continues at coordinate 4,098 of JAIPGJ010000129.1, read as the reverse complement.
AAAAAAGCCATCAGGAAGCATCGCTCACCCAGCATAAAAGTAGTATTGAGCATCTCAAAACCAAGCAGACCCGTCTGATTAAATCCCAGGCTGAATATCGACAAGAACTCGATCTGGTTGCCTCTGATTTCAAAGATGCTGAGGTCCAATACAAAGCACTGGAAAGTAAAGTTGCAGAATTGGAAACGGCCTTTCAGGAAAGGCAATCTCAGCTGAATGAAACCCGTGAAACCCTGGCGAAGAAGCGCGGACAAAGGGTCAGTATTGAGAACCAGCTCAGCTTTTATGAAGAATTGATGGAATCTGGCGAAGGCTACTCCCGAGGAGTTAGAAAACTTCTCAGCGAGGATATTGAGCAGCTGGGCATCCTGGGAACCGTCGCCGATCTATTAACTGTGGATGAGCGTTACGAGAAGGCTATTCAGACCGCTTTGGGTCCCCTGGCTGAAGCTCTGGTCACCAGTGATCGCAGTTCTGCCATGGCAGCCATCAAAGCCTTGAAAGAGCTTAAGGCTGGTTCAGCAACTTTTCTGCCCCTTAAGCCCATCATGAAGGGCACATCCAAAAATGTCGCCCACCTGACTGGAGAACATGTTATTGGTCCTGCACTGGACTTTGTGACACCAAAATCCGGTTATGCAGGTTTGGCCGAACTCCTCCTTAAAGATGTTACCCTGGTTGAAGACGAATTCGTAGCCAACTGGGAAAATATGAGTGGTCGAGCCGTGAGTATTGATGGCACACTCTATGACAGCTTTGGTTTAGTCAAGGGGGGTGCCGGGAGTGAAGGTGAAGACACCATCATTGGACGTCGAGATCGGATTCAGCGTCTGCGTAAACAATTCTCTCGCCTGGTTGATGAAATTCAAGAGCACAGTGTTGCCATAGAAAAAATTCACGAACAGATCGGGAGTCTGGAACGCGAACTGAGGACCAGCAAAGCCTCGCGTGATGATCAACGTCAAATTCTCCTGGAGGTTGAACGCAAATCCTCCCGGGCTCAGTATGGTATCAACTCCACGGAAGCAGATTCCAAAAGTGTGGACCAGGAAATCGGCGAACTGCTGCAAAGCATGAGTGATGCCGAAGCCCGTATCGCTTCATTTGCTCCCCAATTGACCCAGGCTGAAACGGATAGACTCAGTACTGAATCACAGATTAGTGAGATGGAAGTGACTCTGCAAGGCTTGCTCAATCAACGCGATCAAGCCAGCGAAAATGCCCAGTCGGGACGCTTGGAACATGTCAATCTGACCAATGAGGAAAGAAACCTGGATACGCGTCTGGCCAATGTTGCCGAAACGCTCAAAGATATTGCCACTCGCAAATTGGGTCTGGAGGAAGAGAAACTCAGCCACGAACAGACTTTAAAGTCCAATCGAGAGACCACCCAACTTGAGAAAGAGCATCTGGCCCGGGTGAAGGCGGTTCTCCAGGCGGAATCCGAAGTGCTGGTAGGCTTAACCGGACAAGTCCAGGTGAAGCGGCAAGCCTTGAACGAGCTGGAATTACGCGTACGTGACCATCATCATCAGCGTGAAGCTGCAGCCGATGAATTGCGCGAACTTTCCGTATCGGGAGCCAATCTGGAAGCCAGGCATGAACACATTGTGGAGCGGGTTAAAGAAAAATATCAAAGCGACTTACCCCATGAAATGGATCTTTCAGAGTTTGATCAGGAAGAGGTAGAGAAGCGTATTCGCCGCAGTCAGAAATTCATCGAAGATCTGGGACCGATTAATATGGCGGTTCAGGATGAATTTGATACTGAACAAGCCCGCCTTAATTTTCTGAAAGAACAGCAAGCCGATCTAATGGAAGCCAGAACCAGTTTGCTTGAAACCATATCCAAACTGGACCGCATCGCTCGTCAACAATTCCGGGAAACTTTTGGCCAGATTCAAGAGCACTTTAAGGGCACCTTCCAGATGTTGTTTGACGGAGGGGAAGCGACGCTATTTCTTGAAAATCCCGATGACATCCTTGAAAGTGACATCATTATCAAAGCCACTCCCAGGGGTAAAAAGACTCAAAATCTTAAGATGTTATCTGCTGGTGAAAAAGCACTCACTGCCATCGCCTTGCTTTTTGCTATTTATCAGGTCAAACCCAGTCCTTACTGTGTATTAGACGAGGTCGATGCACCGCTGGATGATCGAAATATTCGCAAGTACACCAAGATGTTAGAACATTTCACAACCCACACACAGTTTATCGTGATTACTCACAATAAACTGACCATGGAAGCCGCCAAATTTCTTTATGGTGTGACCATGGAAGAGGAAGGAGTGTCGCGACTTGTATCCGTTCAATTTACTTAAAAAGCTCATTCCTTTCTCGCTCCTATCGCTGAGTGTTTTATTTGCTCAGGGGGAAGCAGCTGTTGATTTTAAAATATCCGTTGACTATAGCCGCTTCTCAATTGAAGGTGGCGTCTATCTGGATGTGTACCTGATGATTCCACAATCTATTTTCACCTATGCTGAAGTCGATGGTGGCCTGGAGGCTAAAGTTATTTATCAAACAGCCCTGGTTCAGGGTGATGTCGTCCCCTACGATCCAGATCAATGGAGCAGAACCTACCGGGTTGCAGACGGGCAGACCATTGAATCCATGTCCTGGGTTCCGGATATCAGCAAGTTTTATGTTGAACCAGGTGATTACATTCTGCAAATAGATATCGTGGATGTGTATTCAAAAAAACAACAGACCATGCGAAAACCGGTTTCCCTGGAGCTTTATCCATCAGATGAATTGACCATCTCCGATATCACCATCGCGTCGCAGATCATAAAAGCAAAAGCTGAGAACGAGTTCACCAAATACGGATATGATGTGGTGCCGAATGCTCAGAGAACTTTCACGGCAGTCGCCCCCATGATGTATTATTTCCTGGAGGCCTATGGCCTATCAGGCAGCGGCAACTATCATGTCCATGCTCAAGTTCTATCCCTCAACGGAGAGGTGGTCCAGGATTTCCCGCTCCGCACCAAGAACATGCCTGGTACTTCGGTGGTGGAATGGGGAGGGGTGAACACAGCAGGTCTGGGATCCGGGATTTATAAGATGTCAGTAGATATTTCAGATGATGTCACCAAAAAAACGGCAAACCAGAAGCGCACATTTTATATCCTCAGGGATACCGGTAATAAACGTGATGATGCCACTGATAAGGATGGTTACGCCAGTTTGAGCGCCTCTCAAATAGACGATATTTTCAAAGTTGTTAGTATCATTATGGATAAAAATGAAAAGCGTCTCTACAACAAATCCGATGATGTGGGTAAAAGAAATATCCTGACCTCTTTCTGGGATCGTAATGATCCCGATCCTGATACCGCAGTCAATGAATTTAAACAGGAATTTTATCAACGTGTTCAGATGGCCAATCGAGATTTTGGATCTGAAACGGAAGATGGTTGGAGTACGGATAGAGGTCGCGTACTGATTAAGTATGGAAGACCAAATAATATTGAGAGACAACAATCGTCTCTGGGGCAGCGACCCTGGGTTTCCTGGCATTATTATGAGATTGAAGGCGGTGTCCAGTTTATTTTTGTTGACCGGACGGGCTATGGGAGTTATCAACTCGTTCATTCAGATGCCCGAAATGAGGTTCAGGATCCTGATTGGGAGAGATTTCTTAAATAAGTTTAGACGGAGTTGCTAAAATGAAGGTCCGTGCAGGAGTTGATATTGGGGGAACCAAGGTCCGTATTGGACTGGTGGGCGAGGAAGGTGAATTACTTTTGCTCGCCGAGAAAATTGCCATGGCACAATTTGAACATGGTGACGATCTCATGCTCGCTATTGCCGATACCATCAAAGCTCAGTTATCGGACCATCCTGATTATGCGTTAATCGGTGTTGGCGTGGGGGCTCCCGGTCCTTTAAATGATTCTCATGATTGCGTCATGGAAACTCCCAATACACCCGTCATTCAAAACTATCCACTGGTGGCGCGTCTCCAGACCCATTTTGATGTCCCCATAAAAATGAATAATGATGCCAACGTTTTTGTCCTGGGCGAAGCCATCTCAGGGGCAGGCAGGGGGGAAGCCTACGTTTATGGAATTACCCTGGGTACTGGCTATGGTC
>JAIPGJ010000128.1 GCA_021736185.1 Fidelibacterota bacterium | reverse complement strand
AAGGATCTCGCCAGAGCCATCAAAGATCTCAAGGAGCTCTTCAAGCGCTTCGACTATGGAGATGCTGTCATCTTTGGCCATGCCGGGGATGGCAATCTTCACTTTAAATTGAGTTTGGATCTTGATCAATCAGGTTCCTTGGATAAATATGCCGTATTTATGTCTGATCTGGTTAGCCTGGTTGTGGATAAATACGATGGGTCCCTGAAAGCTGAACATGGAACGGGTCGCAATATGGCGCCCTTCGTGGAGCGGGAGTGGGGTAAAAGTGCTTACGAAATCATGCAAGCCATCAAAAAGCTACTCGATCCCAATGGCATTTTAAACCCCGATGTGATTTTGAGTAGGGATGATCAGATTCATTTAAAAAGCATCAAACCCATGCCCCTGGTTGACGACATCATTGATCCCTGCATCGAATGCGGCCTCTGTGAACCGGTTTGCCCCTCAGAAGATTTCAGCTTGACACCGCGCCAACGAATTGGCGTTCTCCGAGAAATTGCCAGCCTGGGTGAAGTTCCAGGAAATGAAACCAGGATTAAGCGTTTACGGAAAGCATTTCGTTTTTCCGGGATCGATACTTGCGCGATTGATGGTCTATGCAGCTTGAGCTGCCCGGTTGATATTGATACTGGGCAAATGATGAAGCAATTCCGGGTTGAAAACCGTGGAGATTTGGGAAAAATCATCCACGGCTTTGTGCAGGCCAATTTTGCCTGGACTATGCGCAGTATGAGAAGACTGCTACGTTTGAGTACGCCTCTCAGGCACGCGCTGAGAAGCAAGCGAATTCAGCAGGGAGTCAATGCAATCAACCGTTTCTCCAAAGGATCGATTCCGGCTATAAATCAACGTTTGAAACCGGGAACAGGAGTCTTGCCGCCTGAAACTGAGGACGTGGAGGTCATCTATTTTCCCTCCTGTCTGACGCGTAGTCTGGCCAGTCCGGGATCAGACAGTTTATCCAACGCCGACACTTTTACCGATATCCTTAAGCACGCAGGGATCGGTTTTGCCTATCCCCATGATGTCTCCACACTTTGCTGCGGGCTGAGTTATAGTTCCAAGGGATATGCAGAAGCGGCTCTTCAGGCAGCCATCCACACCACTGAAATGCTATGGATGAGCTCAAGGAATGGGAAATTACCTATCGTTATGGATACCAGCCCCTGTTCAAGGCATCTTGAACATTACCATGAGATTTTGTCAGGAACCCACCTGGCCAGGTGGCGGGCACTGAAAATTTATGATATGGTAGAGTATCTCCACGATGTGGTTCTGGAAAAATTGAGCTTATGGCATGTCAAGGACAAGGTGGTGCTGCATGTGACCTGCTCCAGTCGTCATATGGGGCTTGAGGATAAAATGGAAGCCATCGCCAGTCGTTGCGCCAATCAGGTCATCATGCCTCAAGATATGGGTTGCTGCGGCTTTGCTGGTGATCGGGGTTTGCTGTTTCCCGGTTTGACCCAAAGTGCTACAGCGATGGAAGCCAATGAACTAAGGGGAATCAATGCTGATGGATATTATTCCAGCAGTAGAACCTGTGAAATGGGGATGTCTTTGGCGACCGATAAATCTTATGAGTCCATCCTTGCTCTGGTTCATGAGGCCATAATAAAGAAAGTGGAGTAGTGGAACCGGACCATTAAATAGCATTTCGTCTAAGCTGGTTTCAACATAGCTTTAGGCCATTCACAGATAGAGGGGAGCCATAATGAATAAAATATTACTGATCATGGTTTGTATCATTGTCTCAATGGGAAATGGGCAGGAGAAAAAGGTGCTGGATAATACAGCACTCTCGGCTTATTCAAAAGTCTTCAATGCCGACAAGAGTAACGTTGCCCGTCAGAACGCCCTGGCTAATAATAGTATCAAATCCCTGTCAGTGGATCAGGCTACCCGCATCAAACAACAACACTTCTTCTCAGATAAAATTGAGGTGAAGGGAATTAGTAATCAGAAAAGCAGTGGCCGGTGCTGGCTCTTTGCCGGACTCAATATTTTGCGCCCGGTTGTCATTGAGAAATATGACCTCAAGGAATTCGAATTTTCTCATAACTTCCTCTTTTTTTATGATAAACTTGAGAAAGCGAATCTCTTTTTAAATCAGATGATATTGATGCGAGAACGTGATATCCATGACCGTGAATTGGAATTTTTACTTGATTCCCCCATTGGCGATGGTGGCCAGTGGAATATGGTGGTTGATCTGATTGCCAAATATGGTTTGGTCCCCGTGATCGTCATGCCCGAGACCTATGCCAGCTCCCAAACGGGTGAGATGAATAAGCTCCTGAAGATACGCCTTCGCAAAGCCGCCTCGGCCATACGCATGACCGCAGATTCGGAGAAGCATCAAAAAATTCATAAGGAAGCCATGCAGGATGTGTATCGAATTCTGGCTCTGGCCTTAGGGGAACCGCCCCAATCTTTTTCCTGGCAGTACGAGGATGAAGATGGGAAACTGAGCAAGTCCAAAATTTATACGCCTCAACAATTCAGAGATGAAGTCGTCAATCATGACCTGGCCGATTATGTCTATCTGCTTCAAAATCCCACCAAGGATTACTATCAGACTTACAGTATCACTCTGGACCGGGACATGGTTGAGAGACCAGACATGGCCGTCTTGAATATCCCGGGTGATGTCATGAAAGCACAGACCTTGAAGGCCGTGTTGGCTGGTGAACCCGTCTGGTTTGCCTGTGATGTTGGGCAGGAGCAGCTCGGATCAGATGGACTGATGGTGCGGGGGATATACGACTATGAAGCACTGCTGGGGGTGGATTTTAGTCTGACTAAAAGCGAGCAAATCCTATATGGTAATTCCATTCCCACCCATGCCATGGTCTTTATTGGTGTGGACCTTGTGGACAAACAGGCTAGACAATGGCGCATTGAAAATTCATGGGGCACTGAGCGTGGCAACGAGGGCTACTGGCTCATGGATGATGCCTGGTTTGATCAATACCTGTATGGGGTGATTCTGCCCAGGAAATATCTGGATAAAAAAACGGCTCAGGCACTTCAAGTGACCCCCATCGTTTTGCCACCCTGGGATGCCATGTATCAGATGATTCGAGGACCTGAGTAGGGGTTATGGCGGGAGAGCTTCCTTTTTTTCACAACCTGCCTACGCTATTTAGCTACGGCAAGGCAGGCGAAATTGATGAAATGAACGAAAGAACAGCTTACTCTTCTTGTTCTTTGTTTGGCTTGTCTATCGAAACAGGGGGCAGATAGATTCGATATAGTGGAGAAAGGCCTGCTTGACCTTTTAAACGGTTGCTAGATGCCATCAAAATGAATGGGTTGGTCAATGTCAATTACAGAACTATCAGATCCAGAACGATTTCCGACTGAGGAGATCATTTTTTCCATTATTGGCGATTCCAGGGAGTATTGGGAAACACTTTTTGGATTAGTTGAATCCGAACATCCTGAATTTGCATGTGAGTGGAGATATTACAATGACGGGAAAAGATGGTTACTAAAAACAGTTAAAAAGTCCAAAACTATTTTCTGGCTAAGCATCATTCAAAATTCTTTCAGGATTACCTTCTATTTTGGAGATAAAGCTGAACCTCAAATCGTTGCCAGTGCGATATCTCAAAGGCTCAGGGATTCTTTTGTAAATGGTAAGAAGTTCGGGAAAATCCGTGCAATATCTCTTCAAATTGAAAATGAAAATGATGTTGAAGACCTTAGAAAATTGATTGAATTGAAATTGAAGATCAAATAACCTGAAGTATTAGCTTTTGATAAATATGGCGCTAAAGGATAGAGCCCATCCTTCGCTCGCGAGCGACAGCGGGCTCAAGCTTAAAGCGTCATACAGAATAAAAGAGGTACGATATGACCTTCAGAAATGATGAACTTCCCCTGTTGGAAGCAAACCTCAGGGACTTCTGCGATCGTCTAGACAATCCGGATTTCATTGATAAGGTGAGGCATGATTACCGAATTGAAGATCAATCAGTTATTTTTTTCGATGTGAGACCACACTGGAAAAATCCAAAACAGAAAATGGAAACTGAAATAGCCAAATTACGATTTTTCAGATCCCGAGGTGAGTGGCAACTGTATTGGATGCGTCAGGACTTGAAATGGCATAGCTATGAACCTCATTCAACAGAAAAAGGATATATGCCTTTGTTGCAGGTAATTGAAGAAGATGAGTATTGCTGTTTTTTTGGATAATTATACCGCATCGGTTCCCGATATTCTTATCGATGATGTATTTGACATACGATAATCTTATCGATATATTGTATGGTAAAATATAACGAGGTCAAAAATATGGTTACCGTTACCCTTTCACCAAAATATCAAGTCGTAATTCCTAAAGAAATACGCACTCAGCTTGCTCTCAAGCCTGGGATGAAATTGCAAATCCTGCGATATGGAGAACGACTTGAGTTTGTGCTGGTTAAAAAGGCATCTGAGATGAAAGGATTTCTCAAAGGCATTGATACAAGTGTTGATCGAGAAGATGACCGTCTATGAACCTGGTAGATTCATCGGGTTGGCTGGAGTATTTCGCCGCCGGGAAAAATGCTGATTTCTTTGCCTCAGCCATTGAAGATACTGAGCATTTGATTGTATCTACAATCAACATCTATGAAGTGTTCAAGAAAGTCCTTGCTCAACGAGATGAACATTCTGCTCTTCAAGCAATTGCGATTATGGAACAGGGGCAGGTGATTGATCTGACATCAGAGATGGCTTTGTCAGCAGCGCAAATAAGTAATGAGTATAAAATCCCCATGGCCGATAGCATGATTTATGCAACAGCTAGAGCAAATAAAGCCTTACTCTGGACCCAAGATGTTGATTTTGAAGGCTTGGACAATGTTGAGTATCAGCAAAAATAGCAGGTGTGAACTTCTGTATAAAAATGGACTGTCTGCGCTGAAACAGCTACGACAGGTAAACTTACCCCGCTAAGCGGCCACCACATGCGGTGGGGTTCGATTAGAGCCCATCCTTCGCTCGTGAGCTACAGCAGGCAGGCTCCATCTCCGCCAATCCCAAGCAATTTTGGATTATTCGATTCTCTCTCCAGATTCCATGTCAAAAAATTGGAAGGCATCAGGCTCGGCAAACAAGCGCAGCGGGGTTCCAATGGTCCGAGGTGCATTATCAGCCACACGGGCAATAAATGTATCCAGCCCGGTGGAACAATATAAGTAGGATTCATTTCCCATCAGTTCACTCACTTCAAGGCTGGCACTGATGCTGGAGGGTGTGTCCCGGAGCTGAAAGTGCTCGGGTCGAATACCCAGTTTTAGCTTGCGACCCTCATAGGATTTTAATGCCTCTGGATGCTTAGCATCAATAGCCAGGGTGAATTTTGGGTTTACCAGTTGTTTACCCTTTACCTCCACCTCGAAAAAATTCATGGCAGGTGAACCAATAAAGCTGGCTACAAAATGGTTTTGAGGTCGTTTATAAATTTTCAGTGGTTCATCAGCCTGCATGATATAACCGTCTTTCATGACCACGATTCGATCACCCATGGTCATGGCTTCCACCTGGTCGTGGGTGACATAAATCATGGTCGTCTTGAGACGAGCATGCAACTTTTTAATCTCGGTTCTCATCTGAACCCTGAGTTTTGCATCCAGATTGGATAGGGGTTCATCAAAGAGAAAAACGGCAGGTTTGCGGACAATGGCTCTTCCCACAGCGACCCGTTGTCGCTGACCACCTGATAATTCTTTCGGACGTCGATACAGATATTCCTCAATACTGAGAATTTCGGCGGCTTCTTCCACGCGCTCCTTGATGTCTTGATCAGCATATTTTCTCAGACGCAAACCGAAGGCCATATTCTCATACACGTTCATATGGGGATAGAGTGCGTAATTCTGAAACACCATGGCAATATCACGATTTTTAGGTTCCACATCATTCACGCGCGTATCACCAATGTACACATCGCCCCCGCTGGCCTCTTCCAGACCGGCGATGATTCTCAGCGTGGTGGATTTGCCACAACCGGAAGGTCCGACCAATACAGCAAATTCACCATCTTGAATCTCCAGGTTGATGCCATGGAGGATTTGTGTATCACCATACGACTTATCTAAATTATTGAGTGTTACTTGAGCCATGATAGCTTCCTTTCAAAAAATTTATATCAGACACCAACTGACATCTCCCTGACCCTCTCGAATAACTATGGGGTGATCATCATCCGTCATATCAATCACCGAAGATAACTCTGCCCAGGTGGGACCTGAATCGAGGATGAGATCAACCTGTCCTTCATAATACTCAGAAAATTCCTGAGGATCACTGGCAAAGTTTTTTGCGATGATATTGACACTGGTTGAAATAATTGGATTCCCCAAAGCTCTGACAATTGCCAGCGTGAGCGCGTGATCTGGGATTCTCACTCCCACGGTTTTCTGTTTCGAGAGCAGGGCTTTGGGAACCTCTTTTGTTCCAGGGAGAATAAAAGTGTAAGGACCGGGAAGGTACTTCCTCAAATCCCGATACATGACAGTAGAAATTTTTGCATATTTGGAAATGTCCTTAATATCAGCACACACAAAACTAAGGGGTTTCTGCTTTTCCATGCCCTTGACCCGGTAGATTCTTTCGATAGCTGACTTTTGGGTAATATCACAACCCAGGCCATAAACCGTATCGGTGGGGTAGATGATCAATCCGCCATTCCTGAGAATATCCACAGCCTGGTCGACAATTCGATCATTAATTGTGGTGCCATGTATTTCAATTCTCATTGGGCCAGATAGTCCTTTATAATCGCCATTGCTTCATTGGGCGTTTCAAAGGGGAAAAGATGACCTGCCGGGACGCTTTTCACAATATGATTTCCACGGACCCGTTTGAGTCGCATGAAGCTGCGCTGATTGACCGTATCTGATTTTTCACCAATAATGAAGAGTGCCTGTGTGGGTAAGTTCTTGGGAAGAGACCAGACATTCAATGGGATAGATTGATAGATACTGGACTCTAATTGGGGTGCACAGGATAACTGGAAACCACCCTGACCATTTTCATGAAGACAGGTTTCAACGTAGGACTCCATAAATCGGGGTTCCCAGTGTGCAAAGATGTTCTTTTTTGAATAATG
>JAIPGJ010000127.1 GCA_021736185.1 Fidelibacterota bacterium | reverse complement strand
TCCAACAACAACAGTGAATTGTACGGACTGGGATCTGAGATCAGGTATCTTGATAAATACTTTGGGCGCATTGGTTATCAGGCAGGAACTGATATCCAGGGCCTCAGCTTTGGGGGGGGCGTCCAGATAATGAATAATGTGGGAATGGATTATGCCTTCAATGCCATGGAATATTTTGGCCCACGTCATAGATTTGCATTAAGCATAAAATTTTAATAACTTAGCGATGTTAACGAAACAGAAAGGAAAATGTATGAGAAAAGCTACACTAATTCTGCTTTTTGGGATGTTCCTTGTGTCCCAACTCCAGGCAGACCTTCTTCCAAGGATCGGTACTGTGGATATCTTCGAGAGCCAAACTACCAATAACGGAGGAATCGGGAACTTCATAGCCGGTGTTGATCTGGATGGCGATGGTCTTCGGGAGATCTACATGGTCAACGATAACTGGAATGATACTCCAGGGGAAGTTATTCCAAACATCTACAAATACGAGCAAGCTGCTGATGGTACCTGGTCCATGGTCTGGCATGCTACACCACCTGCTACTCTGATTGAGAAGCAAAATACCTGGCCTGCTCTTGCTATCACAGATCTGGATAATGACGGCAAAATGGAATTGACCTGGGGTATTGTGAACAATTTTGTCACAATCCAAAATCCTGCTCGTATCGTTGTTTACGAGCATGCCGGTGGCGATAACTTTGGTGTTGCCAATGGTGAAGACTGGGATCCAAATTCATCATGGACTATCACTGATGACGATGCAACAAATATCCGCCCCATCGAATTTGAAGTTCTTGATTTTGATGGCGACGGCGTTGATGAAATCCTTTTCGCCGATCGTACTGGAAACAACAGCGGACTTTATTATGGTATCTGCTCTGTAGATGATATTCCTGATACAGGTGATGGTTCAGAAACCTGGACACTGGAGAGCAGTGGTCTGGATTGGGGTCTTGCTGATCTGAATGTTGAGAATAAATGGGATATTGCAGTTGTTGGTTCAAATGCCTATTTCTTCTCTGAGACTGAAATCACAAAAATCAGCTGGACTGGCTCTGACTATGATTATGTCGGACTTTCCCCACTGGCTGGTGGATCCTGTGTACAGTCAGCCATGGGCGTGGATGTCGATGAAGACGGTACAACTGAGATCGTTGGCGCTGTATACGATTGGGGAGATGATACCAAAAAAGGTATCTATCTCATGCAGGAAGATGCCGATACGCTGATTGCCACTGAGTTGGTAAACCTTTCCGAATACTGGCCAAGTGGAAGCAGAGGTATCTGGGGTGGAGCAAAGGGTGATATTGACAATGACGGATATGTTGATTTCGTCTTTGGCAGCCGCGCTTCCACACCCAATGCCGTGATCTTTCGCTGTTCCTATCTAGGTGGAGACATTACCCTCCCCGCGAGTTGGGAAACCACCGTTATTGACTCCGTCTTCGCAGTCGAAGATTTGGCTGAAGGTGGCATCTGGAGTCTCCTCAGTATTGCCAACATGGATGCTGATGATGGCCAGGAAGTACTCTATACATCCAGTGCATCTGTGCCTTATTCAGTCGCTTTCCCAACCACCAATGTTTCTGCACCCATTATTATTCTTGATTCGCCAAATACCAGCGTATCAATTGAAGAACGTGAGGTACAGATTGCTGACAACTACAAGCTTCAGCAAAACTATCCCAACCCCTTCAATCCCAGCACGACGATTACTTTCAACGTGCCCAGCAATGAAGTGGTTAATCTGACAGTCTATGACATGCGCGGTAAGGTCATCGCGTCCTTACTCAACAAGTCAATGAATGCTGGATCCTATGATGTAACATGGGGTGGCTTGGATGATCAGGGAAGACAGGTTGCCTCAGGTGCCTATATCTATACTCTGAAGACATCCTCATTCACAGATTCAAAGACCATGCTGTTTCTGAAATAATAATTTCAAAAACATGCTAATAAAAGAGGCCACCACCGCGTGGCCTCTTTTTATTTGATTATTAACATTGGTGAGGTATTCGCAAAATATTCGGGTAATTTGCCCGAGAGATCCAAAATCCAGGGAGGAGATGGTGGAATTTGCACAATATGAAGAACAGCATGTTTCAGGTGTCACTCCTCTGTCTTGTTGATCTCTACCCAAATCCCTGATCTGCATTCAGGGTGCGGGTAACTTGATCTCAGAAGGAAAATGAATAGTATGCGAAGGATGATTTTAATAGGCCTCCAAACCCTGCTGCTAGGCCATGCCTTGGCGCTTCAGATCGACTCACAAGTCACGCTGAGGGAAGCTGCAAAGTCCTGGGTATCTATAGCTGGCCACCCTCTGTATTACACTTCAAGTAACTCTCTGTATATGATTGATAATCAGTCCATTAGAAAGATGCTAGCTTATAGTTCTCAGGCCAACATCAGCCTTTCTCCAAACGGTGAGTATCGACTGATCTCATTGCTCCATAACCTGGATGAAATCAAAGATGGACAGCGCTATTCAGACTATTACATCCTCGATGATCAAAATGAGTTGCTTTACTCGGTAAACCGGGGCACTGCTTCAGATTTAAAGCCCCTAGTGGCTGCTATTTCCAATAGCGGTTTATTGGCTTTGGCCGATCCCGTAAAGGCCATGATTTACATCTACGAAGCTGGAAATCTCGTGGCTGAAGGTCAGCTTTATGAGGATGATGGACCCATGAGTAAGGAAAGAAGCATTCTCATGCAGTGGGTTGATGCACAATGCTACGTCCTGTTGGAGCGTCCAGGTCTTAATGGCAGTCCGGCGGGGAAATCACTTTTTATTCGGATAAGTGCTGATGGACGAGAACAAATGACCTCGTATCTGCCATTCTCCCGCTTGCTGGACAAGGTTTTTCAAAACCAACGTTTTTTCATCAGTGGTTATGACTACAACGCAGCCGAGGAGCAGATGCTGCCCATGATCGTTGAAGTTTCCCCCCAGGGAAAAGTGCTCTGGAACAACGAGAATTTTGGTCATGAACTAACACTTTCTGCCAATGGGGCTTATTTGGCAATCTTGAGTAGTCATGAATTCATCCAATTATTTAACCTTGACTCAAAACGTGTCAGTGAGATTCATTTCAATAATGAGAACAAAGTCTGTTTGGGTCTTTCAGTCAATAACCAGGGTGAAGTAGCAGTCATACGCGTCGCTGCTGATTTCTTTGCCAAACGGAATACCCATTTCTCTCAGATCTTTTTTCCTCAGACGGCAAGGAACGTCGATATACAGATAGATCCCCGCTTTCCCGCGTTATTCCAGGTGCAAACAGACGGAGACCGCTTTTATATTGGTACCAACTATGAATGGCTTGAGATCACCCAGTAATGCATTTTCCATCGGGGCTGATGACCCAGCCAAATATTATTGTTAACTTAACACATGCTACGAACAAAAATTTATATGCTAAAAATGATGTTTAAAATGACATCGTGGAAAACGTCAAAATTTCTCTTCTTAATTCTAGTATTTCTCGGAAATATGCAGGCCGATGTCCTCCATATTGAGCCCTATGCCCAGTGGACCTTCGACGCTCCCATGGAACAGGTCATTTATCGAAGCGATTCCAGGGGTTTCCCCATCATGTATACCCTCACTAAGGACCAGATATCCTATTATGATAGCATTGGAAACCACGTGGTTGAAATTGCCCGTGAACCGGATGATATCTTCAAGATAAACGAAAATCACTCCTACTTCATGCTGGTTCAAGAGCATGAGTCGATTATTGCCTCTGACCCACAGATGCTTTACTCTTTCCAGGTATATGATTTTAAAGGAACACCCGAGTATACTCTGGTCCATGGTGTCAATCTGGGGGAGGGAGCACTGCACTCCACCTTAAGCCATCAGGGCAGTATTCTGCTTACCCAGGATGATCAATCCTGGGTTCTTGAAATGAGCAATGAGGATACTCTGCTCTATATGCAGAGCGTTATTTCAAGAGATCAGGACCATTGTGAGATAAAACTTGTGGTAGATCAGCTGGTGAATAGGAACGAGTTCATCACCGCATCTTCCTGTATCACTCAGCCAGAAACAGGCTCCGCAGCAACCATCGAATTGCAATTATGGAATCATGACCAGCTCCAGACTGATCCCGTGGAAATTCCAGGCCGGCTGGTAGGACTTGAGGTCATTCCCGGCACCGACTACTATTTCTTGGAGATTCATGATGGCTATGAGTCAGCCCTAACCCTTTTTAATCGACAAAGGATCATGGGACAGTTCCCCTGGAAAACCTGGAAAATTGACCCCCTGGGACCCCATACCGCCTTTGTCATCTCGGAGAAAGATTTAAATGTAATAAATCTGGGCGACGGGAAGGTCATATCAAGCTATCATCCCATTGATATATCTACCATCAGTGATGCCGAGTACCTGCCTGAATGGGGTCTGTTTTTATATATCCGATATGAACCTTTTTTTACAGAAGACGGAGACCAGGCATACCGTAAATTCGAACTGGAAGGGGTAAGTAAAACCGGCCAGATCGCCCACCGTAGCTCATTTGGGAGCTGGACAACAACATTACCAAAATTATCTCAAATTGGAAAAGATCTATTTGCAATTCATATGTACAATGCTGTTCTTTTGTACCGTGTGGAATTGGAAGAAAAATAGGTTTTTCTAAAAGAAACCATAAACATATCAGGAGTTAAGTTTGAAAATAAAGATTTTTGTATTATTAATGCTTAGTTTAGCCATCATTTCTTGCAGTACACAACAGGAAATCTTAAAAATAGAAAAGCCATTGGGTCTTTCTAATATAGAACAATTGACCTTTGAAGGTGACAATGGTGAAGCCTACTGGGGTCCCCTCGGTGAACAAATTATTTTCCAGAGCAAACGTGATGGAAATGCTTGTGACAAAATCTATATCATGAATGCCGATGGGAGCGATCAACATCAGGTCAGCCCGGATGAGGGTGCCAATACCTGCTCGTATTTTAGTCTGAAAAAAGACCGCATTATCTTTGCCTCCACCTACGGGGTAGTGGATAGTTGTCCTCCCAGACCCAAACCCCAGGGCAATAAATATCTCTGGCCACTCTTCCCTTATGATATCTATTCAGCCAATCCAGATGGATCGGATCTCATTAGAATCAGGGAAAATCCAGGCTATGATGCCGAACCAACCGTATCCTATCTCACTGGCAGGGTCATTTTTACTTCAGAGATTGATAATGATCTCGAATTATTCACTATGAATATCGATGGATCGGATGTGCAGCGCATGACCAACCATCTTGGCTATGATGGCGGACCCTATTTTAGTCCAGATGCAAAAAAGATCGTCTGGCGCGCCTGGTATCCTGAAACTGCGGAAGATACGCTACGCTGGAAAGAAAATATGGACCTGGATCAGGTAGAGGCTGTCCCGCTCTCCATTTATGCCATGGATGTGGACGGTAACAATAAAGTTCGCTTGACCCATAATGATGCAACCAATTGGGCTCCTTCCTGGCATCCTGATGGCAAGCATATTATTTTCTCATCCAATATGGATGACTGGAATGCGGAAGCAGGGGCTTATGGACATAATTTTGAGCTGTATATGATCGGCCTTGATGGCCAGGGTCTCAAGCGCCTGACCAATAATACTTATTTCGATAGTTTTCCCATGTTCAGCCCCGATGGTAAATTTCTGGCTTTTGCTTCCAATCGTGATGCTGAAAACCCCAGGGCGACACACATCTTTAAAGCAGAATGGAATGATTAATCATTCCCGATAAACTATGAGGGAAGCAATGGTGCCTTGCAGGAAATATTTAAGTAAGGCACCATTTTTCTTATTCTCATGAACAATTTACTCCTTACATACCTACCCTATGGTGCCATTGATCTGCTACTGAGCATAGCTATTATCAGCGAATTTATCAACAAACGCTATGATCTTCTGTGGGCCAACCTGCCGCTCTTGATCTGGGGTTTAATCTCTCTCAACAACAAAGTCAGAAAAATGCAAGATGATCTGGCTGATTGAACTTAGCATTTTCCTGATGACAGGAATCCTGATTATACATGCCAAAACCGTTTACAATTGGTCATTCATCAGCGTCTTCTGGATATCGGGTATCATGCTGGGATTATTCCGAGAGTACGCCATAGCCAGCATTCTGAAGCTCTATAGTTATGGTGATTTTCATCTCACCTTTTTCGGATTTCCCATCATTTATATGTTATTCTGGGCTAATATTGCCTACATCGGCATGATCTGGAGCAATAATATTCTGGATCGTGAATATTTAAAGTCGCAGCCCTTCGATTTCCACTTACCCCTTATTTTTTTGACCGTGTCCTTGATTGCATTCTCCTTTGAAGCATTACTCTCTCAATACCAACTGTTACGCTGGAACCTGGACTCAATTGCCATGCTCTGGGGGAATACACCACTGCTGGCGCCTTTCGCATACGGTTGGACCGCGGTGCTGTTCATAAAGAGTTTGAAAATACTCTCTCTCCAAAATCAACAAAATGAGCAGACGCTGGTACTGAAGCTCAGTCTGGCACAGCCCCTGGTGGTGCTTATCCTGTCAGGCTTGCTGCTCCTGTCAAATCTGGCGATTATTCTTATCTTTTCCTGATTGACAGCGGTTAGGGGGGAGATTACATTAGCCCGCTTTTTTGATATGCCCGGGTGGCGGAATTGGTAGACGCGCTAGGTTCAGGTCCTAGTGCACTCTTTTGTGCGTGCTGGTTCGACTCCAGTCTCGGGCACACTTTTAAGTAATAAGTAAGAAGTAACAAGTAATAAGTAATAATTGCCATCACCATAGTGTGGTGGCTTTTTTTATTTATGGGAGTCTCTGCACATAAGTATCGCTACCTGAACGATCAATAGACTGTCTTCCCGAGCGGAGTCGAGGGATATGGATAATCCCGTCATGTCGAAGCATCGTCCTGAGTATTTCGGAGTCGCTCTATTGAAACTTCATCGTTGGACAGGGGATAAGGACACTCAATAATGTTACAACCCCTAGACTCAGCTCGGGGTGACGAAACTACGAATGTATCGCGATTAGCGTAGAGATCCACAGTCTCCTATCCCTGGAAAGGTTTAAAAAACCTTGTCTCCACATCAGCAATTAATTATTCCATTTGGCCTTTGGCTTGGTTTTGGATCTTTAACATTTCTTCTGCATAACGTT
>JAIPGJ010000126.1 GCA_021736185.1 Fidelibacterota bacterium | reverse complement strand
GTCATGGAGGCAATCATTACATTTGTGTCAGACTTAATGATGGGCAAGAGCGCTTTCACGACGTCAGTATGTGCAACCTCGATGATTAAGTCCAATGACCGGGATCCCAAATCCTCTAAATCCTTACAGACGAATTGACTATTGAGTAACCTGGTTTTCTCTGAGATAGGCTCCCATACTGCTTTTACGGAAATCTCTTGATTATCTTTCAGGCGTTCATAGAGGAAATTCCCGATGAAGCCGAATCCTGCCAACCCAATATTTTTCAAAATATTTCTTCCATCATGTTTTCCATTGCCGCCAGGGTCGTAGATCGCAGAGAACGAAGCAGTACATAGTAGCCATCTCTAATCATGAATAATCATATCAGGAATTATAAAGTCTTATTTTCCCCCAATGATCCCTAACTGCCTATACTTTTCCCGATACTTATGGTAAAGGGTTTTTTGCTTGTCACCCATGTCAGTAGTGGTCCCATTAATAAAAACCTGTTCCACTTGGGTGGTAATTTCAAGAATGTCACCGCTAGCAATGAACAAGGAGGCTTCTTTTCCAACATCTAAGGAACCGATCCGATCATCAACCCCCAGTATTTCTGCGGCAGATAGAGTGATGGATCTTAAGGCTTCATCCACGGGGAGACCAAAAGCAGCGGCCATGGCAGCATGGCTGGGCAAATCTCTGACATGTGCTGACTGAAAGGCACTTCCAGATGTTGAAATACAGAATGAAACACCAGCTTTGTACAATTTGAGAGGCAGGTCATAGGCCTCACTATAATCGCTATTTCTGCGCATGGGTAAACGGAGCACCTCTTGCAGGATGACGGGGATATGATTTTCCTTTAACAGAGCTGTAACACGCCCGGCATCCCATCCACCTAAGATAACTATCTTAACCTTCTGTAATTTTGACCATTCCACGGCCGCCTCGATTTGCCTCACCTCGTAGGCATGAACAAAAAATGGCTTCGCTCCAGTAACATATGGAATCATTGCCTCCAGCCCAAGATCATGAGCCATATCATGCACACCTTCTACTGGCAAATTGTCGATTATCTTCTTATATCGCCTAACTCTATCCATCATATCGTTCAAGGCGATTACTTCATTTCGACGATTTTCTTCCTGCTCCTCTATGGATATTTTGCTGTTGGGATTTGTGTTGATATTCATGTCAGGCCAGTTGATATGCATGGCAGTGGGATGATTCACCGTCGCATTTTCCCAGGTCCAACCATCCATCCGCATGAGTGAAGATTGGCCGGCAATTAAGCCACCAGTCGGCATGGTATTGACGAAGAGTACACCGCTTGAGCGAGCAACGGGGATTTTCTCTGAGTCAGGATTGTAACTCACATTAGCCCGGACCTCAGGTGTCATTTCACCGACTTCATCAAAATCTTTTGTGGCAACCACATCCGAAATTTCCACCAATCCGAGTGTGGATATACCTGCAATCAGACCGGGGTAAATATGTTTCCCACTCGCCTCAATCACTTGCATATGAGAACTGGGAACTATGGATTTTTCAATTCGAGTAATTATTCCCCTGTCAAATAGAATATCATATTGGTCCAGCGTACCCTGTGAAACTGTGTGGAGAGTTCCATTCTGGATTAAAATGGGCTGTGCCTGTGGAGGTGCAGGAATTTGATCAGAGGCAAAAGTGATCTGGAGTGCAATGAATAGAAAACTCAGGATCGTTCTCATCTTAGACCTCCTTGCCCAACGCGTTCATCTTCCCAGAGACTTTCATTTCTATTCTGATTTGGAGGTGGGGGCGAAGGTGGGTCAGGGGTACTATTCCCATCGTCTTCAGAGCGCAGTATCTTTTGAATGAGATCCTGCCGGATAGACTGGTCCCGTGTCCGTAATTCAGCATCTTTTTCAAGGCTGAAATATTGTCTTCCATCAATCCAGGTTTCTGTGCAGATCGATTGGGTGGACAATGGATGTCCAGACCAGATAACAAAATCAGCATCCTTACCCTCTTCCAGTGAGCCAACCCACTTATCAATTTTTAATTGTTTCGCCGAATTGATGGTAACCATATTTAGAGCATCAATCTCGGACATGCCGCCAAACTTAATTCCTTTGGCCGCTTCCAGATTCAGACGACGAGCGATCTCATCATCATCACTATTGAATGAGACCAGCACACCGGCTTCATGCATGAGGGCACCATTGTAGGGTATACCATCATAGGTTTCGAATTTGTAAGCCCACCAATCCGCAAAAGAAGAGCCACCAGCACCATGCTCTGCCAACTTTTCCGCCACTTTATATCCTTCCAGGACGTGTTCAAACTTTGCTACGGTAAAATCAAAATCCTCAGCCACACGTAACAACATCAATATTTCATCCTGACGGTAGGCATGGGCGTTTATGTATCGTTTCCCATCAAGGACTTCCACCAGAGCATCCAGCTCTAGATCTTTCCTGGGTGGGATCAAGGTTTTGCGCCATTTTGATTTTTTAGCATAAGCTTCATGGTTCTGCTTATAGTCCCTGGCGCGGGTAAATGCATCCCGGATAATTTGTTCTACTCCCATCCGGGTCTGGGGATAGCGCTTAATATATCTGTCATATTTCACATTCTCACCCAGAGCAAATTTGATCCCCGGTGCTGCACCTTGAAGCAATAACCCCTCGCCATTTGAGCCCCAGCGCAGTTTTATGACCGCATTATGACCACCAATGGGATTTCCTGAGCCGTGTAACACATTAATCGTCGTAGTGCCGCCAGCTAATTGTCGATAAATACTTATATCATCCGGAACCAGCACGTCCTGGATACGCACTTCTGAAGTAACAGTCTGGGCACCTTCATTGATGGATGCTGCAGCTGTATGACTATGAGCATCGATGATACCGGCTGTAACGAATTTCCCACGACCCTCAATAAGCACATCGTTATTGGAGGGTATTTTTAGTTCTGGGGCTATTTTGCTTATCTTTCCATCAGTAATCAGCATATCCCAATCCTTGAGAATTCCGCGGGGACCAGAGGTCCAGATGGTGGCATCATTGATAAATATTGAATGCGGCTGATCAGGAAGCTTTTCAAAGCCATAGGCTCCCTCTGGATAAACTACTGAGAGACTACTGGGCGATGCTTTGATAGATTTCTGGTCTTCTTTGGCCTTAAAATTAGTCCCGACAAAGGAGAATTTATCTCCATGAGAATTCGTGGCAAACCCCATCAACTCGAAATTTTCAATTTTTCCAGAAAAACGGGTGACACCTGGAAAATCTTCTGCGTTAAGTGTCGCACTCCATGTCAATTGATTACCATCAATTTTTAGATGCTTTAAATCAATCGTGCCGGTGTCCATGGTGATGCTTCCAGATAGCTTGGAAGGCTTACCCTTAATTTCTAGCTGACCAGTCATGCCATGAATCGAATAATCCCACTTACCAGGGAGCAGATATTCAGACCCTGACTCGATATCATATTTGATACCCCTGACCCAAACCGCCTTAATTGCATTTGATTCATCAAAATAACTGCCATCAACCACGACAAAATTGGCATGATAGCCTGCTTTAATTATCCCATGTGTATTCGAAATTCCAAAGCGCTTGGCTGGATTGGTGGTCAGGGCTGCCAGGGCTGCTGATTCACTCAGGCCACGTTGGACTGACATGATCAGATTCTCACGGAATTGTTTGGGGCTTTTTAATCCCGCAGTGGTAAAGGCGATACTCAGACCTGATTCGACCAGCTTTTGAGCATTATCCGGAGCCATGTCCCAATGTTTCAGTTCTGCTGTTGTATACTGCAGAGCCCGCATAGGATTGGTTATGTCTGGTTTGCCGGGAAAATTGAGAGGAAGAACGATAAAAGGATTTGCCTGGGTGATATCTGATAATCGCCGATATTCATATCCAGATCCCATCAACCAGAGCTTAAGATCAAACTCCCTTGCAAAACCAATAGCCCTGGTGGCAGCCGTTTCGTGCTCCGTCCTGATTAAGAAGGGCGCCTTGTTTGCTCGTGCTTTGCCTAAAACATCCAGAGCTACATTTTCAGTGATAGGTTCATTTTTATCTGGATATTTAGCGTAGATATCTTGCGATTCTGCATACCACTCAGCATCGTAAAGGGTTTGACGCATCACGGCGATGGTTCCCAGCAGGGCGCGTGGATATTCTATTGAACCCGGTTCTCGGACTTTATAATCCATTACCTGACTTACCACAGGAGCAGTGATTGAAGCTTCTGCATTCAAATCGATAATAGAGGATTGGCCTCGAAAAATACCATCATCAATGACAGCATGGATTTGAGTAAATCCCTGAGAATGCAGATCATGAACCGTGCTCTCATCATAGGAGTAATAATCTGAGGCTACCCACTGAGGGTGGACCAAATCATTCCAGTGCGATCGGGAAGTCTTTTGAACATCTGCTGTTTCGACCTCAACCCATCCATCAATAAAGCCAGCATATATATCAGAACCCTCCATGTCAAGCACGGTGGCATCTGCAGGAAACTCTATTTTTGAACCAACATCCATGATAAGTCCATCTCTGATGACGATGGATGCCTGTGTAATTGATTTTCCTGGCTCGGTGTGAACATGGGCATTGCTGAGCACAAAAACACGCGGGTTAACATGCAGAATATCCACGAGAGGTGCGGTTTGACTATACAGTCCGCCTGCAATGAGTGCCAGTAGAATTGATTTCTTCATATGTTCCCCTAACGTATGATTTCAATAATATTTTTGAGCTGAATCTGTGATATGATGGCTTGGTGAACCCCCTGCCAACAACCATGTAATCTATGAGAAAGAGTTGCTCCACCAACAAAAGACTTGTTGTTACACATCTATTGATGGTGATTCGTCCGGAACCAGATCCTGCAAAAGCATTTCGCAGGTCTGCAAACCTTTGCTTCATGGTCGGCACTGATTAAATTCCACTTCACAAAGGAGATATTGATTGACCAGAGAGATGTTAACAAATGTGAGTGTGGCGTTCATTCACAAGGGCGCTAGTTTCAGAACAGAAGCCACTTCCCAGACCTTTTTAGGTGAAACTGTGATAGTGTATGAAGAAGAGGGCGATTGGTTTCGCGTACGTCTGGAAGACGGCTATGAAGGCTGGGTTTGCAAGTTCTATATTGTAGCAAAACCTATGGGCTGGGATGACTACGAATTCTACCATCATGGTAAAAGGATCTCCTGGATATATCAGAGTCCAGATAGGCAATCCAGACATTTTCGTGATATAACCCTGCTTTCAAAATTGCCAGCTCTTGCCTATGCGGATGGGATGGTTCAGGTGTTGTTACCGGATGGGAATCAGGGCTGGATTGAGAAATTACCAAGACCTCTATTTAACGAGGTTCAGGTTGAGAGACTCGTTCACACAGCCCATCGATTTTTGGGCACCCAGTATTTCTGGGGTGGCAGATCCCCAAAAGGTTTTGATTGCTCAGGCTTTGTCCAGACTACTTTCTGGTTGAATGGGCTCCAACTTCCACGGGATGCTTATCAGCAGGCCGAGGTGGGGGTCAGGCTTAGTGATGACTACAAAACCTGGCTGGCAGGGGATTTGATTTTCTTTACGGAGAGATCGGAGAGAGTTACGCATGTTGCAATCTCTTTGGGTGGAGGAGACTTCATTCACTCCAGTGGTTATGTGAAACTGAATAGTCTAAATCCTGATCATCAGGATCTATTTCTAGAAAAATACTCCAAAACATTTACAAAAGCCATGCGGGTCTTATAGCGCTGGACGGATAGCTACACTATTTAGTTTCCAAAAGTGTTGTGGCGCATGAAGCCAAGAATTATTTCCATTTTGACCCCTGTCATCTCTTTCGTTGAAAGCCATAGCGCTTGAATGAGGACTTAAGATACAATATTCTAAACTTGTGTCGTCAGTATTCTGGCCATCACATCAGCATCCACATTACCCCCGCTGAGGATGATGCCAATTCTACCCTGAGCTGTGACTGAGCCCTGCATTAATGCGGCAAGTCCTAGAACTCCAGATGGTTCAACCACTATTTTCAGGCGGTTAAAAAGGTACTGGACAGCCTGGATAATAGATGCCTCTGTGACCGTCGCCATTGCATCTACGTTAGCAAGAATCAAAGGGAAAGTCAGATCCCCCAGATGCTGCGTTCTTACGCCATCCGCAATCGTCGGTGGGTTGCCGACAGACTGGAGTTCACCACTGTGGAACGACCGATTGGCATCATCTGCGCATTCAGGCTCTATCCCGATAACCTTACACTGGGGACTCATTGCTTTCGCCGCTACGGCTGATCCGCTGAGTAATCCACCACCACCGCAGGGCGTCATGAGGATATCCAGCTCTCCTAGCTCTTCAAACATTTCCATCGCGGCAGTGCCTTGACCAGCAATCACATCCTTATGATTGTAGGGCGGGATCATGGTATAGCCATATTCAGCCTGTAATTCATTGGCCTTGGCCTCTCTGGTAGTTTGCAGGGGATCTATCTCGACTACCGTAGCTCCATAACCACGTGTAGCGGCCAGTTTTGTCCGACTGGCATCATTGGGCATAACAATAGTGGTTTTTAGATCCAAAAGTTTCCCCACCAGGGCTACGGCCTGGGCATGATTCCCTGAAGAAAATGTGATAACACCCCGTGCTTTTTCTTCAGAGCTGAGTTGGGAAATGGCATTAAAAGCTCCGCGAAATTTGAAGGCACCAATTCTTTGGAGGGGTTCTGCCTTGAAAAATACCTGGGCACCAAGCTCAGCATCCAGCGTTCTGGAGGTCAGAATAGGTGTTCTGGTGGCATAGCCATTAATCCGGGCACTGGCTTCACTGATCTGCTGAAAAGTTACAACGCTCATTGCTTCTCTGTCTCTCCTGTATGAATGTTTCTTTTGTGTGATACCATACTTGTTTTGAACTTACTGAAAAAGCTCCGAAAATGGCGACCATAATTAACGATGCCGAAAAGGAAAGAACAATACCATTCATATCAGTATGCTCCCCGAGAAGGGGTCGATGTGCATGAATCAGTAGTAGACCGATTAAAAAATTTTAAATTTCTGGAAATTTATATCTATTCTAGTGCTTTGATTGCTGCAGCCAATGAATGGAAACATCGGAATGTCGAGGTTCCCACCTTGCTCACCGATGGGGGATATGTTTATAAAATGGAAGGAATTGTCCCCAAGGGTTTGTGGGGACGATTTTTGCAGGCAAGAATCTTTAAACAAAAAAAAGGAATTGGTATGTCACTAACTCTAAGCTGGACACTTGTGCGGGTTAAT
>JAIPGJ010000012.1 GCA_021736185.1 Fidelibacterota bacterium | reverse complement strand
CCTGGTGCTTTAACTTCGAATCTGGGAGTCACTAGCAATGAAGATGAAGCCCTCCTCGCTCTGGAGACCCTGGGGTATTCAAGGTCAGAAGTCTATTTAAAAATCCGAAAAATTATTCAAGAAAGTGAGAGCGTTCTGACCACAGAGCAGTTGATAAAAAAAGCACTCCAAAAGTAATCTTCCTAAAGTATTTCCACCCATCATCCCGCCTGCTCAACCACAAGGGAAAGCAATTAAACCATCACTTAGCTCCGACTGAGACCTTTCCTGCTGTCACAAAACCCTGCATCCCACTCAACCCATCAACCCCATCAACCCATCAAACCCATCAAACCCATTAAACCCATCAAACCCATCAAACCCATCAACCCCATCAAACCCATCAAACCCATCAAACCCATTAAACCCATTCTAGCACACTTTTTGCCTTAAATTGTTTTCATGATTTACGATAAAATGATCATTGGTGGCGGCATTGTTGGTTTGGCTACCGCTCTGGCTATTCGGGAGCGGGATCCGGATTGCAAATTAGCTGTGATTGAAAAAGAAGGAGATTGGGCCCTCCATCAATCCAGTCGCAACAGTGGGGTTATACACGCCGGTGTTTACTACAAACCAGGCAGCAAAAAAGCCCACTTCGCCCTTGCTGGAAATGCTTCCATGTTTGCCTTCTGTCAGGAGCATGGTATCCCCTTTGAGCGCTGCGGAAAGCTGATCGTAGCCACTTCACCAGAACAGGTTCCGGGTCTGGAGGCATTACAGGAACGAGCCACAGCGAATGGTCTTGAAATATCGCGAATTGGCAGTGAAGCGGCCCGCGAAATTGAGCCTCATGTCAATTGTGTGGAAGCACTCCATGTTCCCTCCACAGGTATTGTCGATTTTAAGGTCATTGCAGCCAAATATGTCGAGTTGCTCAAACAGTCCTCCGTAGATTTGATTCTGAATAGTAAAGTGAATGCTATCAAGCAACAAGACTGGGGTTACAGTCTCACCACATCCCGGGATGTATATCAGACAAAGTATCTTATTTCATGTGCTGGTCTTTATTCCGATCGGATGGCCACGCGGGCCGGGATGGATCCGGGAATGCAAATCATTCCCTTCAGGGGAGAGTACTGGCACCTCAGAGAAGCCCGACAGTCCCTGGTAAAGAATTTGATTTATCCTGTCCCCAATCCCAGATTCCCCTTCTTAGGTGTCCATATGACCCGTCTCATTGATGGGAGCGTCCATGCCGGGCCAAATGCCGTGCTGGCATTTAGTCGTGAAGGGTATAGCTGGTGGAACGTCAACGGGCGTGATCTATTCGACACGCTTTCTTTCCCTGGATTTTGGAAATTGGCCAACACTTATCTGGGGGAGGGATTAAAGGAAATGTATCGCTCCCTGGTGAAGTCCGCTTTTCTGGCTAGCGTTCAGGAACTGATTCCAGAGATTGAATCCGGTGATCTCATCCGGGGCGAGAGCGGCGTAAGAGCCCAGGCCTTGCGAGCTGAGGGCAGTCTCATCGATGACTTCCATTTAATTGAGCAAAAAAATGGTATCTTTATATTGAATGCGCCTTCTCCGGCGGCCACGGCGAGTCTTGAAATTGGCAAATATATTTGCAGCCGAATCTACGGTTCCCTATAAAGAAATTTGCACCAGCTCATGGGGCATACTTTAACAGGGTTACTTTCCCATCAACAGCAGTACAAATAACTCGCCGCGAATCAAGCGGAGTAAGCGTGTTCACCAGGCCATCACTGATTCTATGCTGCCAAACCACATCCCCATTGCTGCCGTTTAAACAATAGACACTGCCATTGTCAGTGGCAAAAAAGATAAATCCATCTTTTTCAATCAGTGCATTGGGAGCGATATCATATCCAAAGCCCACATGTCTGGCCCAATTCAATTGAAATGTGTCGCTAGCGGTGCTGACAGAGATGACGGAATCTTGCATGGTTCTGGAGATGACATGCCTGCCATCCTCAGATAAGCCGATGGATTCGCGAACTTTGTGACCAGATTTTCGCCAAAGGGTCTGTCCGTTGGAAATATAGATGGCCGTCATGAACCGGTCAGGCGCTACGATAAAAACTTTATTATCTGCGATCACGGGCCAGCAGGCGGCCGGAGAATACAATAATCCTTGGCTGCCATCCTGCCACTTCCATTGGAGTTGACCTGTTCTGGCAGAAAGCGCATAAAAGGCACCATCCCAGGCACCGTACATGACCTTTCCCTTGGCATAAACAGGCCTGGTCTCAATGTACCCATCTCCCTGATCGAAGATCCATTTCTCTTTACCATTCCTCAAATTCAAGGCCTGAAAACGTCCATCACCATTCCCAATATAGACGGTCCGACGATGGATGAGTGCCGATCCAAGGACCGGAGCCGTGGTCTTCTTCTGCCACAACAAGCTGCCGTCCGTGGCGGAGATGCATGATATGGTGGAATCCACTGAGCCGACCACGACTTTCCCGCTTTTGAGGGCCGGAGTCGCATGAATGGCACCGTTGCCCTGCCAGTTCCAGAGCGCCTGACCATTTTTAACATCCAGGGCTATGAGTTCACCTGAGACCGTACTCACGTAGATCCTGTCAGACCCAAATGTGGGTGCTGAGGTAATTAAGGAACCTGTTTCATATTGCCAGACCTGGCTCACTCCCGAGGAATCATTCTCCGAATAATCGGGGTAGGG
This sequence comes from Fidelibacterota bacterium, assembly GCA_021736185.1. GTDB lineage: Bacteria > Fidelibacterota > UBA8477 > UBA8477 > JABMPR01 > JABMPR01. The sequence continues at coordinate 37,673 of JAIPGJ010000012.1, read as the reverse complement.
TAAATTCAAAGAATCCAGGGCTGATTTTTCTCCCAGGGGAAGGCGGTACCAGAAATGAGTGCTATCGGCCAGGGGAATTCTTTCAGTAAAATCAGCCCAATCTGGATGCAGTTCTACCAGGGTATAACCAGTGGGCTGTGGGCCCCTTCTTAATATAGATCTACTCATGACTCCCGGAATCCCCTCGTAGGAGGTGGCACGATTGGCATGACCATGTCCATGGAGCACTGCCTGAATGTTATATGGCTTAATCACATCCCGGAGCGCGTGCCAGTTGTCAATGGCCGGATCCAGTGGATAATGCATGACCAAGAATATTTTTTGTCTGGGATGACTCAATGATTTCAGGGTTGAATCGATCCAGGTAATATCCTCTGGATCAATGTAGCCGGCGCCCATTCTCAGGACCGGACCCTGGTGGTGTCCGATAAATCGATATTCACCTACCTCAAAGTTGAATCTGTCCGACCCCCATAATGCTTCGAAAAGCCCACCGCCTGAGGATGACCATTTTGTATCATGATTACCAGGGATGATGTAATAGGGAACCTTGAGGCTATCCAATATGGCTTTAGCCAGATGGAGGTTCTGACCCACATCCAATTCCGAAATGTCTCCTGAGACGATGACAAATGAAATACTATCCATCTTACTAATATCATGGACAACGATGCTCAGGTCGCTTGCACCCGTGGGACTGCCCACATGCGTGTCGGTGAGCCATGCAAATTTTATGGCTGATGCGTTCTCCGTTTGTCCATATAGAATTCCAAGGGTGAAAATGCAAGTAAGTACCAGTCTGATAAATGAAGTCATTTTATTACCTTTTTGACCAATATAATGTGAGGCCGGGCGGAGAGAAGCAGCAATAATGAATCTGTTTGGAAATCCATCCTTGTTGGGTTCAGAAAGGCTTTCTCGACATTTGTCTCTGATAATGGGTTGATTTTCAATTTTGACCTGATCTTATCCCCATTAGATTCAACGCTGAACTATTTGTAAGGACCAACATTCATGAAATTAACGGCATTCAACGCGATTCATAAATCACTTCATGCTAAAATGGTACCCTTTGCTGGTTACGAAATGCCTATTCAATACGAAGGGATCATTGCAGAGCATGAAAAAGTCCGCACGAAAGCTGGATTATTTGATGTCTCCCATATGGGAGAATTCTGGGTCACCGGTGCACAAGCACTGGAATTCGTTGAATATGCGACAGCCAATAACGTAGCTGCTCTAGAAAAGGGTCAGGTCCAGTATTCAACCATGTGTCTTGAGAATGGTGGGATTGTTGATGACTTGCTGGTATACCGTTTTGCAGATCGCTTCATGCTGGTGGTGAATGCTGCCAACCTTGAGAAGGACTGGAATCATCTGTCAAACCTGGTGGAAAAATTTACTGACGTTCAGCTCATCAATGGTTCTGATGGCATTGCACTTCTGGCACTTCAGGGGCCGGAATCAAAGAATATTCTTGCCAAACTGACTTCTGCTAATCTAGATGCCCTTGAATTTTACCACTTTGGTATTGGTGATGTGAATGATCTCCCCATGATTATCTCCAGAACAGGGTACACAGGTGAATTAGGCTATGAACTCTATCACGATCCAGTGGAATCAGAACCACTCTGGCATGCCCTCATGGACGCAGGTGAAGAATATGGTCTGTCTCCCATTGGTCTGGGCGCCCGGGATACCTTGCGATTGGAAATGAAGTTCTGTCTTTATGGAAATGATATCGATGAAACGACCACGCCCCTGGAAGCACGTCTGGGGTGGGCAACAGATCTTGAACATGGCGATTTTTTGGGTCGTGATGCCCTCCTGCAGCAGAAAGAGCAAGGATTAACACGATATCTGGTTGCGTTTGAAATGTTGGAACGTGGATTGCCCCGACATGGATATGAAATTTTTGCAGGTGATCAGAAGGTGGGCGTCGTAACCAGTGGGGGACAGAGTCCATCACTGAAAAAAGGAATCGGCATGGCATATATTGATGTACCTCATCAGAAGCTCAATACGGAATTGAGTCTTGATGTCAGGGGACGTCGCCTGGCTATAAAAATTGTCAAGCCACCTTTCATTAACAAGAAAACCAGTTGAATTCATGGTAAGTAAAAAGAAAAATATCAGTTTTGAAGAGTTAAGCCGAGAAATTCTGGGGATTCTCACCATGGTGGTGGGCGTGTTTGTCCTCCTGAGTCTCATCAGCCACGAGCCCACTGAAGAATTGAGCATAATGCCCGGTGTTTTTTTCCATAACTGGATGGGCTATGCAGGCATCTTTATTTCCTGGGCTCTGTTTAAAATGTTTCTGGGATGGGGATCACTCATCATCGCCATCTTGATTGGACTTTGGGGCTATGTCGTTTTCTCAGAAAAAGATTTTCAACCGATTTTTAGATTTACCGGATACAGCTTTGGCTCCACGCTCATTGCCATGACGCTTTTTAGCCTTATTGCCGAGAAAAGTGGGATGGCTTCCGAGGACTTGTATAGACACAGCGGATATTTTACCGTAATTTTGGGTCAACTTTTCAAGGATTTTCTGGGTTTCCCCGGTTCCATACTGGTTCTCCTCAGTATCGGGATCGTTACCATTCAAGCCTGGAGAGGGTTTTCCTTCCGTCGTCTCAATGACTGGATAGAGGATCGATTTTCGGAGATGCGCAACAAGTTCAGATTAGCTCGTCAGGAACGAGCCAGGAGCAAAGATCTCAAAGCCAGATCACAGGCACCTATTCAGCGTGAAGAGGAATCCATCCCTGCCCAGGCTGAATCATCAGTAGATCCAGAACAAGCTGCTGAAGAATTAACACCGCCACCCATTCAGCGCGAAGAAATGCTGCCAAAAAATTTGGGGAAAGCTGAGCAGACGACGCTCCAACCGAATGACATCGAGATCGAAGATGAAATCATAGAAGATGAGATAGACTATGATGAGACTCAGGGTAGGGTTCCGAAAAGAGAATATAAATTGCCTTCAGTTGATTTACTCATGGAACCACCCCCGAATGCTGCAGGTCAATCAAAAGACATCCTGCTGCGGAAGGCAGAATTACTCATACAGACCCTGGAAACTTTTGGTGTGGATGGGCGAGTCACCAACATTGCTCCCGGTCCGGTCATTACACGCTATGAAGTCGAGCCGGGTCCAGGAATTCGCGTGTCCAAGATTGCTAATTTATCGGATGATATTGCCCGGGTGATGGAAGCTCAAAGTGTGAGAATTATCGCGCCTATTCCTGGAAAGAACTCTGTGGGCATTGAGCTGCCAAACGATAAACCCGAAATTGTGTACTTTAAAAGCGGGATTAACTCAAGCAAATTTTCAGACTCTAAATCGGTGTTAACCATTGCCCTGGGTAAAACGACAGCCGGTGAAATATTTGTCGCTGATCTGGCCAAAATGCCTCACCTACTGGTTGCTGGAGCTACCGGTTCAGGCAAGTCCGTTTGTATTAACACCATCATTGCATCGCTGCTTTACCGTGCGCGGCCCGATCAGGTGAAATTCATTATGATTGATCCCAAAAAGCTGGAGCTATCTACCTATAAGCGTCTGCAAGGCTATCACCTGATTACCAGTGAGTCCATTGATGAGTATGTTATCACTACCCCTAAAAATGCCATTCATGCGCTTCGCTCTGCTGAACTGGAGATGGAGAAACGCTATAACCTGCTTTCCAAAAAAACGGTTCGTAATATCGACCAGTATAATGAACGGGCTACGGGTAAAGATGGTTACAATCCCTTGCCCTACCTTATCGTATTGATTGATGAATTAGCCGATCTTATGATTACTGCCGGGAAAGAAATTGAAGAGCCGATTGCTCGTCTGGCTCAGATGGCTCGTGCCGTGGGTATTCACCTTGTGATTGCCACTCAGCGACCTTCTGTTGATGTGATCACCGGCGTGATCAAGGCAAATTTCCCTACTCGAATCGCGTTCAAGGTGGCGCAGAAGAATGATTCCCGAACCATCCTGGATCAAAATGGAGCTGAGAAATTATTGGGGAATGGAGACATGCTCTTTCTGGCACCTGGAGCTCCGGCTCCCATTCGTCTCCACAATGCCTTTGTGACCCTGGAAGAAATTGAGGATGTACTGGACCATATCCAGGAGCAACCCAAACCTGAAGAGGAATTATTGCCTGCTATCGTGGATGATCAGGATCCCAGCATCGCTGGTACAGAGGGCGGGGGAGAACTGGATCCGCTCTTTGATGAAGCCTACCGGCTGGTCGTCTTGCACCAGCAAGGTTCTGTGAGTATGATTCAAAGGAGACTTAGAGTAGGCTATGCCCGAGCTGGCAGGCTCATCGATGAGTTGGAGCGGGCTGGAGTCGTTGGCCCCAATACGGGCAGCAAGGCTCGTGATGTGCTCGTTGGACCAGAAGTCCTGGATAATCCTTCATTTGATGAAGATATCCTCGATGATTAATTCCAAACATTCCACGTTTTTCAAATATCATCCCTTGATTTCCCATCTCCGGTGGATTGGCGTTTTCGTCCTCATGTCGATTCAGCTATCAGCGGCCAGCCCACCAAAACAGCTTTCCAAGGTCATCAATCATTTTATGAATCTGGATAGTGTAAGCATAGACATCAATCAAGTCATTGATTGGAGATTTTCAGATAAAAGCGATACGGTTAGAATCCAGATGGATATCAAGGCTGGCAGAATATTTCACATGATGCTGGCAGACTACGGGATGGAAATATTTGTCACTGAAAATGAAATGTTAACCCTCAATCATGTGAGACAGCAGGTTTTATTGGAAAATGCCAGTCCGGATGCTTTGCTAAAGCAACTGTTTGTAGGGGGGGATTTAAACGAGGCTCGCTATAAGGGTGAGAAAAAACAAAGCGATGGCAGTCGCAGACTGGATTTTCAGTTTGGTGGTGATTTCTCTGATTGGGAAAGCCTCTCCGTTGTTCTTAGCAGGGGTGACCATCTTGAAAAATTGATACTGGTTGATTATGACGGCAATAAATACATCATTTCTTTGACTTATCTGGCAGAATTTAAAGAATTTGATATTCCACGGATCAATACGGACTATCTACACTATCAAGTAGCAGATCTAAGGAATCGTTGATGCGTATCGCAGAATTGGTTAAAGAGCACCCGCTCAAGTTTCTAGTCTCCATCGTGGTAAGCCTGGCACTGGTCTATTATTCTTTCAAAGATCTTGCCTGGGAACCTTTCTGGCAGGCGCTCTTATCTATTAATTATTGGATTCTCGCTGGAGGTGGCTTTGTCCTCGTGTTTAGCAATCTAGTTCGAGCGGCGCGCTGGAAAATTTTGCTAAGTCCTCAAAAAAAAATAAGCACCAAGTATTTATATGAGGCTACGATGATGGGTTATATGGGCAATAATGTTCTGCCCTTCAAGCTGGGAGAAGTTTTGCGGGCCGTGGTGGTAGCAAAAAGGCATCATCTGAAGTTCAGTGGAGTGGGGGCGTCCATTGTGGTTGAGCGTGGATTAGATATGTTTTCATTCCTTATTCTAGCTGGCCTGTACGGTGCTCTGGTTCCAAGCTTTGAATCAGCTCGACTCCTGTCACTGCTGGGCCTTGGGGCTTTATTCATGGTCATCATACTTGGCTTCTGGGTAAATCGTCACCACGAGAAATTTAACACCCGTATTGAAACATGGAGTCAGAATCTGGTGGAAAAGGGACATCCCAAAAGGGCGGAGCATCTCGTTTCCATCTTTAAGGGTCTTGAAACCATTTGGCATATGCCTAAGCCCATCCAAGTTATCATTCAGACTGGATTTCTCTGGCTACTGTATTTTTTAGTCACTTTCATGGGGCTGGCAGCCTTTGATTTCGGTTTGGGCTGGGTTGAGCTCTGGAAAGTGTCATCCGTGCTCCTGGTATTTACGACCCTCTCATTATCGATTCCCGCAGCACCAGGGTACGTTGGTACCTACCATGGAGCTGTTCTTGCAGCCCTTTTAATTTTTAATATTGATAATGATGCTGCCCGGGCATTTGCCATCGTATTGCATCTTATGAATTATCTCATTTATACACCGATTGGTGCCTGGTATCTGATGAAGGCAGGATTAACTCTGGACTTGGCCAAGAGTCATGAAAGTGTTACTGATTTAAAAATCCTCAAGTGATACTCGGCGATTTTAGGAGATAAAAAAGCCTGAGATGTTCATGGGAAAAAGCTTGTTCCATTACACGTTAGACCTCATTCCTTGCTTGACTGTTCAGGAGTCAGGAATTAGAATTAAAGGTTATTACATAAATACCAGCTCAGCGTTAATCCAATTCAAGATATTCGATACTTTTTGATCGAAAATTCTGGGTTATTGGGGGCGGATAAATTTCGACTTAGGAGCGATCTATGAATGAACTCAACCTGACAGCAAATCTCATTTTACGCAAGCACAAAGAACAAAGTGCCCTGCCAGTACGTGAGCGTGATTGGGATAAAATTGAAGAACTTGTAACGAGTATTAATTCTGTAAATTCAACTTTTCAAATTCTGGCATCATTGGTGTTTGGTGTTTCTTTCTCAATTGTCACCATGCTCATTCTGCTTGCTGTGGGTGCACCTGGTATGGAATCAGCCGCGATGATCTCAGGCAACTTTGTCGTCTCAGTCATCGTGGGAATTGCTATTGCCTTGACCATTTTAGCCAGACAACAGCGAGCCAATGTGGCCAAAGCCATTGATGTGGTTATCAAGGAAATGGATATGGTTCAGAAGGAGTTTAGCCCCGTGAGCATGGCCACCCAGGTTACTGAAGAAGTCAAGGAAGGTTCAACATCTGTTGCTGATCAATTCCTTAAATAAAAATTAGTCGGGCAAGTCCTTTATTTTATTAGAGAAGAATGTTTAAAAAAGCTGGTAAATCTGCTTGCTCACACATAGGCGGGCAGTTATTTTCGCACGCTTTTTCGCATCTTCATTGATGCCTTGGGATGAATACGCTCCACCTGGGGGCGACCCGGGTATAGGTGAAGAAGTGGGCTTTGTATGGGGTTGCGATCCTGCTGATATGCAGTGAGCGTAAGAATAAAGTTTAGTAGGGCGATACTGAAAAGAACATTTGGTATAGCTCTTGAGAAAAGTTTTACAGAAGGGTGATTAGCTTCCGTCTACGTCTAGCGACTACGCCGGACATGCAGGTGGTTAGGGTACTTGTCCCGATATGAATGTCGGGAGAGTCACTGATCCGAGTTTTTTAAAAGAAGGGCGATACTGATACAATAAATAGTAGCGTCCAAAGAGAGTAGATTTATTGAAGGGTGATTAGCTCAGGTGGTTAGAGTACTTGCTTGACATGCAAGGAGTCACTGGTTCGAGTCCAGTATCGCCCACAGAAGAATGAACGCGAATGGGAACATACAGATCACATACCCAGATGGCAGAACTGAAAAAGTGTCATCCGGAATTCGTGCGTTTGAAATTGCCCAGGGGATAAGTCCACAATTCGAGAAACAACTTATTGCTGCCAGCATCAATGGCAAAGTGGTTGATCTGGCAACGGTTATCACGGAAGATTCCTCAGTTAATTTTCTCAAAAGAACTGACGAAGCTGCCCATGAGATCCTACTCCATAGCACTTCCCACATCATGGCTCAGGCTGTCAAGCGTCTTTATCCTGAAGTCAAGGTAACGATTGGTCCTTCTATTGAGAATGGATTCTATTACGATTTCGATATTGAGAGCCCTTTTACTGATGAGCAGCTCGCTGCCATTGAAGTAGAAATGCAGAAAATTATTGATGAAGACCTCCAAGTTCGACGTCTGGAACTCTCCAGGGATGATGCTATCAAGCGCTTTGAAGAGATGAATGAAAGCTACAAAGTAGAAATTATCTCTGAATTGCCCGAAGGTGAGATCATTTCAGCCTACGAACAGGGTGAATTTATTGATCTCTGTCGCGGACCTCATTTGCCCTCAACGAGTCGAGCAGGGGCGTTCAAGCTTTTGAGTGTGGCCGGCGCTTATTGGCGCGGCAATGAAAACAACCGCATGCTGTCAAGAATTTATGGCACCGCTTTTCCTGATAAAAAAGCGCTTAAGAGTTATCTCAACCTCCTTGAAGAAGCTAAAAAGCGGGATCACCGGAAATTAGGTAAAGAGCTGGGCTGGTTCAGTTTCCATGAAGACGCACCGGCCAATGCTTTCTTCCATGCCAAGGGTACCACAATTTACAATGGAATCATGGACTATGTGCGTGGTTCAAATCAGCAGCACAACTACGAAGAGGTCAACACTCCTCTGATCATGAGCGCTGAAATGTGGAAACGTTCAGGTCATTATGACAATTACCGTGAAAACATGTATTTCACGAAAATTGATGACCGGGACTTTGCTGTAAAGCCGATGAATTGTCCGGGCCACACCCTGGTATATGGTGATTCACCTCGGTCTTATCGTGATCTACCGATAAAGATGAGTGAGTTTGGGCGTGTCCATCGCCACGAGAAGAGCGGCGTCACACACGGTTTATTTAGAGTTCGTACTTTTATTCAGGATGATGCCCACGTTTTTTGTACAGAAGATCAAATCCATGCTGAAGTAGATGATATACTTGATCAGGTCTATGAAGTCTACTCTGTCTTTGGTTTCGATAATGTCCATGTGGAATTAAGTACCAAACCTGAAAAAGCGATTGGTACCCAGGAAGTATGGGATAAGGCGGAAGCTGCGCTGGAAGCCGTATTGAACCAACGGGGAATTGAGTTCCAGTTGAATCCGGGGGATGGTGCATTTTATGGACCGAAAATTGATTTTCACATTAAGGATTCACTGAATAGAAGCTGGCAATGTGGAACGGTGCAAGTTGATTTTTCCATGCCTGAGCGCTTTGGTCTGACCTACACGGGTGAAGATGGACAAGATCACCAGCCTGTCATGATACATCGAGCCATTGTGGGGAGCCTTGAAAGGTTTATGGGGATACTCATCGAGCATTATGCGGCAAGGATGCCTGTGTGGCTGGCTCCTGTCCAGGTGAAGGTGATACCCATTGCCGATCGTCATGAAGACTATGCTCAGGAAGTTGTTGCTCAATTGAAATCCGCTGGAATTCGAGTTGAGGCCAACTGGAAAAACGAAAAAATTGGTCAGAAAATCCGACAAGCAGAGCTTGAAAAGGTTCCATATATGTTTATCCTTGGAGACCGCGAGGTGGAAGAGAACAAAATAAGTGTTCGCCGTCACGGTGCCGGAGATTTAGGCAGCCTGGACCTTGCAGAAGTGAGTGAACGAATATTAGGTGAAATAAGGGAGAGAATAGATCAAAAAGTATAAGGTATACGCTAAGGACGACGAACTTCGAATCAATGATGAAATTGACAACCCAGAGGTTCTTCTCGTGGATGAAAATGGTGAGCAAGCAGGGTTAGTTCCTGTGCAAGAAGCCCTGGTGAGAGCGGAAAAAGCCGAACTCGATCTGGTAGAAGTCGCCCCAAATGCTAATCCTCCTGTATGTAAGCTCATGGATTACAGCAAGTACAGATATGAAAAGGCCAAAAAAGCCAAAGAGGCCAAGAAAAAACAAAAGATTATTCAGAACAAGGAAGTGCGATTCAGACCTAATATTGAAGAACATGATCTGAAGACCAAGGTCACCAAAGCACGCGAGTTTCTGGACGATGGAGATAGAGTAAAAATAACGATTATGTTTAGAGGCCGGGAGATGGCCTATCTGGATCGTGGTCCTTTACTCATGACAAAAATCATGAGTCATCTCGGTGAAGATGTACACATGGAATATACGCCGACTATGGAAGGTAGATTTCTTACCACTGTAGTCACTTTGAAAAAGTGAGGTAATGAGATATGCCCAAAATGAAATCAAATCGTGCTGCCAAAAAGCGCTTTAAGCTTACTGGAAGAGGTAAAGTGAAGAGAAACAAGGCTTTTACCAGTCACATGCAGAACAACAAATCACAGAAGCAGAAAAGAAAACTTCGTAAATCCGGCCTGTTGACCGGTGGCGATGCTGCTAAAGTGAAAAAAGCGATATCCGCTTAAGTATTAGGAGCTACAATGCCAAAAGCAAACAGTGCCGTCGCCCGTAAAAAACGGCACAAAAAATATTTAAAGGCAGCCAAAGGTTATTATGGTGCCCGTTCACGTCTGTATAGAACTGCGCGTGAAACTGTTGAACGTGCCTGGGTTTATGCCTATAGAGATCGTAAAGATCGGAAACGTCAATTTCGTCGTTTGTGGATAGCTAGAATTAACGCTGCGGCTCGTTTGAACGGCCTGAGTTATTCCAAATTGATGAACGGTTTAAAAAGAAATAGTATTGAACTCAATCGCAAAATGTTGGCTGAGATTGCTGTCACAGATCCAGCTGGTTTTACATCGATTGTAGCAAAAGCTAAATAAACCACAGTTAGGATAGCGTATGTCGCTTTTTAAAAAAGTCGACGAATTACGCTCGGAATTCAAGCAAGCGTTGGCATCAAGTCCAGCGCTTTCTGATTTAGAGCGGATTAGACAAGAATATCTGGGACGAAAAGGTATCTTAAACGACCTATTTAAAAAGATTAGAGAGGTTGAGGCTGATCGTCGCGGAGAATTCGGGGAATTGATTAATCAGCTTAAGCTGGATATACATGATCACATTGAAGAACGTATCAATGAACACCAAGCCGAAGCAAAGGCCACCAGCTCAGTAGATGTAACCCTCCCTGGGGTCAGGTACGAGCGGGGAACCTTGCATCCCATTGAAAGTACACTCAGGGATTTTAAACAAATATTTCATCGCTTGGGCTTTGCCGTGGCAGAAGGTCCTGAGATTGAGACACAGTGGCGTAATTTTGATGCACTGAACTTCCCCCCGGAACACCCTGCCCGCGATATGCAGGATACTTTCTTTCTGATGAATGAATCCGTTCTGAGAACTCACACATCACCGGTTCAAGTGCGGATTATGTTGGAGGAGACACCTCCCATTCGATCCATCATGCCTGGACGTGTGTATCGGAATGAAGCCATTGATGCGGGTCATTATTGCCTGTTTCATCAGGTCGAAGGCCTCTATGTGGATGAGCATGTTACCATGGGTGAACTGAAGGCGACACTGGAATTATTTTGCCGGGAATATTTTGGCCAAAATGTTAAACTCCGTTTCCGACCAAGCTTTTTTCCATTTACCGAGCCCAGCAGTGAGATGGATGTCTCCTGTTTTCTCTGTGGCGGAAAAGGCTGCAAAGTCTGCAAACAGACAGGCTGGTTGGAAATTGGTGGCTGTGGCATGGTGGACCCGAACGTGTTCAAGGCTGTCAACATTGACTCCGAAAAATATACGGGATATGCTTTTGGAATGGGAATCGAGCGGATTGCCATGATGAAATATGGCATCACAGATATCCGGCTCCTTTTTGAGAATGACGTTCGTTTCCTAAAACAGTTTTAAAAATGATGGTCTGTCTCACCCGACTGGTGGATGAGACATGAATGGATTATTATGAATATTTCATACAACTGGCTCAAAGAATACATCGACATTGATCTGCAACCTGCAGTTCTGGCTGAAAAATTGACCAATGCCGGGCTGGAAACCCTTATCGTTGAGACCTCGCCTGAATTTTTTAAATCCATCGTGGTTGGTCATGTGGTTTCCAAGGAAAAGCATCCTGATGCAGATAAACTCAGCGTTTGTATGATTGACCTGGGAAGGGGTGAACCGCAACAGATCATCTGCGGGGCTCCCAATATTGAGGTGGGTCAAAACGTCCCTGTGGCAACCATTGGAACGACCTTTCCAGATGGTATGAAAATAAAAAAGGCCAAACTTCGGGGTGTGGAATCCAATGGCATGGTTTGTTCCGAGCGTGAATTGGATCTTTCCCAGGATCACTCAGGGATCATGGTTCTGGATGACCATGCTGAATTAGGCATGGATATGAAGGCTTACCTGTCAGGCAACGATGTGCGTTTCGAATTGGATCTGACACCAGATCGCTCAGATGCCCTGGGTCATATCGGTGTTGCCAGGGATCTGGCTGCATTACTGGGGACAGAAATGCGCAAGCCCCTGCTTGAAATTATTGAATCCAACACGGCCACATCAAGCATCATTTCAGTGGAGTTGGATGATCCCAAGGCTTGTCCACGCTATGCGGCCAGGATTATTAAAAATGTCAAGATTGCGGAATCACCGGCGTGGATGCGCCAGCGTTTACAGACCGCTGGAATCCGCTCCATCAATAATGTAGTGGATGCTGCCAACTATGTGTTAATCGAAACGGGACATCCCTTGCATACTTTTGATCTGCGTTATATCGAGGGTGGCAAAATCATTGTTCGCAAAGCCTTTGACAAAGAAAAAATCACTACCCTGGATGGCAAGGAACGGGAGCTGGATGATTCTGTCCTCCTGATCTGTGATGCTAAAAAGCCGGTCGCGGTAGCCGGTGTCATGGGTGGCGAAAATTCAGAGGTCAAGGATGATACGACGGACCTCCTCCTTGAGAGTGCCTATTTTGATCCCGTGGTGGTTCGTCGCGGCGCTAAAAAGTTGCAGTTGGCCACTGATGCCAGCCATCGCTTTGAACGCGGTACCGACCCGAATGGGATTCCCTCCGCTCTTGACCGCCTGGCGACACTCATTGTAGAACTGGCAGGAGGGGAGCTGACTCAGGGACAGGTAGATGCCTACCCCCATGTTATCGAACCTTTGGAAGTCTCACTGCGGTCTGAACGCTGCAATGCCATCCTGGGGACAACATTAGACCTGGCCACCATGGCGAAAATTTTAAACGGCCTGGAATTATTTCACACTGAAAAGAATGGAATCTTTCAGGTGAAGGTACCCACCTTCCGTCCAGATATTACTCGGGAGATCGATCTGATTGAGGAAATCGGGCGCATCTTTGGATACAATAATATACCGGTTCCCCAGCATTTCAGCATTGCCAATAAAATCAATAGAAAAACACCAGATCAGATGCGCGAGAAAATTATCGACCATCTGGCTGCCGTAGGCTTTAATCAGATATATGCCAATGGTCTCTTAGCTCTGGATGAGCACCCCGAGGTATTTGGTGATGAAGAAGCACTGCTCCTGGCCAATCCACTCTCCAAAGATATGGCTTCCATGCGCTCATCTCTGCTCATGGGTATGGCCAAAGTGGCTGATTACAATATTAACCGGCGGCAATCCGATTTAAAATTATTTGAACTCGGTCAAGTGAGCACGCTGGATTTGAATTCAGATACAGGCGCTCGCGAAACGAGCCATCTCGGAATATTTATCTCCGGCGATTTACAAATCAAGCAATGGTCCCAGGAAAGTGTCCCGGTAGACATCTTCCACATGAAGGGGATGCTCAGGTCAGTGTTTCAGGATCTTTTTGGTTTGACAATAGCTTTTCAATCGCTGGAACATGATCTCTTCAGCGAATCTCTGGGAGTATATCTGAACGAGGAAAAGATCGGAGTTCTGGGGAATTTAAAAATGATTAATCAGAATCTGAAAAGCGTAAGAGGTGTTTATGCTGAAGTAAGAATTTCTGAAAATCTTGGTCTGGAACAGAGCATACAGTACCAAAAGGTGTCCATTTATCCTGCTGTGGAGCGGGATTTGTCCATAATAATTGATTCTGATATTGCTTATGAGCAGATTGATGAATCGATCAATAAAAATGCTGGTAAGTCCTTACTATATAGTCGTTTATACGATATCTATGAAGGAAAATCTATTGCAAGTGGCAAAAAAAGTCTTACATTTCGTCTGGTTTTTCAGAATAAGACGAGAACCCTTACTGAAAAAGAAATCGACAAAGATTTCCAGAGGATTCTCAAAGGATTGGAAGACGCGTACAACGCCACATTAAGAGAGGCAATCTAGTGATCAATGATGTCCTGAGTAAGTTTGAAGACAAGGTTAGATTGCTGGTGGCCCATGTGAGTTTACTCAAAAAAGAAAACCTTTCACTTCGTAATCAAATCATAGAACATTCTGCAGGTGGTGCCATGGGAAATAAGGCGGCCATTCGTAGTAAGATAAATAGTATGATTGATATGATTGATGCGGAGTTGGAACTTTTATGACGCGAATTCAACCTGGTGAATGAATAAGTGAACGATGTAATGAATACTACTGACAATAATACCGTACAAGTTACAATATATGGAAAGTCTTATACCATTAAGGGTAAGGCAGATTCCAGCTATATCAGTGGTGTCGCAAATTATGTCGATATGAAAATGAGAGAAGTTGACGATGGCCCTAATTCTGCATCAGCGGAAGGGAAGATAGCCATACTGGCTGGAATGAATATTACAGATGAATTATTTTCTGCCCGGCAAGAAAATGAAAAGTTATCAAATCGATTCGAGGAGCGTATACAAGCGCTCACCGAACTCATTGACGAAACACTTAGCACATAGGTTTAGAATTTCGTAACACGGTGTGTCCGCACCGATTTCCTGTTTACAGGCATAAAATATTCCAAAAGGTCTTCATTATATATGAAAGGTGAAACCTATGGATATTTCTCAATTTCTCCCCCTGATAGCAGTCATTTTGGGTTTTGGCATCGCCATACCCCTTGTTTCATATTCGTTTAAACAAAACGCAAAAAATGCTGGGATGCTGGCTGAACAGATACTTGCCACCGCCGAGAAAGATGCGCTCGCCATAAAAAAGGAAAAAGAGCTGGAGGCTAAGGATGACTCCCTGAAGATCATCCAGAAAGCTGAAGATGAGGCGCGTCTAAAGTTACAGGAAGTGCGTGAGTCTCAGAAAAATATTTCTAACCGCGAGATCAAACTTGACAATAAATCAGAAGCTCTTGATCGGAAAGAAGTTGAGATTCGAAAGATAGAAGCCCAGGTTAGCCAGTCGCTGGTTGAAGTAGATACGGAAAAAGCGCATATTGAAGAATTGGTCAGGCAAGAGAACGAAAAACTGGAGCGTATTGCCCGCATGACCCAGGACGAAGCTAAAAGCGCGCTTATAGAAAATCTAAAAGAAGTCGCGCAGACTGAGGCAGCCCAGATTGCCAAGCAGATTCGCGAAACTGCTATATCAAATGCCACCAAGGAAGCCAATAAAATTGTCATCTCTGCGATCCAGAGATCAGCAGCTGATCACACTGCAGAATCCACCGTTTCTGTTGTGGAGCTACCTTCAGATCAGATGAAGGGTCGGGTGATTGGTCGCGAAGGAAGAAATATTCGCACTTTTGAACAGTTGACCGGCGTTGAGCTTATTGTTGATGATACTCCAGAAGCGGTGGTCCTTTCAGGTTTTGATCCTGTGCGCAGAGAGATAGCCCGTGTGGCCTTAACCAATCTGGTACAGGATGGTCGCATTCACCCCGCGCGTATTGAGGAAATGATACTGAAGGCCACGGAACAAGTTGATGAGGAAATGCGAGTGGCTGCCGAAGAAGCGGTAGCAGAACTGCATTTGTCGGCTTTTCATGCTCAAATCATGCAGCTCATTGGTCGTCTTAAATATCGAACCAGCTACGGACAGAATATTCTTAAACACAGTATCGAAGTGGGCTGGTTAACAGGGCTTATGGCTGCGGAATTAGGTATTGATGGTGACCTGGCGAGGAGAGCCGGTTTTCTTCATGATCTGGGGAAAGCCATTGATCGCAATACCGATGGCACCCATGCCTTGATTGGTGGTGAGTATGCTCGCAAGTTTGGCGAGCCTGAAGTAGTTATAAACGCCATTGAATCTCACCATGAAGAAGTACCCATGACGGGACCGATTTCAGCACTGGTTCAATCTGCTGATGCCATTAGTGGTTCCAGACGTGGGGCACGAGGCGATACGCTGGAGAGCTATATCAAACGTCTGCGAAATCTTGAAGGCATTGCCACAGGTTTTGAAGGTGTATCCAAATCATATGCCATCCAGGCTGGTCGCGAAGTCAGGGTCATGGTTGAAAGTGACAAAATCGATGACAGCCGAGCCCAAACACTGAGTATGGAAATCGCTGGTCGTATCGAGGCGGAAATGACCTATCCCGGTCAGATCAAAGTCGTGGTTATTAGAGAATCCAGGAGCACTGCGCTTGCCAAATAGTCCAATAATATTAGCTGGAAAGGCAGTTGCGGAGGCGGTCAAGGAAGGGTTGAAAGACCGAATTGCCACCTTGAACCAACATGGCATCATCCCGGGGCTGACTGTTATTCTGGTTGGAGAAGACCCAGGTTCACAAAGTTATGTTCGTTCCAAAGAGCGTCAGAGTGGGAAACTGGGGTTCAAGTCCGAAGTAATCCGTCTTGCCGCTGAAACCAGTGAAGCAGAGGTTCTGGCTCTGGTCGAGCAACTCAATCAGGATGAAAGTATCCATGGCATTCTGGTCCAATTGCCGCTCCCCAAACATATTGACTCACAAAAAGTAATCGAGACCATCAGCTCAAGTAAGGACGTAGACGGTTTCCATCCTGTGAGTATGGGTAAGCTGGTATTGGGTCTGGAAGGATTTGTACCATGCACACCGGCCGGGATTGTTGAAATGATCAAGTATTATGGGATTGAGACACGTGGCAAGCATCTCGTGGTTATCGGTCGTTCCAATATTGTTGGAAAACCAATGGCCAATCTCATGCTCCAGAAGTCTGAGCATGCGAATTGTACGGTAACCCTGTGCCATACGGCTACGCCGGATATGAGCCTTTATACAAAGATGGCGGACATTCTGGTGGTGGCTGCAGGAGTTCCTCAATATGTGGGTCCTGATATGGTCAAAGAGGGAGCAGTCGTGATTGATGTGGGGATTAACCGCATTGAGGATCCTGAAACAGAAAAAGGTTATCGAATTGTTGGTGATGTGGATTATGAGGCTGTTGTAGCAAAAACATCAGCTATCACACCGGTACCTGGTGGAGTCGGTCTGATGACGGTTGCCATGTTGCTCTCAAACACGGTTAAATCGGCTGAGAACAGCCTCAAATAGATTTGCAAGGGCTAAGGTCGAATCTAACTTAACCCGCGTTATGTAGCTCGTCACACTGAGCTTGCCTGTCATGCCGTAGCAAGAGCGTAGGTAGATCGAAGTGTGGAGTGAATTTGAAATGTTTATCAGATGATTAAAGATTGAACTCTTGATTATCGCCACGCGCCCGTAGCTCAGCTGGATAGAGCGTCGGTTTCCGGTACCGAAGGTCGTAGGTTCGACTCCTACCGGGCGTACACCAAACCCATATACCTGCGACATGCGGGATAAGTAGCGTTCGAAACGCAGCCCTGCGATAAACCCAGGATAAACTCCACGGAGGAAGGCGAGCGCAGCACTTCGTGCTGAGGCCCAGCCACTCCTGCTGGGCGTACTAATCTACGCCCTCGATTGGGGGCTACAATTAGCAAGCTCATAATAACCATAATTGCTTAAATCTGGGGAAATTACCAGGCATTCAGGGCAATGGTATGTCTTAATTCGGAAAGTGACAGGAATAAAAAAACCCCCGTTTACCGGGGGTCTTTAGTTTTAGATCTAACTGATGTGAATGCTGTGCTATTTAATAAGCACCATCTTTTTTACTGTTTTCTGATTCCCTGCTGTTAAGGAATAAAAATAGGTTCCTGCAGCAAGTCCATCAGCACTGTAAAGATGAGTATGCTCACCAGCGTTGGCAAAACCATCAAACACAGTGGCAACCAGCTGACCATTGATATTATAGACACTCAGGTTGGCCTTTCCAGATTCATTCAAGGTGTAGCTAATCGTTGTCGAAGGGTTGAATGGATTGGGATAATTCTGCTTGAGAACAAAATTGTCGGGTACCAACTTCTCCTCAATTCCAGTTGTTGTTGAATAGAAATAAATATTATCCACATAGACATTACCGTTGCCATCAAACTTAAGCTGGAATAGATCTGCTAAGTCAACAGTTGAAAAATCAGTCAGTGGTATGTCAACACTTACCCAGCTTCCCAGTGTTATTGGAAGGGC
Source organism: Fidelibacterota bacterium (assembly GCA_021736185.1). Classification (GTDB taxonomy): domain Bacteria; phylum Fidelibacterota; class UBA8477; order UBA8477; family JABMPR01; genus JABMPR01. Next base: position 19,758 of record JAIPGJ010000012.1, on the reverse strand, counting down.
AGAAGCCCTCTCAGCAGGCCCTGGGCTGATGAGATAGAAGTTCAGAGCCGTAGAATTCGCGGTCCAAAAATCAAGGTGGACATAGTTCATGGCTGAAACATCCAGGTTAGGAAATGTTATGCCCTGGTAATTTAAAGCAGCATAGAGCAACGTGTTATTACCCTCTATGGATACCTGGGAAAACACGGTGGTCTGGCTCCAAGCTGGGTTTATATCAACACCTGCAATATCTGTATAAGTATCGCTGAAAATTGAAATAACATCTGCTTCATTTTCGTCTGGAGCAGGTGCTGCAACAACAGGTACGTTTATTGGGTCATCACCAGAATAAAAATATATATTATCAACATATAAAGTGTTCGGGTCGCCCTCGATAATCAATTGAGCAAGATGACTTTTAGCGGCAAGACTACTAAAACTTGCCAGCGGGATATCAATGGCAACCCAGGTCCCTGCTTCAAGAGCAGGAGTCGTATTTGCTGTGAAAGTTACCAGGGATTCCGTATCATCGCCACCGCCCATAACACCATCGGCACCAGCATCCACCAGTTTCACATGGAAGGCACCAGTTCCAATTACATCCGGTGTCCAGATATCTATATGGAAATGGGTCATTGTAGAAGCATCGATTGGCTGTGATGTAAATTCGATACCAGCATATCCAAAATTAGTATAGAGTTTTACATCATCTCCTAAAACCTGGGCATCTGCAACATCAGCATTGTCCCATGTAGCTGACCAGGTGTCTACCGTTACATCTGTATAGACATTACTGAAGATAGAGATCACATCATTTTGAGCCTGTTCTGGTGCTGGTGCAGCTACATCTGGTTCGGTAAGTACAGGAGCCCCCTCTGAAAAGGTGATATTGTCGAAATAAACAATATGATCCTGGTCTCTTGCCAGAAAATCAGGGAAAATAATAATCTGATCATAGCCATCTGATATCCTGGATGTCAGGTCAAACGTAAGCTCTTCCCATTCATCAATAACAGTATTGGGAACTTTAATTTCAGGCAATGCCCAGCCATCTGGTTTAGCTAATTTTATCCCAACATCGCTGATAACAGATTTGTACACCATTATCTTTAGTATTCTGTTGGAAGCATCTAATGTAAAAGTGCCGATATCTGAACCATGCAATGATTCACAACCTGCCCAGGCTGCACCTGTGGCCAAAGCAGTAAATTTAGCAACAGTGGCTGAGGTATTGATACCTGAAGCACTGGGATTGGCTACCACCTCCAGTGCGGGGTTTGTATCATTTTCAAATGTGGACCAGGTCCAACTTGCACCGTATCCACCTGTTTCAAAATCAATCGGGGCGTTTTGGGCCATTGCCACGCCTCCCATTGATAACAACCAGCTTAAAACTAATAAGATTGTCATTCTTGATTTCATAATTTCTCCATTTTGTGTATTTGTTGAATTGCTTTGTCTTGGTTTACCACCAAATAGTAAAAATTCTTTCATATCCTCCTTCCATCTGAGATTCATGACTGACCAGGTTACCCAGATCAATTTGAACTCTGATTTATTTGCTTTTGGTAAGCTTCAAATGATGCTTTTGGAGTTCTGTTCACATAGAATACTCCCCAATTCTTCTCAACTTCATTTGGTCCCGATTGCTCTCCGCCACCTTTCCAGGGCTCATCGAAAGCCTCAAAGAGGAAGGTAGAGATTTGATTTTCATTAATCCATGAGTTGATATCGATCAAAAATTTCTCCTGAGCTCGAATACTCACTTCTCCTTGCATAATGGTGCCTTGTTCCCCCGGACCAATTTTCTCCGGATTATAGTTCGTGGCCCAGCCAGTTTCACCCTGGACGATGGTCATCCCGGCATGTCTATTTTGAATATCCTGATAAACACTGTCAGTCCAATAAATCGCGTGTTCCAACTGCTGCTTATTAGCGAGTGCATAGGCATGTAATACGATAAAATCGATTTCATCAGCTATTTCCCGACTCTCCGGCTTGTTCCAAAAGTTGTAATCATCAGCTGTTGCCACTGGTTGCTTGATACTGGCTCTCACGGTTCGTATGTACTTGATTAAGGGAGCTGACTCCATGTGGTGCCAGGACCAGTAAACCTGGGTCTCATTGCCAACATTTACTGCTGCAACGATATCCTCATATCGATTCGCCAACTCAATGGCTTTGTTTAATTGCTCAAGGTTTTTGAGTTCCCGTTCTGGGTTTTTAGTCTCATTCTCAAGCCAGATTCCCAGCATCACTTTGAAGGGTAGGGCCTTCTGATGGATAACTTTTAGAACTCTCTCGGAATCATCATCCGAGCCATAAACCCGAATAAAATTCCAATGCTCCTTGAGAATATTGAGATCTTCCAGTATCTCTTCCTCACTGGGACCCTGGACACCAGGTGCCTGTCCCTCACGATAACAGCCATAAGAAATAGCATTGCCGATCCATTGATCACCGAGATAGGGCGTGAATGGGCGTTTAAGGAATGGAGTTTCCTTCAGTGAAGGTGGATTGTTAACCCCAATATCAGTGGTGAAATTAACGGTACTTTTTACAGACTGTGATATTTCCGGTTGCGCTGAACCTTGGTAGCAGTCGATCAGTATAGCACTTAAAAAAAGTGCGATGATGCCTACCGGAAGTTTGATTCTCATGATGATTTACCTGATGACTTTGATTTGTTGTACTGGAGACCAAATCCATAGGGGAATCGAGGATTATAGTCTGGGTCACCGATATTCCAGTTTTCATTGTCATATTTGGGCCAGGAAATACTCAGTTTACCTTGGATATCAAAATCACCAAACAGGACATCAGCTACACCATGACCCTCAGATCCTGGTAGCCAGGCCACCACGAAGGCTGTAGAAGCATCAAGTTCTTTCTCGACCACCAACGGACGACCACAAACCATGACGGTCACTACAGGGATTCCCCTCGCTCTTATATTTTCAATGGTGGTGATATCCTCAGGATGCATTTCGTGGAGATAAAGATTCGTGGCATAGACTTCTGCTACCTCGGTATCGTCAATTGGTATGGGAGTGCTATTGGGGAATGTGGTATATTCTTGCAGTAATCCTGGAACCCGAACATCGCCTAGCATTTCTGCATAGGGCATTTCACCGATGACTACGATGGCCACATCATGCTCATCAGGATTAGCTTCATTCCCATCGAGGTTTTCACTTAGAATGGCTCCAGGAGCTAGGGACTGTATACCTTCCCATATGGATTGGCCACCAGGAATTTCCTCATTGGAAGTGGCACCCTGCCAGTTCACGGTAAACCCACCGCACTGATGACCCCGATTATTGGCATTTTTGCCAGCTACCAAAATCCGGGCATTTTTTTCAAGGGGGAGGAGTGTCTCTTCGTTTTTGAGCATAACAAGCGATTTTCGGACTGCTTCACGGGCAACTTCACGGTGTTCCCTGGAACCGAATATCTCGGTCTGTTTGGAAAGTTTGCGCTCTGCAGGTCTGGGTTTATCAAATAAGCCAAATTCAAATTTGACTCTGAGAATTCTTCTGACGGCGTCTTCCAGTCGTTTCCGGGGAACTCTCCCAGCGAGAACAAGCAACTTGGCGTGTTCAATGAACTCCTGCCACTTTTCAGTGACCATGAACATATCCATCCCGGCATTCAGACCCAGCTCAACGGCTTTTCCGAAATCTTCAGAGAGACAGTCAATACCATCCCAATCAGAAACAATAAAGCCTTTAAACCCTAATTCATCCTTGAGCACATCGGTGAGCAGGTAGCGGTGTTCATGACATTTGAGACCGTTCCAGCTGTTTAAGGAAGCCATGATGGTGAGAACACCTGCTTCTATGGCAGCCTGATAGGGAGGAATATGCAAGCGGCGCAACTCAGCCTCATCGATTTGAGCATCCCCCTGGTCGATGCCATGCACGGTTGTTCCATCTCCCACAAAGTGTTTTGCACAGGCAATGACGCTTTCCTCACCAAAATCACCCTGGAGACCGGCAATAAAACGGGGAGCATATTCAGATACAATCTTTGGATCTTCGCTATAACTTTCATAAGTACGACCCCAATGGTCATTGCGTACAACTGCCAGTGTCGGAGCAAATGTCCATTCCACACCGGTAACTGCAATTTCCCGTGCTGTTGCTTTTGCGATGCGCTCCATAAGGTCGGGATCTCTTGCTGCTCCTAGCCCAATATTATGGGGGAAAACCACTGCGCCCGTCACATTGGAGTTCCCGTGGATGGCATCTACTCCATAAACAATGGGAATAGCTAAATGATCTTCATCTGCTTCCATGGAGGCAGCCCAATATTCATCATTCATGGCAATCCAATCCTCAGGGGTATTATTTCCTGGGACGGAACCGCCTCCACTCAGCACGGAACCGATATGGTATTTTTTCACCTGCTCTGGTGTCACAAACTGACGCTCTGGCTGTACCAGTTGACCAACCATCTGATCCAGGTTCATTTTTGCCATTAATTCTGATATTTGCTGTTCATATTTGTTCATTGAATTCTCCCTGTAACACCTTTCTACGCATAGAATTATTTGAGCACAATTTCAATGCGCCGGATCTTTTTGGATCTGATCATTTTCGCTGTATTGCCCTTGAGGGTCGAACCACTCATGTGTTGAATGCCACCATCGTCGTCATAAAGTGTCCATTCCATGGGGGAAACACTATCAGGTCCATAGGTATTTTTCATACCGGGATTGATATAGCTTATAAGCATATCACCCAGGAACATAAAGCTGAAACTGTTGGCGGGGATCACCATGGATTGGGTATTACCATCATTGGTTAGATTGATGTTTTGCGCTTGATCAGTGAACAACCAACTGGGAAGGACTGGTTTGAGATTAAACATCAAGTCTTTTTCATTCTTCATGGCAAAGGGGTTCGGTCCTACTGCCATCTCCATGAGGATGTGAATGAATTCAGCAGTTGCCCCACTCAAACGTGCCACAAAGCCTGTGCCGTGCAGCCCTGGATTAGGATTGGCACTACTGACAATAAAGGATGAGTTTTCCAGGATACTGCGCCCGTAGACTTCAGGATCGAGGAAGGGAATAAAGACCTGCTTGAAATCTGCGAAAAAAGTGTCGTACAGACCATTGCGCAGGACCTCGAGCATATATTTATATTCCATGTGCAACCAGATCGATTCGTTTTCAAACCAACCCGGTGAAAAGGTGCGGGCACGCCCGATTTCCATGGGTTGATCCTTTAGCGATTCGTTGACTTTATACATTTTAAGTTTTTGATCAAAGAGACCACTCTTGCGAATGTGTGTGGTGACTTGATCGGCATGCTGCTGGTCTGGTCGACAGCGTAGGTAATGGACCGGTCCCTCAAGGAAGAGGGGGAGATGAATGCATTCGAAGCTTTTCACCCGAAAACAAGAGTGGCCTTTGGAATTGGTTTTGATGGCTTTTCTGCCGTCTTCAGAAATCGTTTCAATGAGTTCGTAGTCTTTGGGCCGATGGGTAAAGTAGGTATAAGGTATCGTTCCATCACTGTTCCAGGCTCTGGCAACCCCATCATCAATCCTTGTGACGCAGGCCGTGAGAAATTCAGTAATCCAGCTCAGTTTAACCGGTCCTATCTGGCCACTGATCCCATACAGGGTTTGTTCTCGATACGCTTCTTTTGCAGATGTGGCAGCATCCCAATAATCAAATGGCTTCGTAGTACTTGGAAGCAGTTCAAAAACTTTTTGCATGAAGGCGGCCAACTCTTCAAATACATCTACTTCATCATCCAGCAGTGTCGATTCCTGAAGGAAATTCAAGAGAAATGCTGCGTGTCGTTTGATTTCCAGAGTCTCACTGAGGCTAGAGCCCATGAGGCCAGGTATGCCATTTAGCGCGTCATACCAGTTGGGCTTGTCAGTTTCCATCTCAACACCAATTCCTGATGGATCAAGCGACGCGATTTTATTGGTGATAGTAGAGATCAATTTTATGAACAAAGTGGTTTGAACGACTTCACCATGACCATAACGGGTCCGTACTAAATCACGGTCGTGTGCTCGAGTGGCCATCAGAGCTGCCTTCTCTTCTACTAATTCAAGCCCATTCAATTGCATCTTTTTATTCTCCCAGATGACATATTTGTCATCACGGGGAAGCACCCTGTGGGCAGTATCATGAAAAGTGAACTTTTGGTAATCCCAGACGATATACTTAAGATTATCAGGATAAATACTTAGATAATTCTCCAATAAATCCATGTTATATGTCCAATGATCGGACCAATAACCCTCGGCAAAATCTGTGTCATGAATCTTTTTGCAGCAAGGCAGCAGATCGCCTAAAAAGCTATCAGCATTGCCTGGAAAGTTGACACCCAGATCATCCAGATAAGCGAGTAGCTCACCAGGAGTTACCTCTTTTTGCAGAAATACCAGAGCTTGCTCAGCAGCAGCTTCAGGAAGATGGTGAATCAATATGTTCTTTCCTCGGGCATTATCTTCGAGGGTGTATTTGATTTCTTTTATGACAAGCGGATTAAAACCATCAAGTTGTATTAAATTTACAAAATGTTCAAGATTGCCAGATTTGACGTCAGGATTAAAGAATAGGTCTGAACGCCTATTTTGATTGACATCCCTGAAATTACCATTACCCTGGGAATAGAACGAGGGTGTGATACGGTAATCATTGTAATCACGTTCCAGGTCTCCGTGTTTACGGGAATAAAGGTGTAAAACTGATTTTGAACTTTCACCCTTGAGAGTGTAGGGGAATCCACCGCGCAGGACGTTATCCAGGAAATTTTGTCTAACATATTTATCAAAAGTCGGATTGCTACTGATCACCAGGTTTTTCTGGGTGAGTTCATCGATAATAGTGATGCTGGATTGAACTTTTGAATTGATATAGTCCATTTTTGTGATGGAGGGAATCAAACTGTTTAATTCCTCGCGAGAATCAACATGTCCGATAATGGAGGTTACCGTATAGGTTTGACCGGCACCGAGCTGTTTTTTGAATAAACTCATGGCTGACGGGAGACGATTTTCAATGGCCTGATGACCAAGGATATCCTGAATCGACTCATCCAGGAACTTTTCCGGGAAGCTATAGTTGTTTTGTGTACCAAAAATGAGCTCGGGATCGACAATAGGATTTAAGAGATTTGTGCCATCTGAATCATGTTCAAAACCAAGATAAAAATTGCCCTTCTCAAGGATTTCCACATCGGGACGATCTGCGGGTTTTACCTTTGCTTTGAAGAGGGGTGCTTTTTCCTCGAGATTTTTAACTTCCACAAAGGCTTCCATGAGTCGGCGTACATGTTTTAAGCCTGCATTGGTCAAGCCATAGGGGATGATGAGAGGTAATCCATCAAGCCCTTCAAATGAAATATCGATATTGTTCAGATTGGTAATATGCAGTTTGCGAATTAAGCCCGGGAAATTGTCTTCAGGAATGGAATAATACTCCACAGTAAACCGTAATCCTAGGGTCTCATTTTCTTCCACGAGATGAAGACCGGAGGGGGAGATATGCATACTCTGGGTTCTGATAATCTCTCTGTCACGGTAGTGATTCTGAAAGGGTTCGTAGAAATTGATGCCGGAGCCCTGGGGAAATTTTAAAAAAGTCCTGAAACCCTGGCTGGATACCAACTGATAGGCCCAGTTTGCCGGGAGAAATTCCATAATAGGATGCTCTTTATCCTGGATACCCATACTGCAAATACATTGACCTCTATTTACATAGAACACCCACATGGGTATACCCATCTTACCAGCAATTCCAGGGAAAAAGCTGGAAAATGGCTTGGCAGAGTTGTAGTTGCCGATGACGAACTTACCATCTTTATTTAGCTGGTATTTTGATTTGGAGGAAGCACTCAAAGGAATGACCTTTCATGAAGATTAATATTGTTAGCAGGGCTGATTTCCCAAAAAAGCAGCATGATTTTGTCTTTAAAGCTGGACACGAACTGTCTGCACGGAGTTTTCAGGAATTTGAATTTCAGCAAATTGATTCCCGATCTGCAATTTATAGTCAATGTTCTTAGCGGATGTATTCAATAACTGAACGCTTAAAACACCTGCATCATTGAGGGTGGCACAACTATGTAAATCATCCAGTCCAAGATCTGCATTCAACTGCATCGTTTGTACTGCCCGGTCACCGGGTCGAATAGTCCGACTGAATTGGGCCAGGACATGATAGATGGGTGTATAGTAGACATCCTGTTTTTCCGTATCAATCATAATGGGTGCCCCGCAATAATTTCCAGCATGATTGGGACCGCCCTGATGATCCAGGACAATATTCCAATCTACCCAGCCGGTTGCCCAATGATCCAGACTGACAATAATATTTCGTGCATAACGATGAACAGGGTTGTACAAGGGATGATCATCCGCATTCACCCCAGCCCAATTGACTGCATAGCCCCAATCCGAGGCACTTTTGGTCCACCAGAACTCATCATTATTAAACCAGTTCTTCTCGGTGCGACCCTCTGGATCAGTACAGCCATCAGGGGCCGGTTTACCCAGATCATCAATACAGCCTTCTGTATGAACAATACGATAGTCAGGATATTTCTCGTGGACTCTATCAAATACATCTTCGTAAACTTTGAAGGTGCTTTCATACCAGTGTACTGCAATCCCGGTAATGTATTTGTTTGCTTTATCAGCTGGGAAGAGGACATCAGCCCAATGTTCCATACCATCACGGTTTTGGTCAAAGATCAGGAGTTTGGTTCCCTTGAATTCTGAGTTTCTGAGACCAGGTCCCAGATGCTTCTGGACAAACTCACTTTGAGTTTCAGGTGAAAAATTCATGCTTTCCCATTGGCCATTATTTCCGTGAGGTTCGTTGACGGGGGTCAGTCCCCAGATGGGAACGCCGGCTGCCTTGTAGGCTTCGAGATAACGAAGCAAGTAGTTGGCATAAGTCCCAACATACTCAGGTTTCAAGGTCCCCCCGGAACCTTGCCAGTTGTTTTCTGGTGTCATGGGTTGGTACCAGTCCTCGATATCCTTCATCCAGGGAGGTGCCGTCCAGGCAGAGGCAATGATCTGCATTTCAGAATCTTTTTGAGCAGCTTTAATACTCAATGCTTCCTGGATCATGGGCAATAGATCATAATCCTGGTCCTTGATCCCTGGGTGCTCAGAGGGATCGAATCCATTTGAATCTTCTGAGATGCTGAACGAATTGAGGTCGGTATCTCCTGGTAGGTCAGCATAGGAGTATTTTCCATTTACGCTGAAGTCACAAGCACCAATGTGGGTACGAGCCAATGCGAAATTGGCGCCATCCTGACCGTAGATGGACTGCATGACCGCCAGGCGTTTCTCTTTGTCAAGATGGGCGAGGACATAGGCAGAAGACTCGGTAAAGGAGGTGCCGATTCCGTCAATGGTCTGCTTAAGCTTGTCAGGGTACACACGAAGCACCACACCGGAAGCCTGTCCACTTGAAAAATGAACATTTTCTTTCGGCGTTTGACGGTCTCCCTGGGAAGAGGTCAAAATGATCTCTGTCGTACTCAAAGTCTTGCCAGGTGATGCCAGCGGTTGTGGATCTGGACCGAGCGCACAGCTGCATAGCACAATACTTGAAAGCGCGATGAAATGTACGACATGAGAACCACTATTATTCATTTTCAGGTCCTTCTGCATTGGCAATTTTTCCGCGCCTGCTTTCAAGCTCGAGTCTGATCTCGTGGGCTTTGGTCTCTGTGATTTCATAACTCATCATGATAAACAGGGCAATGGCTGACGTGACCAGCGGTACCCCTACATCGAAGATACGAATCCAGAAGAGCGTACTTGAAGCCTGGGCGGCGCCAAGGGCAACATCAAAACCGGCCACTTTAAGAAGTACTCCCGTGAGTATACCAGCTAGTGCCATTCCAACTTTCACCATCCACCAGTAAATAGCCCCAAAGACACCTTCTCGCCGTTGGTGGGTCTCTAATTCATCATAATCGCAAACATCTGAGATCATGGATCCCATGAGGGTAAACAGGGAACCGGTTCCAAAGGCAACAAAGGGTGTAGCCATAAGGAGCATATAGGGGTAGTCTGGATTGTAACCAATCCACTTGAGTGCATAGCCAAATAAAGAAAGGGAGATCGTGATCATGAAGGTCTGGCGCTTGCCGATTTTGGTTCCGATCCATCCAGTAAGTGGAATCACTCCCAGTGTGGCAATCGAAGTGAGCATCCCGTACCAGCCCATGAGTTTACCGGCATCCCCGTCATTTCCTCCAAAGAGGTAGTAAATCATAACATAGATGGAAAATGACATTCCCAATTGAAATCCATTGAATACCAGGAAGGTCGTTCCACAGATCTTGACGAAGGGAGAGCAACTCAGGGTCGTTTTAATACCGGCGAAGAACTCTTTCATATTGGCCATGAGTCCCTTGCCCGCATTGACCACAGGTGTAAGCGTTGGCCTTTCCTTGAGGAAAATTGCCGGCAGGATACCAAAAACGGCTACGACACCACCCACAACCCACGCCAGAGTGCGGGCACCATGTACTGTGTCTCTGAACAGCGCACTTGACATGATGGCATAGAACCAGGGGACGCCCAACCAGGCCAGCTGACCAACGGTATTGGCAAAAGCGTGTAATCGCGTTCGTTCATGGTAATCGGCTGTCATTTCGTAACCAAAGGCCACAAATGGCGTTGCATAGACCGTGTAGGCGAGAAAGAATAGGATGGACATGAAAAGGAATAGCCAAAACCAGAAAACGTAAAACCCATCGCTCTTCTTGAGTTTAATAGACTGGACTGTAACAGTACCTGCGCCTGTCAAACCAGCAAATTCGACGGAGACGCGGTCGATTGCCTGGAGGTCCAGGGTGCCGTTGCCCTGAGGAGCATCATCCGATGGCATGCTTTGCATGTCAGCTAAATCAAAATTATAAAGGTTCCCACCTTTCTGTTTCAACTGTGCATCACTGAGATCGATGGCATATGTTTCGCCATCGGAAGGATTCTCTGAATTTGAACTCACTGATTCGTAGAAAACCAATCGCAGTTTAGATCCTTCAGGTTTCAAAACATTGAGTTCTACTTGAGGAAATCCATCCAGATTGGTTGAGGTGGGAGAAACAGCATCGATGGCCAGCGTTTTTGGGCCATAAAAAACAAATTGTGCAGTAGGTTGAATGCTTGCATCATACTCTAATTCAACCCCACCCGCTTTATTAAAAACGACGGGTGATTGACCAATGGAGTAGCCTTGATGTTCCAGCACAGGTGCTTTTTTGAGAAAATCTATATAGCCTGAAGGTAGCTGCCACATCAATGCAAATATGATTCCAGCGGTAATGGCACCGACGAAAATAAATGGACGTCGTCGACCCCATCTTGTTCTGGTATTATCTGAGATGTAACCCACCAGGGGATCTGAAATGGCATCAAAAATACGGGGGATAGCCCCAATTAATCCAACCCACAGCACATCCATGCCCAAGCCAAGATTTAAAATGACAACCATGGCAGGCATAGCTGCTGCCTGAAGGTTGTTGACCAGCATACCTATGGAATAAGCCGCTTTTTGTTTTAGAGAGATTCGATCTTCTTCTGCCGTTTGGTAATGCTTTTTAGCACTCATGTGCATAGTTCCTTTTTCGCTAGTTGAAGCAAAGATTTTCTACACGGGACGGTAAGCAAAGTCTACTCGACTTCCTGATAGACTCGGACGTAGTCTACGAGCATGGTTTGAGGAAAAATGGTATTCTCATTAGGCGGACCGACATAATTGCCGCCTACTGCCAGATTTAAAATGATAAAGAAGGGGTGATCATAGACCCAATCGCCAGGGACATCGTTGCTAGTGATAGTCTGATATAGCTCGCCATCAACAAACCAACTGATGTTTTCCAGATTCCATTCAATAGAGAAGGTATGAAAATCTGTATCAAATCGCGCATTTGTCAGGGTGTAGGAGGTCCCGACTCCCTGTGCGCCTGAATAACCCGGACCATGAATAGTTCCATGAATAGTCCGCGGCTCCTGGCCACGATACTCCATGATATCGATCTCCCCGCAATAGGGCCAACCTGCCGTGTTAAAATCATCTCCCAATAACCAGAATGCTGGCCATAAGCCCTGTCCCCACGGTAGATAAATTCTGGCTTCAAAACGGCCATAGGTCAACTCGAAAAGACCCTGAGTTGTTATTCTGGCAGAAGTGAAGTTTAATCCACCATAAGATTCTTCGCGGGCAACGATGGCCAGATGACCCTCACCATCCAAAGACACATTCTCAGGTCTATCAGTATCATATTCTAACTGATTATTGCCCCAGCCTGATTCATTGCCCCAGGTGTCATATACCCAACGCGTGGAATCTGGTGATTGTCCCTGAGGGCCGTCAAATTCATCTTGCCAGATAATCTGCCACTCTTTTTCTATGGGCTCAGAATTGTTGCTGCACTGAATAAAAAGAAGCAACGACAAAAGCAGTATGGGTGTCAGGATGATATTAGATCTTGTCGACATGAAACATTCCTGTGATTTAAGATTTACTCATATAGAAGCCTGGTTCAGAGAAAACTTCCTCCAGAGCGAGTGTTGCAGCCCCAATGCTTTCAGCTTGCTCTCCCAGAGACCCTGTTCTGATCTCTGTACTGGCAACAGAACCCACAATGGAGCATTCCCGGATTTTGACCTGGATAGGCTTTAAAATCTGTCGCTGAAGTTCCTTACGTGCGCCCCCAATAATGACTCGGCTAGGATTCATCATATTGATCCAGCCGGTAATTGCGATACTCATATAATCAGCTGTTTCTTTGAAAAGCTGGAGTGCTAACTCATCATTATGACTTGCGGCCAGTTCTATATTCTGAAGTGTTGGCTCCACTTTCGCCAGAGAACTATGAGGGAATTTAGATAGCAGCTTTTTGACCCGTTTTTCCATTGCCAGGCCACCAACCAGAGTCACCAGACAGCCTTTAAGTCCGCAAACACACTTAATACCATCAGTTTTAATAGGGATATGACCCATTTCACCGGCTATCCCAGAACCCCCTCGATAAATCTCTCCATTGAGGATAAATCCTGCTCCGACACCATAACCCAGTTTTACATAGGTCAGATCCTTCACCCCACGACCAGCTCCCCAACGATGTTCTGCCAGGGCACCGAGATTAGCATCATTGTCAACGTAAACAGGAACATTGTAGTGACGGTGGAGGAGATCTATTTCGCTTCGACCACGCCAGGCGGGAATAACAACTTCTGATAGCCATTCAGGGTGATCGGGATCTACTGGACTGGGGAGAGCAACCCCGATGCACAGGAGGCGTTTCATTCCATTTTTTATCTTATCGAGCATACCATCGCAGAGTTGAAATACCAGATCACGGGTTCCTTTTGGATCTGATCTCACCAAATAGTTATATTTCTCATAAGCCAGAATTTGTCCACTTAGATCAGTGAGAGTTGCAGCAACGTGGGTGGCCCCAATATCGATACCAAAAATGATCCTGGCTTCATTCTGAAATTCCAGAACAATGGGCTTGCGACCCCCACTGGAAACCCCGCTACCTACCTCCTTAACAAACCCGGAAAGGAGCAGCTCTTTCACAACTTCAGTTACTGTGGAACGAGAGAGACCAATTTCCCGAGCAATTTCTGCACGGGAAATCTGATGCTTCCGCCAGATGAGGTGTAAAACAGAATCTGCCAACGGTTTGGACTCCCATCGGTCGACGACATGTCGACCGAGAGAGTCAGACTGGCTATAGCCATGATTGGAATCGAGTCCTTTGCGGTGTTTTGAATCTATCATGGCTTACTGAATCCAATTCCTCTTATCTGTACAGATAGACGTTATCAACAAAAATGGTTGTAAGCGCTCCACCAGTACACTCAAGAACCAACTGAGCAAGATGGGATTGCGCTGTTGCTCCAGTAAAGGCAGTCATTGGAACATCAATACTGACCCAGGAATTCGAGGACAAGGCCGGGGTAGTGGTGGTACTTAAGGTCAGAGCATGCTCTGTATCATCACCACCGCCGTAGGCACCATTTGCGCCAAAATCAACGAGCTTAATAATAAATCTAGATGAAGCGGTAATATAGTTTGGGGTCCAGATATCCATGTGGAAATGGGTCATAGCCGAAGCATCAATTTGCTCGTCGGCGAACTCTACTCCTGCAAAATTTAACTTGCTGAAAATCATCATCTCATTTCCATCGATATCAAATTCGTTCACCTCTGCTGTTGACCATGTCCAATAGGTGTACCAGTTCATATTGGGAGTAACGCTGGTGTAGGTATCGCTGAATAAAGCCATCACATCAGCTGCATCATGGGTAGGATCCGCAGCAGGAGAGACTGGGGCATAATCAACATTCACTGTGATGGAACCTGTGGCACTATTGTCACCCAGTGTTGCGGTTATTGTAGCACTTCCTGGATTATTGGCAGTCATGGTACCATCTGCATTGATGGTTACTATACTTGTGTCAGATGAGCTGAAGCTGAGGTAATTTGATGAGGCCACCACGTCTACATTTGTTCCATCAACATCATAGCTTATGGTAACTGAAGGAACTGATACGGTAGAGCCCTGGTATGCAGTTGCACTTGTGGACGCAAAGCTGATAGCGGGGTGCGCGATGGTTCCCAGGGACTCAAACTGAATCTCATCCAACCAGATCGTTGCTCCTTCACCATTTTCCTGACCCTCAGAGTAATAGAATAATCCCTGCTCTTGTGGCAGCTTTGCCGGCAGGGGGATTGGGATTACGTACTTTGTCCAGGAGCTTGTCAAAGGCACATTCACGCGTTCAACAACATAAGGATTTGGGGCTTCATTATCGTTTCCAAGTCCCACGGAATTTAAGGTGAGTGACTTGTTTGCTTTGGCCCAAAAGGTGAGTGCATTGTAACCCGTTAAGTCACGGGCTATGCCAGCTACCAGAGCTCCACCAGACCAAGTCGAACCTGAAAGATCACCTGGTCCCGGGATAGTTATTATGATGGATTGAGTACCACTATATGCCTCTGATTCATCTATCTGCAAGGCATCCAATTTAGTCCCTAAGAAGGACTGCGGTTCCACACTTGGACCAAAACCATCAATAAAAACTTCGGCATCTGTAGGGAAGGGAGCTGGCCCTAAAATGCCCGTTTCCCTCTCGCATGAAAATAACCCGCCTAAAACCACCAATATCATGATGGCAAACAGATAGGATTTATTTTTTCTATTCATTCTAAAATCTCCTGCCCCATTAAGGGTTGACTGTGCAGATATTTGGTGAATATTTTTTAAAATCATGATCTATAGTCCTATGTTCAAGTGCATGTATGTCATGATTTGCCACTCATTACCATCATCAGCACCAACAGCATCTGGATTACATTCCATTTCATTGAGATCATTAAGGATCATCTCTGGACAGTACCGGGGTGAATGTGAATCCAGGGTCCTGTAGGTATAGCTCACCCCGAGACGTGTCTGGGGGAGATCCCACCATCCTGCCTTACCCACAGTAGTGGATAGATCAAGTACAAGTTGCAGGGGATAGGTCAGATTATAATCACGATGATAATCATAGGGTCCCCAATCATTTACTTTGGCCATAGCCATGAGTTTTGATGAACCCCTGATCACTCTGAGATCACCACCAAAACGTTCTACCAAGAGGGTATCACTGCCATTTGCTTCTGCAATGCCCTGGTAGAAATTCATAATCAGGCCAAAATTAGAATTCAATTTTGAAGCGATACGACCATTTAATTCCCAGAGATCACGTGCTGGAGGAGCGCCTGGGAAGGCAAAAGTGGTTCGACCATCAGCCAGAATTCCAATTGCTGCATCCTGAGTGGTGGGGTGCTGGCGGTAGACATAATCCAGACTGGCAGCAAAACGAGCATCTTCGGCCATATCATTGTTCCACTCATAGAACCAGGTTGCTGGCGTGGGGTCATAGGTAAGTAGCAGCTCGTAGGCAGTGGTTTCGCGATTCCCGCGAACGGCAAAGGGGTCTGAAATGACATTTCTCGGTCGACCAGGCTGTTGAACATCGATTGGAATCGGTCCAATGAGTGGTTTTTGCCATAGAAAATTGGGGGCGATCTGCAGGTTACCTGTCTGAATGGTGAAACCAGAGATAATATTATTCTGGTTACCACTGCCACTGTCTTTTAAGCGCCAGCCTGCAAAAGTCTGGGTAGCCGTGGGACCACCATCGGCAACAATGCCCATTGAGGCGCCCTGTATATACCAATTCAATCTTCCCCGGGAATAGGTGAGTTTAAATTTACCGCCCCAGGCATCAGCAGCTCTTACCGTATCTTGAAAGACTTCATAATTTCCTGTAGTACCTTCAACAATCTGAAAGGTCTCGTCGACCTTGGTTGCACCTGACCAGATACTGCCAAGTTCAACACCCAGTCCAGCTAAATTTGTTTTTAAATGGAGGGTTCCCTTTTTCGTAGGGGGTAGCGGTACAGCAAAGGAGGATATGGCTGGCGCTTGTCTGTCTAAATCATCTTGATACACAGCCGTTAAAAGGAAGGGACCAATGGATCGAGAATATTTAATTAGATAAGCCGGGTTGGCACCCCACCAGAGTTCGGGTCCAAAGGCCAGTTTGAAACCACTCAGTATTTTCTTGCCTTCAATTTCTATACCCAGAGGAGCATTTCCATCATAGGTGTCCATGTTTGGACCGTAGTTCGCTTCTCGATAGAGACCAAAGAAATCGCCTTCATAACCCCAATGATAATGACCGGTTCGGAAAAATCCTTCAAGTCTGAAGAAATTATCATCCCAGGATAGGGAGGCATTGTAAACACGGACGCGATCAAGACCTTCCATGGAAACGGAACCATCATCGGTGACAACTGATTGTGGCCGACCACGTTTTTCGTAATAAATCTCATCAATGAGGGTTTGGGCAACATGTCCCAAAACATTAAATGTGACGGCACCAGTTACATTAGGCGAGGGAGTTGCTTCCACGGACAGGTAGTAGGATTGCATATGATCGAAACCCTTGGATATGGGTAAATCAGTGCTGCCCTGGACTGGATCGTCAGGTGTGGTGGTGAACTTTCCGCCGGTATGGTAGGTCTCCATTTCGATTCTCAAACCTTTGATGCGACCCAGGCTGCCAGCCTCTGAGGCCAGGGCTGCTTTATCTCCACGTGCCATGAGGATAGCTGACATGGGGGAGATGCTCACAAAATGTGCTCTGATTTTTTCCAGGTCTACACCAGGGGCATAAGGATTCAGGGCATGGACTTCTTTCAGCGCATAATATGCAGCTCGTGGATACAATTGATAAAGACCTTCGATATCAGTGGGTCCTTTGGCGCAGATTCCAAACCATTCCTCATTCATATTATTTTCACCAGGAACCAGGTCTGCCGGATAGCCACCATTTGCCCAGGAGGCATTGATATCATGAACATCCAGGTTGCTTGTCTGTAGATATTTCCACCAGCCATCACTGAACTGAAAAGTCATACCACCGATGCAGTTCCCAATCAGCCCATTGCCTGCGGACTGTTCATAAATTTCCTGCCAGTTTCCCAGGAGGTATTTGGCTTGATTTTCCTGGTCTTCACGCATTTCCCTGGCATTGAAGGCATCAGCACCAAACTCAGTAAATAAGACAGGTACATCAAGTTTCTCCTCCGCCACCTCAAAAAAATCGGTAAATGAAATACCGCGGTACACATTGCTGCCGAGTATATCAAGATTTTCAATCTCTTCAGCAATGATGTCTACAAATAATAGATCGCCATTACAAATGGCAACGGGTCGCCTGTTGTCCACTTTGTGGATAGCATTGATAGCGTCATTGAATAATGAGTACATATGGTGGGCTCGGACGGTTTGAACGGTTTCACCCTCAGGAATATCTTCTGTTTCCGCACCTTCCCAGAACAGACCATAATTATTTTCATTACCCAGTAACCACATGAGCACACCGGGAACATCTTTGAAGTCATTAACCTCGGTCATCACTTCTTTTAAAAGAGCTTTTTGGAAGACTGGATCTCCGTAGTCAACATTGGGAACCCAAACACCGTTAACAGTGAATCCATAACGTCCAAAAGAATGGTTCAGGACTGTGAATATGCCGAACTGTTCATAGATATATTTCACCCAACGCGGAGGCACCCCAGAATACATGCGGATGGTATTTACACCCATACCCTGTAAAAGAGACATTTCGCGATCCAGCGCCGTTTTAATAATCTCGTCACTTTGATTCCAAAGCGAATAGGAATAGTTGGTACCAATTGGGAAATAGTCCCAATTCATCCCATTGATCATGAAATCTTTCCCGTCAACTTGAATTCTTTGTCCATCGCTGTCGGAGACAACAGCAACAGTTGATACATGATCAGCTGCATGAGTCACAGACGACATGCAGACAATCCACGTTAAAACAATCGATAAAAAACTAAGCGCTTTTATAAAAAGTCTGCGAAGTTTTGTCCTCATTGGAACCTCCTCATATGTTAAAGAACTGTAATATTTAAGCGTGATGGCAATAGATCTTTACTGAAAGGGGAGAAATGATCCCAACTTAGTAATGTCGACTATTGTCAAAAAAACATGCAATTAATTTCAAATGATCGGGTACAGATAATAACTTTGTTCGATGTCCGAACAAAGTATAAGAAATGTTTTCTTGATGTCAAGAAAAAACGTTTGTGAAAAAGAGCGAGTATTCAGCATGAAAAATCTCTTGAGTAAAAAGAGAATAGACTGAATTCAGGAGAGTAACCTGATTAAATGCTCAAAACAGGGACATCTCAGGAAAGGTATTATATGTGCAGGTGGAATATTACGTCTTGTTGCCTCGAGTAGTTGTTCAATCAAGAAAAACGCATCTCAACTGGCAGGGAAGAAGGTCATTTTGGTTATTAATTCATAGCTATTGGCAATGATTGCGGAAGGCTCAGACACAATTATTGTCTACTAATTTATTTAGCTATGACCTACATTAAATGCTAAGCAAAGTTACAGGTCGACTTGGTTCATTTCTAACTGATACTCCTGGCGAATTGGAGTTCATCAATCGCCAACGGTTGACACCGGGAAATGATTTAACATGCAATGGAAATGGAATATTTCTAGCTTTTCCCGCAATCCAGGTATTGCCCTCTCAATGGCTACCTCCAATGACTACAAACTTTTTTTCACACAAGCCTTGACCCCATTCACGTCGATTTTTCCGGACTTCTTGGATTTCAATTGATTCATTCATGCTTGGGAAGGGAGTAGGAAACTCAGATGCTACTCCGATATAGACGGCTATCATGCCTTTTGATTCTGCTCTATACTTTGACACCAGCGCAAGAGCTGCTGGCCCAAACCTGGCCGGCCAACGCTGACTGGATTCCCATGATCAATGCAAATTGGAATTCACTTCAGGATGCCAATGATCAATCGAAAGATGGTCTGGATATCATCCCGGACCAGTATGGCCATGACTCGTATTTCTACTCAAACCAATCCAATCTCTTTATCCGTATCATGCTCCAGGGTAGCCCACTCAAGAGGGGTAAGCTGGATAGGGGAACCTGGTTCGCTGCCCTGGATGTCAACCTGGATGGTTTCCCCGATTGGGCCATCCGTGCCGATGGTACAGATGAATATTTACGCACATTGTATAACGGTGGCCTGGATAATGAACCGGAGATTGAGTATACAGCCCTGAGAAATCCCATTGCCGCTGGAGCAGTTAGAACCGTGGCAGCGGGCTATTCAGGCTTTGCGTCTGGCACCTATCTGGATATACGCGTGT
>JAIPGJ010000125.1 GCA_021736185.1 Fidelibacterota bacterium | reverse complement strand
CTATTCTGACACCACTGAGATGGATTCTCAGGCAGTGGGTGATCAACTCGCATTTGGTGACATAAACGAAACATTTTCCCAGTCAGTGGACGACGTTACCGTGACTGGCTCAACCAGAAATCATACCAGCGGTTTTGGAACCGTGGACGTGGCTCCCATCGAAAAAATAATAGAATCCACCTTGGGACCGATCGAACTCTCAGACATACCCGCTACCAGCACCGACCCTTTTCAACTGAACGAAATAGTACCCACTGTAAATGATATTCCGAATGGCAATACTGAAATCATTCCTGGAGATAATCTTACTCCAGTGCACAAGCCCTTTACATTTACTGATTTTACCCAAGCAGATTTCGCTGAGGGAAGTTTGGAAATTACCATCAATAATGACCTGGCAATTCCCCTGGGCTCACCCATTAACATTGCCCTGCGCCAAGTGGTTGGAACTGATACCACAACCATAGAAGGTTGTGAAGTTTCCTGGGACACAGCTATCGGCGTTGGGGAAAGTTCGATGCAAACCATGGATCTTGCTGGAAAAACTCTACCCGGGGATATTCTGGTACAGGTAACAGGGGCTACCGCTGGATCCGGCACTCCCCTATTTATTGATGCTGGTGTTAAAGAATCAAGTTTTGATATTGATATTGCCGGCACAAATCTGGTTGTGACCAGTGCCATGGCCAAGGTTCCCAGTCAAGACATTGATGAGATTGGCAGCATTGACATGGCCGAATCGGAGAACATCATTGAAAGTGCACGCATCAAATCAGGGTCACTGGCCATTGATATCAACAATTCCATGAACGTCGACGCGAATCTAGTCATTGACATCGCCTCCCTGCTTGATCCAGATGAAGTGGCTTTCAGTACTTCCATTGCCATTCCCGCCAATGGCAACATCAGCGACTTGACTGATATCGCAGGTTATTTTCTGGCCATGGAGCTGGACCAACAGGAAGTCCAGTATTCCTATCAAATCCTCACTGAGGATACTGGAGACAACAAGGTTAATCTGACTGAGGATGATCAGGTCTCTGTGTCTATATCCCTCTACGGGGATCAGAGCGGCGAGAACCTGTTTTTCAATCGCATGACCGGTATCATTGAGGCTCAAAATATACTGGATGATGGTGAGATCAATATTTCTTCTGAATCGACCCTGCTGTTCGCTGATATTTCAGTGGGTTCACTTACCATTAACGTTGACAACCAGGTCAACCGTGTAGGCTTTGATGCCCTACCAACCATTTTCCTGACCATACCTGAACTCATCGAAAATGGAACATCAAATCCTCTCACCGGTAGCCTGGTCCTGCAACCCAATCCCGCCGTGAATGTGCTGGAGTTTGACCTTTCCGATTATGCCCTGGATATGGATTTGGATAGTCAGCTGTTGACCTATAGCACCGTGGTTATTACGCCGGCAGGGGAAGTTGGACGCTTCGGTCTGGAGGACTCTATTTATGTGGAGATTCTGGTTTCGGATATGGAATTTTCCACGGTTACCGGTTTTTTTAGTCAGGAT
Organism: Fidelibacterota bacterium; assembly: GCA_021736185.1. GTDB lineage: Bacteria > Fidelibacterota > UBA8477 > UBA8477 > JABMPR01 > JABMPR01. Next base: position 5,894 of record JAIPGJ010000125.1, on the reverse strand, counting down.
GCCATGGTGGATTCCAATGAAATTATCCTGAATGAAGCCACCAAATTGACTGTGGCCGACTTTGAAAGGGGCGATCTCGCTCTGACCATGACCAATCGTATCGGTGTGGTGGCAGATGTGACGTTTCAGATTGATGAATTTCGTTCAAAGGTCGATGGTACAATGTTCAGGGAGAGCTTCCCACTTGAAGCAACTGAAGACCCGCAGATCAGTCACTTTAACATGGCTGAGTATGATTTGATTTTTGACACAGCATTGCCCGGTGTGGATCAGGCCATTCATTATGTCTCCACAGTCACGCTGCCAGATGATGTAGAAATGACCCTGACATTTGGAGATTCCATAGATATAGATGTCAATATTAGCAATCTTGCCATGGCAAGTGTGGAGGGCATCATCGCACCTGACACCCTGGTGATTGGGGAAACGGTACAATCTATCGAGTTGCCGGAAATGGTGGCTGACATAGATTTTGAACATGTCAATATTGAGATCGTTTTCAATAGTGACTTTGAAATTCCCATATTTTTAACCTTGGACTTGGTCGGGAAAGATGAGTTTGGCAATATCCTGCCTGGTGCCATCCACATCCTAGATCACAACTTAGCAGAGGACGGGGATACGATTTCCATTGATGCAACTGCTCTTTTAAACTCACAACCAGCAACCATCGTTTCTAGTGGTCAGGCAATCATTGGAGGCAGTGACAGTCCGAGTACCATTGCCAAGGGTCAGGGCATGGCTCCAGTCATGTACATTAATGTACCGCTTTCGCTGATCATTGAAGAACCACCTGGTCTGGATATGGATGTGACCAGCATAGATTCACCTCTTCCCGAGGATGGGACCATCACTCTAGAAGAATTTGAGTTAAATGCTATCGTATCAAACATGTTTGAGTTTGGTGCAACCGTCCTTGTCCTGGCCAGTAACGATAGCCTTGCTTTTGATAGCCTGACGATTGCAGCAGGGAATGCGCCAGCGGCAGACACTCTCATGACTTTAAATTTACTCCCATTTCAGAATCTTGATCCTGAAATAGCGCCCGACACCACCAAAGTCCTCATGACAAATGACAAACTCACCCTCTTTGAGGAGAAACTATTCCTCAAACCTGAGGTCACGCTTCTGGGACGGACAGATGAATCAGGCAATAGTGTACCCTCACGATTTTTTACTACAGATTCCCTGACCATAAGAACCTGGGGTAGTATGTCGTACACGATTCAAGGGGAGCAATTCTAATGAAAACTCTAATTAATATTATGCTAGGCCTGAGTTTAACCAGCTTGCTTTTCGCACAGGTCGATACAACGGCAGTAGATTCATCAATGAGCGATTCACTTGAACCTGCAGTAGAAATGGTCGATACACTTGAAACTCAAGCTGAGGAGATGTTTGTTTCTGATTCGAGCGAAACAGACTCCAGCTTGGCTGAAGCGACGGTGCTGGATTCAACGCTTGCGGATAGTAGCCTTTTCATGGTTGAAGACACAGTGGTCACACCTGAACCAGCCATGGAGTGGGTACAGAATGCCCCGGAACCAATCACCCTCACCGGACTGATCAATGAAGCTCCCCTTTACTATTGGTCAAACGAAGTGCTGGAGACACTCCATTTTGAAACGCTGCCTTATATCTCCATCACTGACCCAGCCATGATTGCCATTAAAGCCAACGATTGTCTTGACATTGTATGTCACCTCTTGGCCACCGATAGTAGTGATGTGGATTACGTGGTCGTTACCAAAGATGATGGCAGCAATGTTCAAATTTATAATACAGTTACCAAGGTGGTTGCCATTGAAGCCTCAGCTGATTCTATCGTCCTGGCTTTTGATGCCTATTTAGCTAAACAGGCCGGTTCGCAATATCTAGCTGTCGCCACTGAGGATACCACCTTTCAGGACTCAAGCTTATCTGATGGTATGGGCAATCTTGCTGTTGATACGGCGAGAATGAAGGTCTTGAAAATTAAAAGGCTCCACTTTCGTGCTCTGGAAGATATTGCCAGAAATCCTGCCAACCTGGCCAGACACTTTGAACGTTCAATCAATTTGAACCTATTTCCTGACTTTAAATTTAATGTGCGAAACTCATTATTGACTCCCGGATGGTACAAAAAATGGTGGACCGTGGGTGGCGTTTGGGATGAAGCGATGAAATCTGATTTCCTTTCAACCATTGAGGGTCAAAATATGACCATCAATATTTCCCCCAATTTTCAGACACTATTTGGATTTAGGAAGGGAAATTTTGCTTTTAACCTTTCTGGACTCACCCATGTGAAAATGACCATTCCAGGGAATCTAATAGGATTGCCCTTCCAGGATATTTTACTCAATGATCCCATTGATCTCAGCGGTCTGGAAATAGAGTCAATTCCCTTAATGGGCAAAGCAGCCTTTTCCTATGCACGTCCCGTCAACACACCTTATGGTGAGGTAAAGATAGGCCTGGGATTGAATACCTATAAGGGTTTTGGGTACGTAAAAGTAATCAATCATGAACTTACCCAGATCACCACGGAAGACTCTGTCATAACCATCACTTCAGGAGAAGGGTGGGCAACCGAAGGCGGAATCGACGGTCATCTGGATAACTTGAATACCGATGACTTTGATGCTATGAGCACGGCTTCAGATTTTACTTTTGGTCTTGATTTTGGAGCCATCATGGATCTGCAACCCCTGGTTCATCAGGAAGTGGAAGTCCAGCTCTCTCTGAAAAATATTGGCGCCAACTATAAATGGTCGGGGTTGACTCATGAGACCTGGACTTTTGTGAGTGCCATCCCTGCGCCTGGAAGTGCTGAAACCGATAGCATTGAACAATACCAGAGAGATTCCACAACCGTTTTGGGTACAGATGAGACACTCAAGATAAAGATCCCCACTGTTTTCAATCTGGCAGCATACTATCAACCCATTGCCAACGTCATTATTGGATTGGGAATTGAGAAAGCCTTCACCGATGACGTGCGGTTTGGTTATAGCCCAGATCTTGAGCTTTATTATCAGTTAAATTATTATCCCGCAGACTGGGTGGATCTTAGCTATTACCACCAAACCAGATACGGAGATCCCGTCCACACCTTTGGAACGGGTTTTCACTTCGGATTCCTGGAGACTGGATTGAACATCTCCTTCTTTAACGGGATAAATTCAGACGCCAAGGGAATCGGTTTTGGAATAAACAGCAGCCTGCATTTTTAAACGATTCGAAATTATCGATAAAAAAAGGCCAGGATTCGCTCCTGGCCTTTTTTTTCTATATGTAAATCCTATGGTCTTACATGCTCACGGGTGGTGTAGATAAAACCCAGGGTTGCAGACGTATAGTCCGGATAATCATGATCAAACAGGGTCCGATAATCAATCACCTCGACAAATCCCTTAAAATTTCTAGGATGCATTCTGATTGGAATAATTCGTTGACTATAGACCTTTTCCCCGGTAGCCAGAGATTCAACATAATGAAAGTGAAAACGAGATCGAGCATCTGGACCGCTGAGTCGTGGATGGTACCCTAAACGTCCAGTTACCATTTCTGCCTCACCCTCAACATCATTATTGCTCAGTACCACATTCACATGATTCGCACCCAGTTGAGAAAGGAGCAGCGGGTGGCGCCGATCATAGAGTACGGTGTCAAAATCAGTCAATATCAAGGTAGAATCTTCAGCAACCCATTCCAGTGTTTCAATATCAAGACTTTCACCAGAATGTCCGGTGAGCAAGGTCATGGCAACTGGTTTCCACTGTTCTACCCCAGCTGCATCCAATCTTTTTTTGAAGGCGACACGACGATGGGTCGTCATATTAATTGGCTTTTGACTGAAACGAACTGAGTCTCCCCTTTCCCAGCTATCCACACCTGTCCAAACTCTCTCAAACTGCCTGACATGAAAAGTCCCGGTTATCTGGTGGCTGATAAGTGCCAGAGCTGAGCTGTCGTCTTCGACTTCAATGGTGATCTCTCGCTCGACTTCAATGCCTGTCCGCCCAAATCTCCAGACGTAATTAGAATCTCGCAGGCTTAAAACGGTGATGCCTGAAGCTACTTGAGTTCCTACAAGCGACTTGGACAGGGTGTAATCTTCCTCTTCAATATTTCCCATGCCTTCAATGCCATAAGTACTATCGTCGGCAGAAATCACCTTCATAATGGCATCTTCAATATCGGTGGTTTGATTGCTTTCAGCCACATCGCAGGACGAGATCAATCCCAGTGTGAGTAAAGACACCAGCAATAATAATTTAAGTTTCATTCTAATCCTCCGTAGCCCGTTTATTGACGTTTCGTTTCATACTTGGTACGCTTTTGTATTCCGCGCCGGTCATTTTTCATGTACTCCCGCAACTCACTTCTAAATCTGGTTTCGAAACCTAGATAAATGAGCTGTTGCTTCGGTGTTAAATGCTTTGGCAAAGCCTTGACAAAATCATTCTTAATCTTATAAATTTCACTTTGCTTGTCAGCATAGGACTTAATGAATTTGTCCACTTGTTTCTGTGTGACATCACCCTTTTCCATGACAGCGTAGGCTTCCTTGGAGAGAGCTTTGATTTCACCCTGGATTTCCCGAAGTTGACGTTCATGAATTTGAACCAGGGGAAGAAAGGTTACCACCTGCTCTTCGGTTAATTCCAAAACCTCTGTCAATTTCCAAATCCGAATGGCATCCATATTTTGGGGATTCATGTGCCCCTCCATTTCTGGAGGTTGCCCCAGGGAAGTCCCAACCAGGAAAAGTGTTAGAAGTAGAAGCTTTGTACGCATATTACGCCTCCTTTAGATAGCCCGTGAGAGCTTCCAAATCGTTTTCATCAAGTATTGCCTCGGCATCTTCCGAATAGCTAAAATAGTTGTCATCGATCAAATAATCCACGGTCTGATCATAGAAGTTGCTCTCCTGGCCAGCTTCTAATTCCAAATCCTGGTTTTCTGTCCAGGAATATCCCCAACCGGCCATGAACAATTCACCACCAGGTGGTGTGGGATTTTCATTTCGTTGGGGAAAGACCAGCAACCCGATCATGACGAGTAAAACCGCTATAGGACTGGAATAAATGACCTTTCTTCTTGATGCCCTCCTGCGGATGCTGGAATGGGTTCCAGCGATGACGGAGTCTATATCAAGTGGAGGAAAAGCTCTTTCACTTGACAATTCGTCTTTAATAAATTTTTCAATCTTATCCATTTTATTCCACCTGCTTGTTAATATATGATTCGATTCTTTTTTTCCCTTCATGGAAATGCACCTTGGCCGCATTTTCGGAACACCCTAAAGCCTTTGATATCTCGGTATAAGGAAGATCCTGATAGATTCTCGCTACCACCACGGCATGCTGTCGGGGCGTTAGATTCGCGAGACTTTTTTCTAATAGCTGGGCATCGTGCGCCGCTTCAGTCTCTTTCACAGGGTCTGATCCAGACACCAGGGATTTGATCTCATCCAGAACCAAATGACCCCAACGCTTTCTCTTCTTGAGATGGGTGTATGCCAGATTGATAGCTATTCTGAATATCCAGGTTTTTACCGTGGAATTCCCTTTAAACTGATGACTTTTTTCCCACACCCTCACAAAGGTGTCCTGAAGAATATCCTGAGCATCTTCTGTGTTGGACACGATCCTCAGTATAAAGTGATACAGTTCTGGTGAATATTCACGCATCAGTTGATCAAAAGCCTTTGCGTCGCGGCCTTGAACTTTTTCAAAGAGCTCAGTATCAGGATTCTTTATCATCGCTGGAGGGTTAGATGCTTAGCAAGTCTAAAAGGTTAAGAAGTGGCAGGCCTAGTTCTCGAAGGTCCAGATAATTGAGAGATAGCGAAAACGAGAATTGGGTATCTGGTTGGACATGATTGAGAATTCCTGGTTCCAAGGGAC
>JAIPGJ010000124.1 GCA_021736185.1 Fidelibacterota bacterium | reverse complement strand
ATTGGTTCCTATCCAGCGAATATCGGCTGGAGGAACTTGAATTTCGTCTTCCAGTTCATCCAGATTGAAGATCTCAGCCAGGCGAGTTCCTGGAGCATCCCTGCTACCTACTCTGAGCTGGGCGCTGACAATGGAGCCATTAAACGGCGCATAGAAGTAGTGCTTGGCTGCCCTGATCTCAAGATCCTGAACGGTGAAATAAAGCTTATAAATATTATAACGGGCCAGGAGCGCCTTCAGTCTCTGGTCGTCAGTCTCTGGAAGTGGACCAATGGACTTATCAAAACTGATGGAATCAAAGTAGGATTGCCAGGTTTGGAAAATTTTGGGGCTACTCACTTTAATCTCTGGCATAAGGGTCGCCAAAGCAGTTAGCAGATCACTTTTGGTGCTGTTCAATTGCAACTTGATCTGGCGGTCATCAACCTTAAGCAGAAGATCTCCCTTTTTGAAGGATTGGGCTGGCTGGAATTTGATGGTCCCAGGCTTGAGTGTTCCAGCAACCTCGCTGATCAGGCTAACCGGCTGACTTGAAGCCAGCGTCCCGAAGGTGGTCAGGCTGGCAGGCACGTCCCCGAGCTCAACAACCCGGGTTTCCACCAGACGGGGCTTGACCATGGCACTTCGTTTGGGTTGTTCTTCCTTAAAGGATGTCAGCACTTTCATGACCAAATAAGCCAGAATCAAGATGATCAGTGGTGATACTACTATTAATTTACGTTTCATTGTTTTCCTCTTATCTCATCCCTCAGGACTAAAAGTTTACGACTCAAATCACACAATGTGCGATATGCGCGTTTTAGCTTAATCGAATTTCCCTTTAAGTCAAGGAAACCCTTTATCTTCAGAATAGTCGGTACAGGATCACATGGCAAGCGTTCTTAGCATGATCCTGCTCCAGTGAATTGGAATTTTTAACAATAAAATTTTATTTATTCCATTTGCAGCGAAAATCAAATTGGCTTTGGCAATATCAATAATCCAGCCCCCCAATGATGCGTTGGGATAAAATTTCTTTAACTCTGCTTTGTCGTTTCCAAGACAGAAGCCACGCATTTCAGAAGTTACTCTGTCAGCAGAATTTAAAACTCATTGAAAGGAGTTCGAATTGAAACTGAAAAACTTGATCGTTACGATGATTACCATCCTCCCCCTGCTCAGTTGGGCCGACATCACCATCACCGAAGCCAATGGCAGCTTTGAAGGGTCAGGGCATGCCAGAACACATGACTTTCCTGTAGAAGCGCAAATTTTCACTATCCACGTCAGTGATGCGGACACCAGTGGAAACCGAGCGGTGAGCGTGGAGGTCTCTGTGAACGATCTGCATACTGGAAACGCCATGCGTGATGCCCATATGCGCATGTCCGTTTTAGATCGTAAAAAACATCCCCTGATAACTTTTGAATCAAATGTGAAGCTACCTGAACTTCAGGCAGGAACTGTTTTTCTGCCAGGGAAACTCCAGGTTAATGGGATTAGTAAATCTTATACTCTGGAATTAAACCTGAAGCAATCAGCAGGAAAATGGAATGCCACTGGCAGCTTTGTCATTATCCCCACTGATTTTGATCTTCCCCTGGTTGGCATGGGACCCATGAAAGTCCTGGACCAAGTGAATCTGGACCTGGATGTTCGCTTCTAGTCCAAGTCAATAACCTCGCTGCAGTTTTCCTCTACAAATTCCAAGCACCCTGTTTTAAAATATCAATTCAGGGTGCTTTTGTTATGTTCAGCCACCAATCAATCTTAAAGAAGAATTGAGGTTTCAGACGCTGCCAAACCCATTCAAGACCATATCGCCTTCTGGAAGGGTGTTGAAGTTATCCAATAGAGTCCAAAAACACTGGATAATACTTGCACAGCTTGCAATCTGCCCTAGAATATGAGCAAGCGCTAAAAATGGCAGGTCCACCCTATTGAAATACGTCATCAATACTTTTCTATTGATGCAAATAAAATGATAGGGCAATTTAAAAATGAGGCATTTACGAGAAACCATTCTAAGGTCAATCATAAAAAAAAGGAAAGTAGCATGAAAAAAGTATCACTTAGTATTTTGTTAATTCTGTTGAGTGTTGGCCTGTTTGCAGGTCTTCCCTTAGGCCAGAAAGCCCCTGTCCTGAAACTCTCTGGCGGTGACGGTGGTCGAGTCGACGATACTCCCTGGAGCAGCAATGAACTGGTTGGCAAGGTTTGGGTTGTTGTCCATGCTGATCCTGATGAGAGTGAACTGAATAATGCCGCGACAGAAGCTTTAAAAGCTGAGGACTATCCAAAAGATGTCTATGGCTCCGTTGCCTTGATTAATATGGCCGCCACCTGGAAGCCTAATTTTGCCATCAACCTGATTCTTTCTGGAAAGCAGGAAGATTATCCCAGTACCGTCTATGTTCGTGACAATAATAATATGGTTGGTAAGAAGTGGGGTCTGGCCGATGACTCCAACAACATCGTTGTTTTTGATCCCAGCGGAAAAGTGATCTTTAGTGTCGACGGCAAAGTTTCTGATAAAGATATTAAAAAGATGATTGCTTTGATCAATGCTGAAATCGAATTGCTGAGAAATCCCCCGCCTCCACCCGTTGAAATGGAAGACACGGAAGAAACCGAGCTAACTGAATAGAGCTAATCCAACTCTATTAGATTTAAAAAGACCATCCTGCTGGGGTGGTCTTTTTTTACCTATCAATTCCTGTCGGCAAAGGTGATTGAATGTCCCTGATACAGAACTACGGGACTCAAAGCGCCAGCACTTTTATCGATTACAGCCTGGCCTCGTTCAGATCCTGTAAAAGAGCCGACTATATTGATGTGTTCACTCATTCCCATTTCAATCCTTCGCTAGCCATTTTGTCCAAACCTTTTCTACTCAATGGACAAAAATCAGGTGTCGTCTGAACTTCACTTTCTGAACTTTTCCAGATATCTGGTTTACAGGCTGGTTGTAGGGTAGTCTGTTGAAAATCCAGTCCGCTTAAAAACAGCTTGCACGACATACTCCTTTACTTTATCATCATTACTTAACCAGGTCCTGCACTGACAGGTCAATTGATCATTTGGTGTACAAGGATACTCGCAGGATTCGCTACCGATTCCCTCTATTCCTTGCACAAGTAGCAATTGAGAGTGCAGCTGTTTAATGCCCATATTAGGGGATTTATGCGAGTTGTTCAATTATCTCAGGTTAGATTGGGTAGCAAAGCTACCTCAACGTAAACCTTATCCTGCCATAAACCGGTGTTCCGGTGCTGCTGTAAGCGCCAGGTATGACCAACCCTCCATCGTGGAAAACCATGCTTGAATTACGGGGGCTGACCAAGCTCTACGGAGATTTTTCAGCGGTAAAAGATCTGAATCTCACCATTCAGGAAAATGAATTCTTCTGTCTTTTGGGACCCTCAGGCTGTGGTAAAACCACGACCCTTAGAATGATTGCTGGATTTGAAAAACCGGACGAGGGAAATATCTTCTTGAACGGTAGTGACCTTAAGGATGTACCTGCTCACAAACGGAACATCAACACTGTTTTTCAAAGCTATGCGTTATTTCCCCATCTGAATGTTTTTGAAAATATTGCCTTTGGGTTACGTATGAGCCATGTTCCAGAAAAGGAAATTCAAGATCGGGTGGAAAACATGCTCAAAACGGTAGCCCTGGATGGCTTTGCTCAACGTTTACCAGGCAAGCTGAGTGGCGGACAACAACAGCGTGTCACCCTTGCCAGGGCTCTGGTAAATGAACCCAAAATACTGCTCCTGGATGAACCGCTGGCCGCTCTGGATGAAAAATTGCGTTTACAAATGCAGGTTGAACTGGCCAACCTTCAAAGAAAAGTTGGAATTACTTTTATCTTTATCACCCATAATCAGGAAGAAGCTCTGACCATGGCAGATCGGATCGCCGTCATGGAAAATGGGAATATTATCCAAATTGGACTGCCCGATGACATCTACCTCAAACCCAAATCAAGGTTTGTGGCCAGCTTTATTGGACAAATGAATTTCATGAAACTCGATACTTTAGAGACGTCGGATGAGGGAGTACAGATCACACTACCAGATGGACATGTGATTCGGCTGGACCAGTCAGTACCTCTGGCAAATCCCGACGAGCTGCGCTTTGGAATTCGTCCGGAACAGCTCAGGATGAGCCGGACCGCTCCCCTTCCATCAGAAAATGGCCTTAAGGGGCACATCCTCAATGAGGTCTACTATGGTGATTCTTCAATCTTTGTGGTTCAGCTAGAGAATGAATCAACTGTTTCTGTGATGCACCAGAACTATCTCCCCAGCGGGAACAATCCTGAGTCCTTTATAGAGGGCGAGGACATCTTTGTTTGCTGGAGTACGCGAGCGGGATGCCTCCTCCCGGAGTGATCTGTTGAAAATCCGAGAATCTCAGGCTCTGTTATTTCCGCCCTATTTCTTTCTGGTCGTTTTCTTTGTCCTGCCAGTTCTCATTATTCTCAGCTTAAGTTTCTCCCATAACAGGGATTTCTCCCTGGGACTCACCCTCGAAAATTATATACGCATCCTTGATCCTTTATACTTCAAGGTCCTGCTTCGCTCAATTCTGTATGCTGTGATTGCCACCCTGACTGCCCTGCTTATTGGTTTTCCAATGGCCTATTTCATCTCCTTTGTCTCGCCCAAATGGAAAATGATATTCATGTTTCTGATTCTCGTTCCTTTCTGGACCAATTTTCTGGTTCGAATATTTGCCTGGTTAACCATTCTGGGAAGACAGGGGCTACTCAATTCATTCCTGATCTGGACTGGCATCATCACAGAACCCCTGCATCTGCTCCATTCCGGTAGCGCCGTCGTCGTTGGACTCGTTTACGGTGAATTGCCCTTCATGATCCTGCCTATCATTGCTGCCCTGGATCGAATGGATATTTCGCTCCTGGAGGCCGCCACCGACCTGGGCGCCAGCAGGTTTCATGTATTTCGCCGCATTGTAGTTCCCCTGTCCATTCCAGGCATCATCGCCGGAGCTATTTTTGTCTTTATCCCCGCCCTGGGATCCTTTGTTGTTCCAGATATTCTGGGCGGACGAGACTCTTTTATGATTGGAAACACCATTAAAAACCAGTTCATGACGGTACGAGACTGGTCCTTTGGGTCGGCCTTATCCATGGTCTTGATGGTGGCGGTGCTCATCGGGGTGAGTGCTTATTTGAAGCAGGGCAAAGAACAATCCCTAGGAATGGGAGAATATCTCTGATGGCCGGGACCGATCACCAGAACGATCTGGCCTTTGGCCGGGGATCATGGGTGCGGGGCATTACCTGGACCGGTTTGATCTTTCTATATTTCCCCATTATCGTGCTCATTATCTACAGCTTCAATGATTCTCGATTTACTTCTCACTGGGGTGGCTTTAGTCTCAGGTGGTATGAGATCATGTGGAAGGATACGGCACTCTGGTCTGCCATTCGCAACACCTTGATTATTGCAGTCGCCAATACGGTACTTTCCACATTTCTGGGTACACTGGCTGCTCTGGCTCTCAGCCGCTATCGCTATCGTTTTTCTGGATTGTATCACAAAACGCTCCACATGCCCATCATCATTCCTGATATTGTGCAGGCTGTTTCACTATTGATGTTATTTGTCTTTTTCAATTTTACACTGGGTCTTTTCTCCATCATCCTGGCTCATGCCAGTTTCAGTATTTCCTTTGTAGCCCTGGTGGTGATGGCTCGGCTGGCAGGCTTTGACCATCGTCTGGAGGAAGCCGCCATGGATTTGGGCGCCAATCGCTGGCAGGTATTCCTGAAGGTTATTCTACCCAATATTTTCCCTGGTATTCTGGCTGGTGCCCTCCTGGCATTTACACTGAGTATTGATGATTTCGTCATCACCTTTTTTACCTCAGGGGTGGGTTCGACAACGCTGCCCTTGAAAATCTATTCCATGATCAAGTTTGGAATAACACCTGAGATCAATGCCATAAGTACAATGCTGGTGCTCTTTTCCATCATTGCGGTGAGTGGTATTCATCTTTTTGAACGTAAAACATGAAAAGAGGAACGAGCATGTTAAAACCAATGCTAGGCGCTATCGTGATGGTACTCCTGATGGGGTGTTCATCCAAACAGGATGCAGTTTTAAATGTGTACAATTGGTCGGATTACATTGATCCTGCCGTGGTAACCGCTTTTGAGGCAGAGTATCAGGTCAAAGTAAATTATGATACCTTTGCCAGTAATGAAGAACTGCTGGCCAAGCTGGAGGGGGGCGCCCAGGGCTATGATGTGATTTTCCCCTCTGACTACATGGTGGCGATTATGGTTGAAGAAGGCATGTTGGAAACCTTAAATCATGATCAAATACCCAATTTGAGCGGTCTGGATCCCCAGTTCGCCAACCCACCCTATGATCCCGGCAGCAAACACTCCGTAGCCTTTACTTATGGTACTTCAGGAATTGGCTATAATGCCGAGGAAATCACCGAGGAAATCACCAGCTGGGACGCCTTTTGGAACCCGGAATATGCAGGTAGAATCTTGCTTCTTGACGATGTCCGTGAGGTTTTCGGTTTTGCCTTCAAATATCTGGGATATTCAGTCAATGACACGGTGCCAGCTCACCTGGAAGAGGCCAAACAACTCCTGATGAAGCAGAAGGAATACCTGCTTAAGTATGAATCAACCATGAACAAGGATCTCCTGCTTACCAGAGAGGCACTTATTTCCCATTACTGGGCTGGCGATATGTATCAGATCATGGACGAAGACAGTTCTTTCGCCTTCACCATTCCAGTTGAGGGGGCGGTATTGTTCACTGACTGTATGGCTATTCCTATGAACGCTCCTCATAAGGACATGGCCTACAAATTCATCAATTATATCCTCAAACCCGAAGTAGCCGGAAAAATCGTGAACGAGGTCTGGTACGCCATGCCTATTCCAGGGGCTCTTGAGTATGTTGACGAGGAAATAAGTTCTGATCCAAATATTTTTCCACCGGATGACATCCTGGCCCGTTGCGAATTTTTGACGGACCTGGGTGATTACAACCAGACCCTTGACAGGGCCTGGACCGAACTAAAAATGAAATAAAGAGGACATTGAGATGATCAAAAAGGTTTTACTGCTTTCGCTCATTTTAGCCTCGCTTTTGCAGGCTGAGATTGGGATGGAATACTATGCTGGATTTTTTAACCATTACATGTGGCGAGGGTATGATCTCAGTCAGGATGAGCCCCTGGTTACTCCCGGACTAACCGTAAGTGTGGGTGACAACATCTGGGTTGATGTCTGGGCCGGTTTGAATGCTGATTATCAAGAAGTTGATATCACAGCTGCCTATTATCTGGAACTCAATGAAGACTGGGGTCTGGATCTGGGGGTCATTACCTATACCTATCCTGGCATGGAAGACAGTGAAACCAGTTACGAGCCCTTTATGGGATTGTACAGTTATGC
>JAIPGJ010000123.1 GCA_021736185.1 Fidelibacterota bacterium | reverse complement strand
CATTAACTGGTACTGAGGATGAGCGGAATTGCCAGAACCAGCAGATGACGATAGCCAAACTCGCAATCCCACCGGTTTTTCAGTCTCTGGAACAAAAAAGAATACTCCTTCAATCATTGCCAGGAATCCTGGCGCTCTGGGTGGCTGTATTGTAAGAAACATCTGCTACTATCTAAGTCGAAAATATCCTTAATGAATTAATTCATCCCGGAACCTGGTCTGAAATGGAATGAACCAATCTGGTTCTGAACTTGACAGGATGGGCGGTTCGGGATGATTCCAGCATGTCCTGATTTCTTGCAAGCGGGTGGTTTTGTCATTAGCTTTACACTAACCATGCTCCACTAAAAAGATCGGTTCTTTATGACAGGGTTTAGATGACGTTATCCATGATATTTGTACTCGCAGTGCTTGGTGCCGCTATTATCCTATTTGTCACTGAATGGATTCGCGTGGACCTGGTCGCCTTATCCGTCCTGCTGATTCTGGCCATCTTTGATGTCATTACCCATACCAACGCCATTGCTGGATTCAGCAATACCGCCATCATCACCATCGCGTCCGTGCTGGTCTTAAGCGCTGGATTGGTCCGAACGGGTGTGGCTCAAATCCTCGGTGGGCACATCCTCAAACTCTCAGGGGATAGTGAAATAAAACTCCTGGTGATCATGATGGTGACTGTGGGGGCTCTGTCAGGAGTCATGAACAACATTGGGGTTGCCGCTCTCATGCTGCCTGTGGTCATGGAAATTGCCCACAGGACCGGTCGTTCACCCTCAAAACTATTAATCCCTTTGGCGTTTGCCTCCCTGTTTGGGGGCTTGACCACACTCATTGCCACCGCGCCCAATATTCTCATCAGCAATGCCCTGGAAATGGAAGGGCTTCAACCATTTGAACTGTTTGATTTTACGCCCATTGGGGTGATTGCCATGCTGTTGGGTATTGCCTATCTGGTTATCTTTGGGAGACATCTGCTGCCAGATCGCGACCTGGGACGATCCACCTCCATCGCCGACACCCTCAATGGGCAGTATGAGCTCACTGAACGCTTGCTGACCATGAGCATTCCTGAAAATTCTGCACTCAAAGATAAAAATCTGGCTGAGAGTCGCCTGGGATCCGCTCTAGGATTTAATGTCCTGGCCATTCTGAGAGGGGAACAAACCCTGCTTGCTCCAGGTCCTGATACCCAATTGCGGGCAGAGGATAAGCTGTTGGTCAGCGGGAGGAGGGATCAGATTGGCACCCTGCGTGACTGGAAAACGCTCACGCTGAAACATGGTTGGCTCGTCGGTGAACATGAGTTGGCAGCAGCCCTTCATTTCACTGAATTCAAAATTGCTGAGGATTCTCAATTCATAGGTAAAACATTTAAGGAAGCCGGGACCCGAAATTCATTTGAAATAAATATTGTTGCCGTGATTCAGAAAAACAAGGCACGGGTCTCGCGTTTGAGAAATTACCGCTTCAATCCCGATGATTTACTGATTGCCATTGGCCAGACCGACAAACTGGACGCCATGGGAAATAGCAAGGAAGTGACTGGGTTCAAATACGTCTCTCCCCGGGAAGTGGCTCTGAAATTTAAATTGCATCGACATCTCATCGGTATTCAGATTCCTGAAGGATCCACGCTGGCAACCCGCAGCATTGCCCGGAGTCACTTGAAAAGTGCTCTGGGAATCAATGTGTTGGGTGTTCGAAGGGGTGAGGAAGTCATCTTTATGCCACCGCCGTCTTATGAGCTTGAAGCAAACGATATTCTGATTGTCATCGGGGAATCCGAAATTCTGGAAATTCTTCACAGTCTGCAAAATCTGGAAATGAAGGAACAATCCAAACAGGATCTGGATCGCCTGGAATCTGATGAAGTGGGCGTTGCCGAGATCACTTTATCACCGCGCAACTCAGCGGCGGGTAAGAGTATTGGTGAACTCTATTTCCGGGAAAAGTTTGGGCTCACTGTGCTGGCAATCTGGCGCCGGGACCGGGCTCATCGGTCAAATCTTCGAGATTTTGTACTGGAACCGGGGGATGCGCTCATGGTCTATGGCTTACGGCAAAACCTTGGCATGCTGCAAAAGGAGGCTGATTATCTGGTGATCAGCGGTCTGGATCAACCCATCTACAAAAAAGACAAGGTGATGCTGGCAGCTGGAATTGAAATTGGTGTCCTCGCTGCAGTGGCCATTGGTTGGCTGCCCATCTACATTGCTGCTCTGGCTGGAGCTGTTCTTATGGTTCTTACAAGATGTCTTAGCATGGATGAAGCCTATGCAGCCATTGAATGGCGGGCTATCATGCTCATCGCCGGGATGCTGAGTCTGGGAGTCGCCATGCATGAAACTGGAGTGACCGTCTTGTTGGCAGATCATTTGTTGGGATCGCTGGCTTTTCTGGGACCACAGGGGATTATCGCCGGCTTATACATTATAACTTGTCTTTTCGCACAGGTCATGCCTACGGCTGCCGTGGCTGTGCTCATGGCTCCCATGGCCATCGCAACGGCTTCCAATCTGGGGCTTTCCCCATATGCGCTTGCCATGGTGGTAGCTCTGGGAAGTTCAGCCAGCTTTCTCAGCCCCGTAGGGCATCCGGTGAATCTCCTGGTCATGGGTATTGGTGGATATCGTTTTACGGATTATACCCGTGTTGGATTGCCCCTGGTCATTCTTTTTGGGCTCATCGCTGTTTTTGTCCTGCCCATATTCTGGCCGCTTCATATTTAATCGCTTATAATCAATCATTTATAAAAGTCCCTGATTTCGATTGGGATGCATTAATAGAGACTAAAAACGAGTCAGTTTAACCCTGCTTTCTATCACTTTTCTGCAGCAGGAAGGACGATCCTATATATAATTGATATGTATTCTATATCTATATGAGTCATATTGGTGTTAAAATCACCTGCTAAACGTGATTAATATTTTTCATAAATCCATAATAAACAATCATTATGCGAAACTAAGCTTACCATTGGCATAAGCCTTGTGTTAAAGCCGGCCATGACATTCACTCGAACCCTGCCTTCGCGACGAACCGATATTCCCAGGAAATCTTCTATTCGTGGCAGTGCAAAACGTTATTTGGGGGTGCTTTATGGACAGAATCATTGAACAATCTAAATGGAAAAAATATAGACCCATTGCCTTGCTTGCTTTGACTGCAGGGGTCATCATCATCGCACTGGTCCTCAGTGCTCAGGGTGGGGATACCTTAAAAATAGATAATCGTCGCATTGCCATCAGCACGGTGGAAAAGGGTGATTTTCAGGAATTTATTCCTCTCAGCGGAACCGTCGTTCCCATAAAAACCTACTACCTCGATGCCATTGAAGGCGGTCGAGTGGAAAGCAGATATATGGAAGCAGGAACTTATGTTAAGAAGGGTGATAAAATTATCAGCCTGGCCAATACCAATCTGCTCCTGGATATCATGTATCGTGAAGCAGAACTATTTCAACAAAGCAATAATCTCCGCAACACGAAGCTTGCCATGCAGCAAAACCGTCTGAGCATTCAATCGCAACTCCTGGATCTTAATTATCAGATACTTCAGTCAAAACGGGTTTTCGAACGCAATGCCAGGCTTGCGGAAAAAGAGATGATTTCAGGGGAGGAGTACGAGTCCAGTAGAGATGACTATCAGTACCTCATAAAAAAGCGTGTTCTGACACTCCAATCATTCGAGCAGGATTCCATTTATCGTGAAGTTCAGGTGCAGCAGCTAGAGAGTGGTTTAGCACGCATGCAGGACAATATGGAAATTGTGAAGCAGAATTTGGATAATCTTGTTATTACTGCACCCGTATCAGGTCAACTCACCTCCTTGAACGCAGAAATCGGGGAAGCCAAAGTCAGGGGAGAGCGTCTGGGGCAGATCGATATTCTGGATGGTTTTAAGGTCAGCACTCCTGTCGATGAACATTTTATTACCCGGGTTCAACTCAATCAACTCGGCCATTTCAGCATTAGCTCAAATGAGTATACCATTCGCCTGACCAAGATCTACCCGGAGGTTGTCAATGGACAATTCAGGATTGAACTCGAATTTGATGAAGCAGAACCAGAAGATATACGCCGGGGTCAGACTTTACACATGCGACTTGAACTGGGGAATTCTGAACAAGCTATTCTATTGACTCGAGGTGGTTTTTTTCAGGATACAGGCGGTCAATGGGTCTATGTCCTGGATGAAGGTGGTGAGAGTGCCAGCAAACGAGTCATCAAGCTGGGCCGGCAAAATCAAGACTTTTACGAAGTTCTGGAAGGGCTGGAACCTGGTGATAAAGTGATCACTTCCAGCTATCGTCAATTTGGTGATTACGAACAATTATTTTTCAAAAACGAATCATAGCAGAAAAAATCCAAGGAGCTTAAAATGATAAAGACAGAAAAACTGAACAAGGTATTTCGATCTGAAGAGGTTGAAACCACTGCTTTGAATGATATTGATCTGGAGATCCAGGAAGGTGAGTTCGTTTCCATCATGGGACCTTCGGGTTGTGGAAAATCTACGCTGATGAATGTCCTGGGACTCCTGGATAATCCAAGCTCAGGCAAGTATCACTTCCTAGGTGAAGAAGTGGGCAGTTATAATGAGCGTCAACGGGCCGACTTCCGCAAAGCCAATATTGGTTTTGTTTTTCAGAGCTTCAATCTCATTGATGAGCTCAGCGTTTTTGAGAATGTGGAATTACCGCTTCTCTATCTTGGCATACCCGCATCAGAACGCAAAGCACGTGTCCAGGCCATGCTGGAAAAAATGGGTGTAGGCCACCGGAGCAAGCATTTCCCCCAGCAGCTTTCTGGAGGTCAGCAGCAACGGGTCGCCGTTTCCAGAGCCCTGGTAACCAATCCTAAAATAGTCCTGGCCGACGAGCCTACGGGGAACCTGGATTCCCAGCACGGGGATGAAGTCATGAACCTCATGAAGGATCTGAATAAGCAGGGAACCACGATTGTCATGGTGACGCACTCCCCGGCTTATGCAGCTTATGGCCATCGTACGGTGAATTTATTTGATGGGAAAATTGCCGATGAAACGCTGAATGGAAATTTTCATGTCTAAACGATTGGGCCCACACCGAAGAGGAGGTGTCTTATGTGGTTAAGTTATATCAGAGTGGCGTTGAGATCCCTGATCAAACAACGTCTCTATGCCTTTATAAATATTGTGGGTTTGGCCATCGGAGTCACGACCTGTATCCTGATTCTCATGTATGTCAACTATGAGCGCAGCTATGACGACTTCCACCCCAACGCCAATAATATTTATCGATTGAACCTGGAGGGTAAACTGGGTGATAATTCATTTAGGATGACCAATTCGACGGCTCAGGCGGGTCCAACCATGCTGGAGGAATTTCCTGAGGTCGTCAATTATACTCGTATCCGCAATACGGGATTCCCCGTGCTGCGCTATGGGGACAAAGTTTTTTCAGAGGAAAACTGGTGGCAGGTAGATTCAACTATTTTTGAAGTGTTTAATATCCCCATGCTTATTGGTGACCCCAATACTGCCCTGACCCAGCCCTTTTCTGTGGTGATCACTGAACGGATGGCTGAGAAATATTTTGGGGATGAAAATCCCATTGGCAAGACCTTGAATTCTGACAACCGTGTCGATTTCACAGTAACCGGTGTTGTGGAAGAATTGCCTCCCAACTCACACTGGCACTTTGATTTTCTGGCATCCATGGTGACCTATGGCGATTCTCGCAATCCCATGTGGTTGAATAATAATTTTCAAACCTATCTGCAACTTGCAGACGGGGCTAAGGTTGAAGAGTTAGAAGCCAAGTTTCCAGCATTAATCATTAAATATGTGGGTCCGCAGATCCAGCAATTTCTGGGGATATCCTTTGATCAAATGTTAGAACGGGGAGATGCCTACGCATTTTTTACAACACCACTCCTTGATATCCATCTCCATTCTCACCTGATGGGCGAAATTGAAGTGAATGGTGATGGCAAGACGGTGACCATCTTCATGTACATTGCCATCTTTATTCTGCTGTTAGCCTGTATCAATTATATGAATTTATCCACCGCCCGGTCCATGAGTCGCGCCCGGGAGATCGGGATCAGGAAAACACTGGGGGGTAAACGTGGTCAGATCATTGTCCAATTTCTGGCGGAATCTATCTTTGTAACCTTCATTGCCTTTGCACTGGCTCTATTTCTGGTCCAAACTTTATTACCCTGGTTCTCGCAACTGATTGATACTCCATTATCCCTGAAACTGTCTGATATTCCTGTGATTCTATTATGGGTCATACCGGTTGGGTTGATTGCTGGAAGCTATCCTGCTCTTTTACTCTCATCCTTCAATCCCATAAAAGTTCTCAAAGGCAATCGAAGCGCTGGCAAAGGTGGCAACTGGCTTAGAAATGGCTTGGTGATATTCCAATTCGCGGTCTCAGTCACCCTGCTCATCTCAACCATGATCATTCGCGATCAGCTGAATTACTTACAGACCAAGGATTTGGGCCTGAACCCTGAAAATCTGCTGGTCATTAATAAAACGGATGATATTGGTCAGACTATTCAAGGATTTAAGACGAGCCTAAAAGATGATCCAGGTATCATCCTGGTCAGCAACAGCACAGCTATCCCCGGCAACGATGATGGCTACAATGGCAATGCCACCAATATGATCGTGAATGATGTGGAGGAAACCCGACTTCTGGCCAGTTTTATGGTGGATGAAAATTACGCCGATGTATATGATTTGAAATTGGTCGAAGGACGATTCTTTTCCCGGGAACGGGGGACCGATACCAATACAGTAGTTATTAATCAAGCCGCCGCGAAAGCCTATGGTGTGAAAGATCCGGTAGGGCAGAATCTGCTCGCATTCCGGGGAGGGGATGGGCAAACCCCCTTTAAGATAATTGGTGTGGTTGAGGACTACCATTTCGAATCTCCTCAGCAGGAAATTCGAGCCATGGTCATGTATCTGCTGGGAGATGGAACCGCCCGGCGCAGACCCAATTGGGGCAAATTCGTTACAGTGAAATACGATCCAGCACGTCTTGATGGAATGCTGGCTCACATCGAATCCACCTGGAAACAGTTTGCTGGTAATCAGGCCCTGGAATATGATCATTTCGATGAATTCTACGCCCGCTTATATCGAGCTGAGCGGCAATCGGCAGCCATCGTCCTGCTCTTCGCCGGTCTGGCCATTTTTATTGCCTGTCTCGGTCTGCTGGGCCTGGCCTCATTCAATGCCGAGCGGCGGACCAAAGAGATAGGGATTCGCAAAGTATTAGGAGCATCTGTAGCGGCCGTCTTAATGCTGCTTTCAAAGGATACGCTTAAACTGATGCTCATCGCCATCGTGGTGGCTATTCCAGTGGCATATTATGCCATGAGCCAGTGGCTGCAGAACTACGCCTACCGCATTGATATCAGTGTTCTTGTATTTATCGGAGCGCCCCTGATAGCCATGTTGGTTGCGGTGATAACGGTGGTCTGGCAGTCTTATCAGGCAGCGGTAGCCAATCCAGTTAAATCTCTACGATACGAGTAAGCTTACTATTGGAATGAACCCTGCACAATCCCCTCATCATGCAAGTGGTGGGGGGATTATTTTAATGGATTGTCAGTTTACACAGCCCCTTCT
>JAIPGJ010000122.1 GCA_021736185.1 Fidelibacterota bacterium | reverse complement strand
TGCACTGGCTGCTGCAGGCGCCAATATCGTCGGTGTTTCAAAAAGCGGTGCAGATCAGATTACAGCCAAGATTGTCCAGGAACAGGGTCGATCCTTCCAAAGTTTCCAGTGTGATATGGCAGATCGCACTGGTGTAACAGAATTGACTGCTGTCCTGACAAAAGGTGATTTAGAAATCGATATCCTGGTAAACAATGCCGGGACTATCCTACGTAAACCTGCAGAAGATCACCCCGATGCATATTGGGATGAGGTGCTGGATGTAAATCTGAGATCGCAGTTCATCCTGAGCCGTGAAATCGGAAAAACCATGCTGGAAAGGGGAAGGGGTAAGATCGTATTTATCGCCTCGCTGCTCTCATTTCAAGGGGGCATCACAGTTCCAGGTTATGCAGCCAGTAAAGGCGGTATCAAAACGCTTACCATGGCCTTATCCAACGAATGGGCGGGTCGTGGTGTGAATGTAAATGCTGTAGCCCCTGGATACATTGCTACTGACAACACAGCTGCCCTCCAGGCAGATCCTGTACGCAATAAAGCCATTCTTGAACGCATCCCGGCAGGTAGATGGGGTCAGCCTTCCGATATTGCCGGTACCGTCGTCTTTCTCAGCTCTCCTGCTGCCGATTACATCAATGGTACCACCATTATCGTAGATGGTGGATGGATGGGCCGTTAATGCGTTTCAATATTCAAAGAAAAGAATTATCCAAAGGGTCATTCATGAAAACGAAAAAACAGATTGTGCTGTACTTGATGCTGCCTCCCTTATCGCTCATTCTTTCCTGTAGCCAGATTTCGGATGTAAAAGTACTAAAATTGGCTCATGCTCTGGATACAGGCCATCCTGTTCACCTTGGAATGGTGCACATGTCAGAAAGATTGGTTGAGCTATCCCAGGGCAAAATGCGCGTGGACATCTATCCCAGCGGACAGCTTGGCTCGGAAAGAGAGCTCATGGAATTACTGCAGATAGGCAGTCTGGCCATGACCAAAGTCTCCACCAGTCCCATGGAATCATTTGTCCCAGAGATGAAAATCTTCAGTATTCCCTATGTATTCAGGAGTGAAGATCACCTGTGGCAGGTTTTGGAGGGACCCATTGGCAAATCCATTCTGGTTGCCGGAGAAGATTATCGTCTCCGCGGGATGTGCTATTATGATGCTGGCAGTCGCAGTTTTTACACCAAGGATGTCCCCATTAATTCCCCGGCTGATCTGCAGGGATTAAAAATTCGGGTCCAGAATAGTCAAACATCAGTAAAAATGGTACAAGCCCTGGGTGGATCTGCCACACCCATTGCCTGGGGGGAACTCTACACCGCTCTGCAGCAGGGCGTGGTGGATGGGGCCGAAAACAACCCGCCCAGTTTTTATTTATCCAAGCACTACGAGGTCTGTAAGTACTATGCTCTGGATGAACACACATCCGTTCCAGATATTCTGCTTATGAGCACGGTGATCTGGGATGGTCTGACTTCACAGCAACAAGCCTGGTTGCAGCAGGCCATTGATGAATCTGTGGGATATCAGAGGAAATTGTGGAAAGAGTCCTCAGATCATGCTCTGGCGGAGGTGCAAAAAGCCGGTGTACAGGTTATTTATCCTGAAAAGGCACCCTTTCAGGAAGCAGTGAGAGCCATGCACGAATCATATAAAGGGACTGAGATATACGATTTGATCCAAAAAATCGATGCCCTACCCGATACACAGGAGAGCGATGACCATGCACAAAATAATTGAAGCGATTGATTTTGTCCTCAGCCGATTTCTGATTGCCCTGATGGCCCTTATTGTTCTGGCCGTGACCTGGCAGGTATTCACCCGCTTTATTATTAGAGATCCCAGCAGTTTCACCGAAGAACTGGCCCGCTTTCTCCTGATCTGGATTGGGGTCCTTGGTGCCAGTTACGCCTTGAGAACCCGTTCCCATCTGGGCATCGATCTTATCACCGAACGGGTAGGCCCGCGAGGGAAAATGATACTTCAAATCATTGTGTATGCCTTGATCATCGTTTTTGCGACGACCGTGATGATTATTGGTGGTATACAACTGGTTGAATTAACCTTTACTCTCAACCAGACCTCCGCTGCTCTGGGTGTAAAAATGGGCTATGTATATTCAGTGATTCCTCTGAGTGGCGCTCTCATGGTGATTTACTCGCTTCTCTTTATGTGGGAATCGATTACCCAACCTACCCGATGGACTGAAGGGGAGGGCTAGATTTATGGATACTTCCATTATCGTCCTCGTCGTCAGTTTTGTTATTATGCTGGCCCTCAGCGTTCCCATTGCCTTTAGCATTGGGATAGCAACCATTCTCACCATGTTGTTTACCATCAGTCCCGGACCGGCACTGACTACAGTAGCACAGCGCATGGCAACGGGAATTGATAGTTTTGCTTTGCTGGCGATCCCCTTTTTCATCTTATCCGGTCGGCTTATGGGCCAGGGTGGTATTGCACGAAGGTTAATTGATTTTGCCAAAGTACTGGTGGGGATGTTCCCGGGTGGTCTGGCCTATGTCAATGTGGTGGCCTGTATGTTTTTTGGCTCCATATCGGGGTCCGCCGTGGCCGCTACATCAGCCATCGGTGGTTTTATGGTACCCATCATGAACAAGGAAGGCTATGATAAAAACTTTAATACTGCTGTGACTGTAACTGCCTCAACCACAGGACTATTAATCCCGCCCAGTAATATTTTAATTGTTTATTCCCTGGCCAGTGGAGGCGTATCCATTGCCGCCTTGTTTATTGCGGGATATCTCCCAGGAATTCTCATGGGCTTGGGACTCATTGCTGTGGCTGCAGTGATTGCCCGATCAAGGAAATATCCCGTGGGAGAAAAACCCAGCTTGAGTTTTGCAGCTCGTAAGCTTTTGGAAGCTATTCCCAGCTTGTTACTGGTGGTCATCGTCATTGGCGGAATTATCGCTGGTATTTTTACAGCAACGGAGGCCAGCGCTATTGCTGTTCTGTATTCTCTATTGCTATCCGTGGTGTTTTATCGAGAAGTAAAATTCAATGAGCTCCCTGACATTCTCCTGAAAACCGTTGAAACCACAGCCATTGTCATGTTGCTTATCGGTGCTTCTTCAGCCATGTCGTGGATTTTATCGTACGAGAATATACCTCAGACCATCAGTCAGACACTGATTGGACTCACAGAAAGCAAATTTCTAATTCTACTCTTTATCAATTTGCTGTTACTGATTGTGGGAACCTTCATGGATATGACCCCGGCAGTATTAATCTTTACCCCGATTTTTCTCCCTGTGGTGACTTTATTGGGCATTACGCCGCTGCATTTTGGAATCATGATGGTCATGAATCTCTGTATCGGGCTGACAACACCACCGGTTGGGACCGTTTTATTTGTGGGTTGTGGCATTGGTAAAACGACCATTGGACAATTATCGAAAGCTTTGGTACCATTTTACCTTGTTATGGTGCTGGTCCTGATGCTCGTCACTTACATCCCCTGGATCACTTTGGTACTGCCCAGACTCTTCGGGTATCTTTAGAATTTTATGAGAGGAAATATGGAACATGAATAGATTTGATTTGACCGGAAAAAGAATCGCTATTACAGGAGGTGCCGGCGTGTTAGGCGCTTCACTGGCCAAGGGCTTTGCTGAAGCAGGCGCACGCGTGGCTATCCTTGATCTCGCAGTCGACAAGGCGCAGGATATTGCCAGCAAATTAGGGTCTGAACATTTTGGTATAGAAATAAATGTTCTGGATACCGAAAGTATTCAAAATGCTCTGTCGAGTTGTGTTGTCGGCATGGGTGGGGTGGATATCCTGGTCAACGGTGCAGGGGGGAATCATCCTAAAGCGACTACAGGACCCGCCATGCCTTTTTTTGATATACCCAAGGAAAGTCTGGAATTTGTCTCGGGATTAAATTTGAGTGGCACCATTTTACCTTCACAAGTCTTTGGCAAGCACATGGTGGAGGCCAGGCAGGGAAATATTCTTAATGTTTCATCCATGAATGCTTTCAGACCCTTGACAAGAATTCCCGCATACTCAGCAGCCAAAGCAGCGGTGTCAAATTTCACCCAATGGCTGGCTGTTCATATGGCCCAGGATTACTCGCCCAACATCAGGGTCAATGCCCTGGCTCCGGGTTTCTTCTTAACTGATCAAAATCGTTTTTTGTTGACAGACAAGGAGTCCGGTGAACTTACCCCGCGGGGAAGTCAGATATTGAGCCACACCCCTCAGGGTCGCTTTGGTGAACCTGATGACCTCATAGGGACAGCGATCTGGCTGGTTTCCG
The DNA here is from genome assembly GCA_021736185.1 of Fidelibacterota bacterium. Taxonomy (GTDB): domain Bacteria; phylum Fidelibacterota; class UBA8477; order UBA8477; family JABMPR01; genus JABMPR01. The sequence continues at coordinate 3,509 of JAIPGJ010000122.1, read as the reverse complement.
ATGCCTCTAAATTTGTAACAGGCATTGTGGTGCCTGTGGATGGCGGTTTCTCCGCCTACAGTGGGGTATAACCTTGATGTCTTCGCGAGTGACCGAAGGGAGCGTGGCGATCTCTCCGTCTTGGATCAATTTTGGGCAATTCGTGTCTGAAATATTAAAGAGGGATTGCTTCGTCGTTTCACGTCTCGCAAAGACGCTGAAGAAGTCTTCGCGAGTGACCGTAGGGAGCGTGGCGATCTCTCTTTGGGGATTGCTTCAGTCGCCTTGCTCCTTCGCAAAGACGAGTTATAAAGAAATAATGAAAATTAATAAACAGAGTTAGTGAGGTTAAAAGTGTCTAAAGAAAAAGCAAACATCGGCGTCGTCGGACTGGCGGTCATGGGTGAAAACCTGATCCTCAACATGGAAAGCAAGGGCTTTACAGTGGCCTGCTATAACCGAACCACATCTAAAGTGGATGATTTTGTGGCTGGTCGGGCTAAAGGCAAGAACATTCAGGGCTATCACACCATCGAAGATTTTGTTGCAGGATTGGCCCGTCCCCGGAAAGTCATGCTCATGGTCAAAGCCGGGGCACCCGTGGATGCCTTTATTGAACAGATTATTCCATTCCTCGAGCAAGGTGATATCATCATCGATGGTGGCAACTCACATTTCCCCGATACCATTAGAAGGGCTGCCCTGGTTGAATCCAAAGGCATGCTCTATATCGGAACGGGAGTCTCAGGTGGAGAAGAAGGTGCCCTCCTGGGTCCATCTATCATGCCTGGTGGATCCAATGCAGCCTGGGAACATGTCAAACCCATATTTCAAAAAATATCAGCCCATACTGACGCAGGTGAACCCTGTTGTGAATGGGTGGGAGAAAACGGTGCGGGACATTTTGTAAAAATGGTCCATAACGGTATCGAGTATGGTGACATGCAGATGATCTGTGAAACCTATCAGATGATGAGTCAGGGTCTGGGAATGTCCAATGAGGAAATGACTGAAGTCTTCGCAAAATGGAATACGGGGAAACTGGATTCCTACCTCATCGAAATTACTCGCGATATTCTGGGCTATAAGGATGAAGATGGCCAGGCCACGGTTGATCTCATTCTGGATACGGCAGGTCAAAAGGGAACCGGTAAATGGACTGCCATTGCTGCTCTGGATGAGGGAATGCCATTGACACTCATTGGTGAAGCCGTTTTTGCCAGAGCATTGTCTGCAATCAAAGAGGAACGCCGTGAAGCATCGAAAATTCTGATTGGCCCTGAGAGATCCAGCATTGCAGACAAAGCAGCTTTTATTGATGATTTGGAAGATGCCCTGTATGCCTCAAAAATAGTTTCCTACGCTCAGGGGTATCAGCTAATGCGCTCAGCAGCAGTAAGTTACGGCTGGAACCTCAACTATGGTGGTATTGCTCTGATGTGGCGCGGTGGTTGCATCATCCGGTCTGCCTTCCTGGGCAAAATCAAGGAAGCTTTTGACGCAAATCATGAATTAACCAATCTCTTGTTGGATCCATTTTTTACCGAGGCAGTGACCAAAGCACAGGCAGCCTGGCGCCGAGTGATTACCAAAGCCATTGAATTGGGTGTACCCATGCCGGCCATGGGCGCTGCCCTGGCATTTTATGATGGTTATCGCTCAGAGAGGCTTCCAGCGAATTTGCTCCAGGCTCAAAGAGATTATTTTGGAGCCCATACTTATGAGCGCGTTGATAAACCTCGCGGTGAATGGTTCCATACCAATTGGACAGGAAGGGGTGGCAATACATCAGCTACAACCTATGATGTTTGATAAGGTCCACAGGAGGTAAAACTACATGTTAGGACTTGGTTTTACAGACCAATCAGTCTCTGAAGCACAAGCCAGGGAACTGGTCAAGGATAGCTTTGCCTCCCGGGATATGATCGGCAAGAAGATCTTGTGTATCATACCGGATCACACCCGGACCGCGCCCATCGATCTGATGTTCAGACTGGTTTATGCTGAATTGGCTGAACGTGTGGAGCAACTTGATTTTATAATCGCCCTGGGAACCCATCCTCCCATGAGCGATGAAGCAATTAATCATCGGGTAGGCATTACTCAGGATGAACGCACTTCGCGCTATCCAAGGGCACGTTTCTTCAACCATCATTGGCAGGATCCGGATCAATTACAGGTAGCTGGAACATTTACTGCAGAGGATGTCGCTGAACTTTCTGGAGGGTTGATCGAGACCGCCGTAGATGTAACCATCAACAAGATGGTTTATGATTACGATCTCCTGCTGATAATCGGCCCTACTTTTCCCCATGAGGTCGTAGGCTTTTCAGGTGGCAACAAGTATCTCTTTCCTGGCATAGCCGGTCAGGAAATCATCGATATGTTTCACTGGCTGGGTGCCTTGATTACCAATCCCATGATTATCGGGCATAAATATACACCGGTGAGGGCTGTTGTGGATCGTGCAGCAGCTTTTCTTCCCGTTGAGCGCATGTGTATGAGTCTGGTAGTTAAGGGGTGTGACCTCGCTGGATTATACATTGGAACGCCCGAGGATGCCTGGGAAGCGGCTTCTGACCTCTCAGACAAGCTTCATATCGTCTACACCGATCGTGCCTATCATACGGTGCTCTCACGAGCTCCTGAAATGTATGATGAATTGTGGACAGGCGGAAAATGCATGTATAAGCTCGAACCGGTGGTAGCCGATGGTGGAGACCTCATTATTTATGCACCGCATATTACGCAGGTATCTGAGATGCATGGTAAAATCATCGAGAAAATTGGATATCACGTTCGGGATTATTTTGTAAAACAACCCCAACGATTTTTGGATATTCCTGGTGGTGTCATGGCCCATTCCACCCACGTGAAGGGGATCGGCAAGTATGAAAATGGAGTGGAAACTCCACGTATCAACGTCATTTTGGCCACAGGAATTTCTGAAGCCACTTGCCGGAAGATCAATCTGGGGTACCGGGATCCTGCATCCATCAACATTGAAGACTATATGAACCAAGAGGACCAGGGTGTCCTTTATGTCCCTAAAGCAGGCGAAATGCTATATCGCTTAAAAGCTAATAATAAAGGTTAATACAATGACAAATTTAAAAGTTAGACAAGATAATTGTGATCTGGATTTCCTATCCCTGGGTGCCTTGGTCCATCGCCTGGATCCAGGTAGATATCCTTTTCGCAAGGCAAGATCATTGAACATCCATGTTTCAGGCGGTGAGTATAATTGTGCAGCCAATTTATCAGATTGCTTTGGACTTAAAACGGGGATTGCAACCGCCATGGTCGATTATGGGATCGGTGAGATGGTCCAGACCCGTGTCCGGGAGATGGGAGTTAAACCCTTTTACAAGTGGTTTAAGCACGATGGAGCCCGGGGACCAAATATTGCCACAGTTTATAGCGATCTGGGCTATGGTGTCAGACCACCCGTGGTATTTTACAATCGCGCCAACGAAGCTGGAGCCATGCTGAAACCCGGTGATTTTGATTGGGATGATATATTCAGCAAG
>JAIPGJ010000011.1 GCA_021736185.1 Fidelibacterota bacterium | reverse complement strand
TCATGCCCTGAATTTTCTGGGCTGCAGCTTGCTTGGTCTTCACCTCTTGCTGCAGGTTCTTACGATCCCGCTTCAGGGAGCTGAGCTGTGACGCTTTCCTCTTCTGCTGGGAAGAAATTTGCCGACTGGCCTGCTCTTCCTCATGGAGGTTTCGTTTAACCTCACCCAGCCGTCTCTCCAGGCTGTTTTGATCGCTCCGGTTGTGCAAAATCATTGTCTGAAGCTCATCCATGGTGATTTTCTCGGCCTTGTTAATCGCTGACAGGTAAGTCGATCGTCGCAGTGCTTGATGAATATCCCCGGAAGTTAACAACAGGTCGATATCTCGATTTCGACCCAGCTTATAGGCCCGGACTGCACGTCTGGCCGCCCGTTCTTTCATCACCCGAATTTTTTCATCCGTGGTTTGAATGGTCTGATTAAGCAGATGTATCTGACTTTCTTTGAGGCTACGCTCTTTTTGCAACTCCTTCTTTAGCTGAGTCACCATGGCGATTTGCCGGTCCAGATTTTGAATCTGCTTCAGCGTAGCTTGCTCATCCTTTTGTGTTTTGCTGATGCGTGAATTCAAGCGGTCAATTTCTTTTCGGATTTCCTTGAGTTTATTGGATTGAGAGTTAATGCTTTTATCAAGATCTTCCGTTTGCCCATAAGAGCAACCAAGGGATACAATTAATAGAAGGAGTATATAGCTTGCTTTTTTCATCAGCGTTTAAAGTAAGTGAATGCAATGGAAAGCCATAGGCCAAAAACAGAAGAATACTGCTATGCCTCCTGCGCTGAGTCCTTCTGGCTGATGAAATTCCAGCGCAAAGGTCAGTATTATTAATCTCAGATAAGATGATGGCCGGAGCAGGGATAAAAGAGAAAGGATTTCGTTTTGAATAATGTTACCAGGCTCGCTATACCCTGTAAGGGCTCCGATTTTTACAAACAATTCCAGGTGTACAGCCTAAAAAGGGGGATTAAAAAAAGTTGATATTCACAAGTAAATGATGCTTTGCTTTTAGATTTGGTTGCCCAATATTCCACGCCATAGTCAGGAAAGTCCAGTTGGGGCAAAAATGCGAATCGCAGGAAACTGCGTAAGAGCCTGATGAGTAGGAAGCCGCCTCAGGCGGTATGTTTTAAGAAAGAGGTATATGTACAAATGGCGGATGAATTAGTCAACGGTGTGGTAAAGTGGTTCAACGACGAAAAGGGCTACGGATTTATTCAGCAGGAAGATGGTCCAGATGTGTTCGTTCATTACCGTGCAATTAACTCAGAGGGACGTCGGTCTTTAAAAGAAGGACAGGCTGTCACTTTTAACGTTACCCAGGGCGAAAAAGGTCCACAGGCAGATAACGTTACTCCTGCTTGATTCTTATTTAAGCAATCAATGAAACGCCGGCCTCCTCGTGAGTGCCGGCGTTTTTTATTTAATTAATATCCATTTTTCAACGAAAGGGACTTCAGCTTGAAAGTCAAACCATTAGGAAGTGGTGGCTTTGTTTACAGTCGAGGTCTGCAATTGCTCCGTGGTCTGGCGGCGCTCATGATTGTCTTTGTCCATCTTGGGGTTGCTGAGGGGAGATATGGATCCCTTTTGGGTGCCCGGATTCTGGATGGAATGAGAGTCGGGACGGCTGGAGTCGACATCTTTTTTGTGATCAGTGGATTCGTAATGATGATGGTTGTTATTACCAGACCAATCAGTCCAAACCTGTTTCTAAAAAACAGACTCACCCGCATATATCCCAATTACTGGATATATTTTTTGCTGGTTGGATTCGTGTGGCTCATTCAACCTGGTTGGGTGAATAGCTCCATGACGGGTACGCCTGACTTTCTGTCATCCCTGTTCCTTTTTCCATCATCAGGACCCCCGGTTGTATCAGTAGCCTGGACCCTGGAATTTGAAGTTTACTTTTATCTGGTTTTTACGTTTTTTTTGTGGGTTTCCAGAAAGCATTTAGCCTTTGTGGTGATCGTTTTTTTCACTACCCTGGTCCTATTAGGTACATTATATCAACCTGAAACGCTGCTGCTTGAACGCCTGACACACCCACTCCTGCTGGAATTTGCTTCAGGTGTATTTCTTGGGTGGCTGCTGATGTCAAGGCAAATAGCTGGTGCTTGGCTGGCTATCCCGCTTGCGCTTTTAATCTTTATTCTCTTTCAGCAGGGGAACGAACTCACGCAACTTATTCCAGTGGGAAATCATTTTGAGCGTCTCGTGAATTTTGGTATCCCGTCTGTTCTTTTGGTTTTTGGTATGGTAAGCCTGGACGTGAAATATGATATTGCCTACCCAGGTTTTTTTATCAAGTTAGGTGACGCATCGTATACGCTGTATCTTTCCCATGTATTGGTTATTTCCGCCTTTGGAAAAGTCTGGCAGGCAAGTGGATTGAATAGTTTTCTTCCGAATTTTATTTTTGTCATCGCCATGTTATTCGCGTGTATCCTGTTCGCGCTTTTGGCATATGACTACATCGAACGCCCCCTCTTAAGTGCTGTCCGGAAGCGGTTCAAGAGAGACCACTCCTAACCGCAAAAATTCAACACCCACACTGTTTGATTCACTATGAATACCCACTCCCCGTGTCGTTATTTTTTAATGGCAATTGGTCACGAAGTGATGTTATTTGACTGATAAGGTAGAACTATAAACAGCTATTAGGAATGACATGCATCCGAATCAGGAAAAACTAAAGCAATTCTATTCTGCATTTAACGAGAAGCATGCTGAAGCCATGGCAGGCTTTTATCATCCTGACGCCGTTTTTAATGATCCAGTCTTTCAAAATCTAAAGGGTGTTGAGATCGGGATGATGTGGAAAATGTTATGTCTCCAATCCACATCACTAGAGATACGTGCTGAAAATTTTCAAGCAGATGAGGAATCGGGGCAGGCGGATTGGACAGCCAGCTATGCTTTTGGCAAGAGTCACCGGAAGGTTCACAACAGAATCCACGCAGAGTTCAAATTTAAAAATGGCCAAATAATACAACATATCGATCATTTTGACTTCTGGAAATGGAGTCGCATGGCTTTAGGTCCGCTGGGCTTTCTCATGGGCTGGAATTCAGTCGTAAAAGTAAATATCCAGAAACAAGCCAGAGTCAATTTGACAAAATTTATAACAAATACAAAAAAGACGTAAAATACTTGTGTAAGTCCATTCTTTCTGTTATAGAAAGACAGAAACAGCATAGAAAATATTTTTGCTGACTTTTGAAGAATAAACGAGGAGAAGTCTCGAAATATGTATAGAAAAGTAGCCATCGTAACTGGAGCAAACCGGGGTCTGGGTCATGCTCTGACCAAAGCTCTGGCCGAAGATGATTATAAAGTTTTTATGGTGGGGCGTAACAAAATCGAAATTGATAATGCCTCAGCCAAATTGCAGGAAGCCGGTCTGAATATTGAAGGTTTTGAGGCAGATGTGAGCAAGGCACGGCACGTGACGGCACTTTCGTCATATGTACAGTCACAGTTCGACCATCTGGATCTCCTCATCAATAATGCCGGGGTGATTATTGAACCAGGCGGTTTGGATAGTCAGGTAACCTGCTTCACCATTAACCCGGAACTGGTTGAAGAAGCCTATTCAATCAATACTGTTGGTGCCTTGCGTTTGGTCCAGGCCTTTTATGATCTGCTTAAAAAAGCACGCCAACCACGTATCGTAAATGTATCAAGTGGTATGGGTTCTTTGAATCAGATGGAAGCTGGCTGGCCGGCCTATCGCATGTCTAAAGCTGCCCTGAATGCCTTGACCGTCATACTCTCCAAAGAGTTGGAAGATACACGGATCAAGGTCAACTCAGTTGATCCTGGCTGGGTGAGAACCGATATGGGCGGTCCCAATGCCGAACGTTCCATCGAAGAAGGCATCGAAGGTATTCTTTGGGCGGCTAAATTGCCACCAGATGGACCAACTGGTGGATTTTTCAAGGATGGAAAACCGCTGGACTGGTAATTTTGTCCGTTTTACAGTTTACCAAACCCCATGCATTGCCATGGGGTTTTTTTGATTGTTTTTCAAATTGAATCCATAATCTTGTTGTAGGTATTAATAAGTAGTTCAATCGTCATACTGAGGGAAGGTTTCCATGGGAGGCAAGCTCTGCCCCAAAATCATTTTAGAAGGGACACGTCTTACCGGGAAAACGGACCTGGCCTTCGCCTTAAATGAGCACCCCAGGATTGTTGGACCGCGAAAATATCGTTATCATTCACCACTGATTTCTGCTGAATGGTGCGCTTTTACGAATTTCCCCTGGGGTAGGGGGCTTATCAATTTTGAAGCTCAAGAAGAGACCCAGGCCCTGGAAACCTATCGCACCTGGCTGAAACTTTTTCAGCTTCAGAAATATTATTCATGGATAGTGGATCGCTTTCATATTTCCACCCTGCTTTACCAGCGTGAGGTTTATAATAGAAATTATGATTTTGCCTGGTTGGAAGAAGGTCTGCAGGAATTGGGCTTTCATCTGGTTCTGTGTTTTAGATCAGATGAGTCTTTTGAAGCTGCCAGAGCAGCACGCCTGGAAATTTCAGGGAATCCCGCGCAATACGATAATCTTGATGTTTTTCGTAGAGAACAGGAACAATTTATCACCTTGGTCAGGCAGTCCCGACTTCCCCTGCTTGAATTGAATGTGAGTGAGCGCCCCCTGGACCTTCTGGCGCAGGATGTGGCAGACTGGTTGGAATCCACGGGTGGACTATATGCAGATTAAAACGGACAGGAGATAGCATCGATGTTTAAGGCAGCAACAAACCGATACGATTCAATGAGCTATAAAAGATGTGGTGTAAGTGGTATTCTACTACCCAAAATATCCCTGGGTCTCTGGCATAATTTCGGGGAACCAGATGATTATGCCACAGCCCAGGCCATGCTCCGACGAGCCTTTGACCTGGGAATTACCCATTTTGATCTGGCCAATAATTATGGGCCCCCCTATGGCGCTGCTGAAACTACTTTTGGCAAGCTCTTTGAGGAAAATTTCAAGGCTTATCGCGATGAGCTGATCATTTCGACGAAGGCTGGTTGGGACATGTGGCCCGGACCTTATGGGGATCATGGAAGCCGGAAATATTTAATTGCAAGTCTCGATCAAAGTCTCAAGCGTATGGGTCTGGATTATGTAGATATTTTCTATCATCATCGTCCAGATACGGAAACACCCTTGGAAGAAACCATGGGAGCCCTGGACCAGATTGTGCGGAGCGGGAAAGCCCTGTATGTCGGAATCTCTTCCTACAATCCGGAACAGACCAGACAGGCCGCAAAAATTCTCAGAGAGCTGGGAACGCCATGTCTGATCCATCAGCCCAAATACAATATGTTTCACCGTTTACCGGAGAAGGGTCTTTTTGAAGAACTCAAGAAAATCGGAATGGGCTCCATTGTCTTCTCCCCATTAGCTCAAGGTGTATTAACCGATCGCTATCTTCATGGTTTTCCGGAAGACTCAAGAGCCGTTAGAGATGGCCGCTATCTTAGGCCAGATTTCATAAAAGAGGAGCAGCTGAAAAAAGTCCACGCATTGAAGAAAATCGCTTATCAACGTGGTCAAAATGTTGCCCAGCTGGCCATTGCCTGGGTTCTTAGAAAAGAGGAGGTGACCTCGGCCTTGATCGGTGCTTCAAAAGTGTCCCAGATTGAGGAGGCGGTGAAAACCCTTGACCATCTTGATTTTGATCCCGCTGAACTGGATCAGATTGAACATATTTTAGGATAAAGAAGAATTCGCCTGGGACTAATCGGTAAAAACCGTGTTTTGTCCTCAAGCTTTCAGATTAGATTAAACGCTACACAAATAATCTAAGTTGGACTGTGTGAAGGAAACACCCTATGGAACGGAAAATTAGAGTCATTCTGGCAAAACCTGGTTTGGATGGCCACGATCGCGGGGCAAAAGTCCTGGCGAATTCATTTAGAGACGCCGGAATGGAAGTCATTTATCTGGGTTTAAGACAGACCCCTGAAATGATTGTCGCGGCGGCCCTCCAGGAGGACGCTGATATTGTCGCTCTAAGCATTCTGTCCGGTGCCCACATGACCATTTTTCCCAGAGTTCTGGAGCTTATGAAGGAAGAAGGTCTGAATGATGTACTCCTTACCGGTGGCGGAATCATTCCCGAAGCAGACATGATCGAACTGAATAAACTGGGGGTGGGGCGCCTGTTTGGTCCCGGCGCCAGTCTCACGGAAATCAATAGCTACATCACCAACTGGGTTCAGGAAAATCGTTAAATGAACCGCCGAGATCGTCTGGCGCAACTCAACAAGCTGAAAGCAGAAGCCCTGTTGGGTGGCGGGCAGGACCGTCTGGATGCCCAGCACGCCAAACAAAAATTATCTGCCCGGGAAAGACTTGATCTGCTCCTGGATCCAGGCTCATTTGAAGAAATGGGCATGCTGGTAACCCATCGTTCCACCAATTTTGGTCTTGAAAAACAAAAATTTTTAGGGGATGGAGTGGTCACTGGCCACGGAACGATCAATGGTCGCACCGTCTTCGTCTTTAGCCAGGATTTCACCGTCATGGGTGGCTCCCTCTCTGAGGCTTACGCCGAAAAAATAGTCAAAGTCATGGATTTAGCCGCCAAGGTTGGTGCGCCGGTGATTGGTTTGAATGACAGCGGCGGAGCTCGCATCCAGGAAGGTGTGGTCAGTCTGGCAGGATATGCTGATATATTCCTGAGAAACACCCTGATGAGCGGCGTGGTTCCCCAGATATCAGCGATCCTGGGTCCCTGTGCCGGGGGTGCCGTCTATTCACCAGCCATCACAGATTTCATCTTTATGACCAAGGGCACGAGCTACATGTTCGTAACTGGCCCGGAGGTGGTCAAAACGGTCACTCATGAAGAAGTCAGTAAAGAAGACCTGGGAGGGGCCACAGCACATGGATCCAAGTCTGGAGTCAGCCACTTCACCTGCGAAAATGAAATTGAAGTCATTGAGGGTATTAAACGCCTATTAAGCTTTATTCCTCAAAATAATCTTGAAGATCCACCTCACATTGAGTGCACCGATCCCATTGATCGAGTTGATATCATTTTGGATACCATCGTTCCCGAAAACCCCAACAAACCCTATGACATGAAGGACGTTATTCAAAGCGTGGTTGATCATGGTGAGTTCTATGAAGTTCATCAAGATTTTGCCATGAATATGGTCGTCGGCTTTGTGCGTTTGAATGGGAAATCTGTCGGGGTTGTGGCCAATCAACCGGCCGTGCTTGCAGGCGTTCTGGATATTGATTCAGCAGTCAAAGGGGCTCGCTTTGTTAGATTTTGTGACGCCTTTAATATTCCCCTGCTCACTTTTGAGGATGTCCCGGGGTTTTTGCCTGGAACGGTCCAGGAATGGGGAGGTATTATTCGTCATGGCGCGAAATTATTATACGCCTTTGCCGAAGCAACCGTACCCAGAGTCACAGTGATTACTCGCAAAGCCTATGGCGGAGCGTATGATGTGATGAACTCCAAGCATATTCGCGGGGATATCAATTTTGCCTGGCCCTGTGCCGAAATCGCAGTTATGGGCGCTAAAGGAGCGACTGAAATTATTTTCAGAAAAGAAATTGCCCGGGCTGATGACCCCGAGGAAGCCCTGGAACGTCTTACCAATGAATTTGCTGTAAGATTTGCAAATCCATATTCTGCGGCTGAAAGGGGTTATGTGGACGAGGTCATCGAACCCAAACAAACCCGCATGAAAGTCATCAGAGCTTTTGCAATGCTGGAAAATAAAGTTGATTCAAACCCACAAAAAAAACACGGAAATATCCCGCTATAGTTCAGGGAGAGAGGTTTCAAGTGGATATCAGAAATCATGATGAGTTATTGAAAAAACAGGCAACCCTGGAAGCTTATTTGCTCAAGAATCCCCAGTCGAAGCTTTTTGCCTGGTATGCGCGACAAAACATGGAGGCCGGTGAGCTCAATCGGGCCTTGAGTATTTGTCTGCTTGGCATCCAGAATGTAGAAAGCCGCGGTGTTTTACATAAACTTATGGGGGAGATTTATCTGGCCAAGGGTGAGGTCACCAATGCCATGAAGCAGATGATTGAATGCGTTTTGACCAAAGAACCCTTCCCCGGTGTGATTATTGAAGTGATCAAAAACCTGGGCGATACCATGGAACCCCAGCAAGTTGCCTTCCTGATTTATTTGCTCAACAAGGCCTTGCCAGGACACCCGGATGCAGTCCAATTTTACAAAAAATTCCCTAACTCACGTAATTATGTGGTTCAACCAGGAGAATACCAGTTTCTGGAAGACCTGGCCGTGGGACTGGAACGCTCAGCCCTGGTCGAGGTGATGCCCCTCGACGAAGATGAAGAGAATCCATTAGCCCTGCCAGATTCGGTACCACCTGAAATGGAATACACCGCCCCTGAACCTGTCCAAAAAACGGTCCCTCAGCCGCCTCCACAGGCTGCGCCACAAGCTCCTCCAGAGCCAGCCCCGGAGGTCCCACCTGTGCAGGACTTTGCTTATGAGGCTGAGCCAGAAATAAAAGCTGAACCACCGGTTCCTGAATATGAAATTCCCGACACCACACCTCCTCTGAAAGAGGTCTTGAAGCAGACTGAAAACATGACCGATTTTGACGAAAACCCGGTGTCGCACCCGCCCCGCCAAGCTCCACCGCAGGATAGCCCCCCGGCACCTAAAAAACCGGCCATTAAGCACAATATAAACCGCTCTATGGCAACCTTTACTCTCATGGAGATTTTCAAGGATCAGGGGATGTATGAAAATGCTCTGGAAGTGTTAACCTTCCTCCGCGAAAAATCCAGTGACATAGAACGTATCGATCGAGAGGAAAAAGAAATTCGAGCACTCCTCGCTGGAAACGGCAGCAAATAAATCAATCGTATTTAATAATGTCTGAATCTCAATCCGGGAATTCCCTCGTGGATACGTCATTCCCGTATCAATTATCAATTCTTATCGTCACCTATAATTCGGGGACGACCATTGAGGCCTGTGTCGAAAGTGTTTTTCAGGAGCTTAAAGACCTCGCAGCTGAAATCATCATCGTTGATAATCATTCCAGCGATAATACCATTTCAATTCTCAATGCGTTTAGAAAGCAAAGGCCCACACTTAAGGTTGAGCAAAATCGGACCAACCGCGGTTTTGCCGTGGGGAATAACCAGGCTCTGAATTTGGCTGTGGGTGAGCATATCCTCATTCTGAACCCGGATACCATCCTTCAGCCAGGTGTCCTGAAAAAGCTGTTGAAGGAGCTCGAGAAGGATGCAAAAATTGCTGTGGTGGCACCTCAATTACAGTTCCCCGATGGTCGCATACAGAAAACCTGCCGACGTTTTCCCACCCATATGGATGTTATCTACAATGTTTTCGGTCTGGCAGCTCTCTATCCTGAAAGCCCCAGATTCAATGGCTGGAAGATGGGCGATTTTGATCATCAATCGCGACGCGTGGTGGATCAACCTGCCGGTGCCGCCCTGCTCATACGCGGTGATGTTTTCAGGGCTTTAAATGGGTTTGATCCAAACTTCCCCATGTTTTTTAATGATGTGGATTTATGCAAACGCATTAAAGAAGCCGGGTATGCCATCTGGTATCTTCCTGAATATGCCATTCAACACCTGGGCGGGACCAGTGTCAAACAGGTGAAATTGAAGATGACCATCAGTTCCCATGTTTCATTCTTCAGATATTTTGAAAAACACTTTACCCGGCTGCATCAGCAACCACTCAACTTTATCGTAGGTGTATTACTCTATCTTTCTCTGATTCCCAGGCTGCTAATCCTGCTCCTTTTTAAGGGGCAGCGCACAGCCTCCCGAGAAACCCTCTAGAACTTCAGGTCCGGCATGAATCCCCAGCAAAAAATAAAGGCAATTTTCTTTGATATCGGCGGTGTTCTGGTCAAAGTTGATTCCAGTGGCTCGATCCATAAGCTGTCAGAGGAACTGGGCTTGAGCTCTGAAAAAATCAAGCAGGGGATGACCAGGGAGTTGCTCAATGCCTACGAAAAAGGACATTTGACCTCGAACCAGTTTTATGAACAACTCCTGATCAATTACGATAGCCAGCAGACCATGGATATGGATACTTTCAAGTCTTATTGGCAGGATGTTCTGTTCCCTTGCGCAGAGAGCGTGGCATTTTTACAGCGTGCTTGCCAGGATTTTCCTGTTTGGTTATTGAGTAACACCAATGATTTTCATTATGACCTGCTTATACAGGATTTCCCCTTTATGAAATGGGTTACCGGTGGAACCTACAGTTTTATGGTAGGCAGTATGAAACCGGAACCGCTGATCTACGAAACAGCCATTAAGCAGAGTGGTTTCCGCCCAGAGGAAATTTTATTTATTGATGATTTAGAAGTGAACATTCAAGCAGCTAACCACCTGGGTATCCATGTCATCCATTATGTTGATTTTCCCAGCTTTGCCAGGGAACTGGCTCAACGCTTTCCAGAATTAGGATATTTATTATGAGACTAATAAAAACGATCCTGGCGTTTTTGCTCCTGCTGCTGCTGTTTAACCTGCTGAACAACAGTCAGGGCAGCATACCGCCGTTGGGAAAATTTTTAAATCCATTCGCTGGATTCTGGCAAAACGGCGAAAAACTGGATCAACTTAATGAAGTGCTTGATGTAAATGGACTTCGAGATGAGGTTAAGGTGGTCTGGGATGAGCGACAGGTCCCCCATGTCTTTGCAGAGAATACCTATGACATTTATTTTGCCCAGGGCTTTTTAACTGCCCGTCATCGCCTCTGGCAGATGGAGTTTCAAACTCACGTGGCAGCTGGACGTGTTTCAGAAATCATTGGCGCCAAGGCCTTGGAATTCGACAAAATGCAGCGTCGCCGGGGCTTGTTAATGGCTGCCGAAACTGCCATTCAGCACATGGATAAGGATTCGGAGACCCATCTCATACTTCAAGCCTATGCCAATGGCGTGAACACCTGGATCGAGACCCTGACTCCAGCCACACTACCGCTGGAATATAAGCTGCTGAACTATAAACCTGAGGTTTGGTCAACTTTGAAAACAGCTCTGCTGTTGAAGTTTATGGCCTGGGATTTAACCGGACGTAATTCGGAAATGGACATGAGCATCATTCAGGCTACCCTGGGTGAGGAATTTGTGCAAACTTTTTATCCAGAAGATACACCCCTCACGGATCCAGTTGTCCCGGCCGGGAAACCCTGGCGTTTTGAGGCCATGACGCCGGATTCCATACCCCCATTTTTCGAACCCCAATTTGTCCGCGATCTTAAAAATGGCGAACCGGATCCTGATAATGGAAGCAATAACTGGGCGGTTTCAGGGAGTAAAACAGCCTCGGGATATCCCATGTTGGCCAATGATCCTCATCTTGGATTAAAGCTGCCTTCCATCTGGTATGAGATCCAACTGAGCACCCCTGATATGAATGTTTATGGCGTCTCCCTGCCAGGAGCTCCAGCCGTGATCATTGGATTCAATCAGGATATTGCCTGGGGAATGACCAACGCCGCCAGCGATGCCATGGATTGGTTTGAAATCGAATTTAAGGATGATAGTTACACTGAATATCTCTACCGGGATGAGTGGGTTAAAGCTGATTTAAGAATTGAGGAAATTTTTATCCGCGATGGTGAAACGGAGCTGGATACTTTTGCCGTCACCCGCTTTGGACCCCTGGTCTATTTTGGTGAAAACCGATTGGAGAACGGCCATCCCACAGGCCTGGCCATGCGTTGGGTCCCCCACGATCCCTCTAATGAAATGATTGCCATCAGAAAGATGAATCTTGCTACAGATAAGGAGTCGTTTTTTACAGCTCTTGAAGATTTTGATTCTCCTGGACAAAATTTTGCCATGGCTGCCAGGGACGGTGATATTGGTATTCGTCATAATGGGAAATATCCTTTACGAGGTCAAGATCAGGGGAAATTTGTCCGGGCCGGTCGCGATACCCTTGGGGAATGGCAGGATTGGATTCCCTATGATCAGCTTCCCACCATTTCGAACCCATGGAGTGGTTATGTCAGCTCAGCCAACCAAAATCCCACGGGCAAGAATTATCCATATTACCTGGGCTGGGATTATGATGATTATGAGCGGGGCTCACGGATCAATGATCGTCTCGGACAATTGAATAAAATTAAGTTTGAAGATATGCAGGACATGCATATGGATAATTTTAATAAGCAGGCACAACTCATGCTGCCCTTTCTCCTCAACCAGTTGAAAGTTGAAGCCCCCTCCAGCGAGATGGAAGCCATTATTAATGATCTCCAGGCCTGGAGTTATGTGTCGGACCCCGATGAAAAGGCAGCCTGGGTCTATAAGCAGTGGTGGCTACATATTGAAAAGGCCATATGGGATGATGAATTGACTATTTTTGGTGAAGTCAGAAAAATTCCCGCCCGATCAGTGACAGCCAGGTTGCTCCTTAAAGAACTAAAACTGCCTTATTATGATGATATTCATACTCCAGAACAGGAAGGACGAAGCGAAATCATCAATCTCGCTTTCCAACAAACCATAAAAGACTTGGGAGCGGAGCTGGGTCCTTATGGAGACGCCTGGGAATTGGGTCGCGCCCGGGGAACGGATATTAACCATTTGCTTTCTGTGAAAGGTTTGGGGCGCACCAACCTCTATACAGGAGGCGGGAGTGGGATCATCAACGCGACCAAGAAAACCCATGGGCCTTCGTGGCGTATGTTGGTAGAGCTGGGTAAGCAGCCCATAGCCAGAGGTATTTTCCCGGGGGGGCAGTCGGGGAATCCTGGTTCAAAATATTATGACAATGCTGTAAATGACTGGGTCGCAGGCAAATATTATGATATTCATTTTCTGAGTTCAGCTGAAACAGGAAATAATTCAAACCTCTCATTGACTCACTTAAGGAATTATCAATGATCAACATTTTATTACCCCTGGTAATCATATTTATTCTGCAACTTCTGTTTTATTCCTGGTGGTGGATCGTCCTGGTTCCTCTGGTGCTGGGCTTTCTGGAAAAAGATTCAGCGCTCAAGGCTTCCGCTGGTACGGGACTGGGCGTCTTTCTGCTCTGGTTCGGGATGGCGGTGTATCAGTGGAAAAATGGGGGTGAAATCATCGTTGCCCGTGTCTCTGAGGTCATGGGTGTTGGATCGGGTCTGGTTTTGGCTTTAGCCACGGGACTCATCGGTTTTTTGGTCGCTCTGGTGGCTGGTTATGCCGGATTTTCGCTGAGAAAAGTTTTGATTAAGGAATACCAGATATCCTAACGAATAAGCCTGGAGCTATGCCGAAGGGTTTCAAGACACGCATTATGTCGCTGAGAGAGTATGACCAAGCCTAAGGAAACAGTAAATATATATCAGGAGCCCCTGCGAACGATTCCCCATAATGTTTTCAGGGATAACAACCCGGATTATGATGAGTTGGAGCGACGTCCCCGCATGCCAGTGGTAGCCCTACTGGATAATATTCGCAGTATGTTCAACGTGGGTTCCATGTTTCGAACTGCCGATGGTGCCTGGTTGGAGGAAATCATTATCAGTGGTTATACGGCCTCACCACCACGGAAAGAAATTACGAAAACGGCTCTGGGAGCTGAGTATTCTGTTCCCTGGCGAAGCATCCCTGATCCCGTTGAGGCCATTCGTGCCTTAAAACAACGGGGGTATGTAGCCATCGCGTTGGAACATACCACCCGGAGTCGATCCTACTCTAGCGTTGAATATGACTTCCCCCTGGTTTTTGTGGTGGGGAATGAAGGCGTAGGCGTGCAGGATGCTATTGTTAAGGAATGTGATTTTGCCGTTGAACTCCCCCAAAATGGTATGAAGAGTTCCATGAATGTGGCAGTAGCCTTCGGGATTATGTTGTACGAATTAAGGCGTCAATGGGATTTGAAACGATCGTTTTGATTCAAAATATCATGTCGGTTGATACTCAGTATGTAGCTAATTCATTAATAATTAGTACTGGCAAATTTTTAAAGATTGTTTACTTTTCAGTGATTTGACCTGGCGCACAAGGGCTTATTCGAGCTTTGAACTGGGTTAAAGTAATCCATATATTGAATGATAATTATTTAAAAAATTTCTTAAGGAGGAAATATGATTAAAAAGGTACTGGTTTTAGTTTTGATGCTCACTCTCGCTGTCGGCGCCTTTGGGCAAACATTGGAAGAGAATCTGGGCACCATGCTTAGCGATAATGCGCAGATGTATCTCCAACCACTGGGGGATGCTTTTGGGTCATCCATGAATTCAGGTTGGTATCATCGCTCTCGCGTTCACAAAATGCTGGGTTTTGATATTAGTGTCAAAGCAATGATTGCTGCTGTTCCAGAGGAAAGTGAATTTTTCAATTTTGCTCTGAATGAAAATGAAATGGAGTTTGACCTTGATGATCTTGTGGGTCGGGACATTAATCCCCTTTCACTCACCTTTGCAGACATATACTATGAGTCCGATACGCGAACGCCAACCTTTTTTGGGCCAGCCGATAGTGCCGGTTTATTGGTAACTAACCAAGGCCATCTCGCCGGATTATTTGAAGACCATTTACGCCAGGAGCTTGCCGCTGCAGGTGTACCGGCTGCAGCCATTGATGTTGCAATTGCCAACGCCAATATTTCTGGCGAAGTTGCAAACCTGGACTTGGATTTTCCACTTCCTCCTGGAATTGGATTGCCAGCACTTCCTCTGGTTATGCCTCAGATTTCCCTGGGACTCCCCATGGGTGTCGAGCTGACTGTCCGTGGTTTCCCTGAAGCAGAGCTCGAAGATATTGGTACTTTTAGCATGTATGGTGGTGGCGTGCGTGTGAATATTGATCAATTTATTCCAATTCCTCTTTTCCCCGTTGACATTACAGCCGGTGCCTTCTACTCCCAGATGAGTATTGGTGATCTGATTGAATCCAGCAATACTTCAATCGGTCTCCAGGTCGGTAAATCAATGAATCTTCTGATTTTTGGAGTGGGTGTCTATGTGGATGCTGCCTATGAGATGAGTTCCCTGAGTATTGGTTATGATGTGGATCCATCCTATGGCATTGAAAACGATCGTATCCAGTTTGATATGGAAACCGATCCCGGTCTGAGATTGGGTGCAGGTCTTCATTTGAAACTGATCCCCTTGACTTACTTCAACGTTCATGTGAGTCAAACACCAACCAATAGTGTTCTCACAGCTGGATTTGGTATTTCACTAAGATAATTGCTTCACAAAAGCTTATTCAAAAGGCCATCCCGTCGGGTGGCCTTTTTTGTTCTGTCAGATCACCACGAGAGGTTCCGGGGCGGTTAATTATTCCCACATTCAATCATCTAAGTCCGCAATGGCAAACAATGGTGAAAGTCTCCATCAACTTTGAAGGTAGCTGTTGACTATTCGCCTGTCAGCTGAATTGTAATTTGCCTGTATTTATCAGAACTAGCTGTTTTTCATGAAATATGTTCTATATTCCAGATTGATTATGGAGGACCACATGAGTGATGACAATGAACATATCGATGATGAAATAAAAGAGATGAATGAAGGGGAATCTTCCGTAAAAACGAAGTCCAGAGAAATCATCCATCTCAACGATCCAGTCAACAGTTTGAAGCTCAGAAAATCAATTTGCATTCCTGGAGATACGAGTATTTCAGATTGTCTGCAGTTGATGCAAGATGAGCGAATTGGTTGCCTGCTTATAACAGAAGATGAAAAGCTGGCAGGCATATTTACTGAACGAGATATCATTCGAAGAATTGTAGGGAAAAATTTAGCCCACAAGGATATTGATGTTCAGGATTATATGACCACCGATCCGGATACTTTGACCAGTGATGCACCCTTGGCCTTTGCCTTGAATTACATGGTTTTGGGTGGTTATCGGCACGTGCCTATCGTAGACGAGGCCAATAGACCGGTGTTCTGTCTTTCCATCAAGGATATTGTGAAACATATCGGTAATTATTATTTCAGCGAAATCGCCAACCTGCCACCAACACCAAAAAATCCGGGTTGGGCAACTGTTGACGGTGGTTGATTTATCCTTTAATTCATTATTTAGAGAGCACCCAGTACCCTTGACAAAACGTCCTGATCTTGGCCGCCTAAAGGCGATACTCTTCGATTTTGATGGTGTCGTTGTGCAAAGTGAAGACGTGTATGATCGAGCCACCAAAAAACTTGGTGATATGTATGGAATCCACATACCACAGCCCTATTATGAATCCAACCGTGGCATAGCCGAGACACTTTTCTATGAACGATTTAAGGCAACGTTTGAACTGGATGTAGATATGCCAACGCTTCAGGAAAATGGAAGAAAACTGCTTTGGTCTGAGTTTTCCTCTTCCGTCCATTACACCCCGGGATTCCAGCAATTTTATAGAAAAATCCGTAAGCAGGTGAGTCACGTAGCCATGGTTACCGCTACCCCAAGACCCCTTATTGATGAGATTTTTAAAAACTCCAACATTGAGGTTGATTTTGATTTTATTGTTACATCGAGTGATGTTAAAGAGACCAAACCGGCTCCAGATTCCTACTTGAAAGCCTGTGAAATATGTGGGGTGGAGCCTGCCCAGGCTCTGGTTATTGAAGATTCCCCGACAGGGCTGAGATCGGCTACTGCAGCAGGGTGTCAAACGGTAGGGATAACCACAAGTTGTGGGCAGGATTCCTTAAAAGAAGCGAATTTTGTTGTTGACAGCTTCGGTGAACTTGAAGAACTTTTAACCATTGTGTGAGGGAGATGAATGAGTTGGTATAAACAGTTTGATCTGGTGTGGTTTCCCGTCGTTGATTTTGAGCGAGCAAAAACTTTTTATAGAGATGATTTAGAGTTTGAATTGGTGTTGGAAGATCAAGATACCAGTTGGGCTGAATTTCAAATTAGTCCAGGTGCAAAAATTGCCATTCATGGCGTGAAGGCAACCAATGCGAATCCTATCGGTGCTCTGGTTCTCGATGTAGAAAGTCTTGAAAAAGCTGAACTCTTTCTGAGGGGAAAAGGTATTAAAATATTTGACAAAGAAGAAATTCCCGGCCTAACCCGCCTGGCCTCTTTTACTGATCCAGATGGCAATGTCATCCAACTAAGCCAGTCCCTGGTGGAGTAAGCCGGCCTTCATGCGAGCTGTTATTCTTGATTCTGCCATGGGATCCCGCCTCGAGGAGATGGGTCACAAACTAACTGCGCCCCTCTGGTCAGCTACGGTTCTGCAATCCAATCCGGAAGACATTTCTAAGATTCATAAGGAAAATATTGAAGCTGGTGCCCAGGTTATCACAACCAATACATTTAGAACCACACCCTATGCCCTGCATCAGGCAGGCCTTTCCGGCGTTGATGCCCATACCCGAGCCCGGGCTTTAACCTTGCTGGCTATCAGGCTTGCCTGGAAGACGGTTCAAGAGTCGGGGAAAGATGTGAAGATTGCTGCTTCTATTGCGCCGCTGGCTGACTGCTGGAGCCCAAAGGAATTTCCAGGGAACATTATTTCACGTCCCTGGCATGATGCCCAATTGGATAATCTGGCACACCATTCAACAGATATGTTGTTATTAGAAACCATGAATTCTGCAAGAGAAGCCAAGGGGTTAACCGATTTAGCCTTACGATATGAAAAACCGGTCTGGGTTTCCTTCACCCTGAATGGAGAGGGCAATATCTACAATGGAGATGATCTTGTCGCTACAGCAAGATATCTCGAAAAAAAAGGTGTCTCGGCTATTGGCGTAAACTGCTCCAATCTGGAAGTCTCAAAAATGGCCCTCGGTGAATTACGTCAGGCGATATCCGTGCCTTTGTTAGCTTATCCCAATCTTCAGTTGGAACAAGCTGAGGGGAAAAAGAAGAAAAAGAATAATAAGGTATCGCCAGCAGCTTTTGCCATCTGGGCTGCAGAGGTTAAGGAGTTGGGTGTTGAATTTATCGGAGCCTGCTGTGGCTCAAATTATACCCACATCAAAGCACTGGCTGATCAAAACAATTCCTGATCTTTCAGTTGTTAAATCAACATAACTTTTCAAAAAAACTCATAAAATGGTTCCAATCTGAGCGGGCACAAGTAGCCGTTCCTGGCCGGGGTAATTTAAATCCATATGCTATCTGGGTGGCTGAAGTGATGCTGCAGCAAACCCAGGTCACCACAGTTTGGCCTTACTACCAACGATGGTTACATGAATACCCTACCATCAGCCGGCTGGCTGTCGCCAAGCAGGATGAGGTGTTAAAAAGCTGGGAAGGTCTGGGTTATTATTCCAGGGCCAGGAATCTCCATCGTGGGGCAAAATTTGTCATGGATGTGTTTGATGGAAAGCTCCCTCAGGAAATGGATGCGTTGCTGAAAATTCCGGGCATTGGTCCCTATACTGCAGCAGCCATCGCCAGCCTGGCATTCGGTATGAAAGTGCCGTTAATTGATGGCAATGTACTCCGGGTATTTGCCCGTCTCACACAACTAAAAGCCAACATTACTCTGTCAAGAACCAGGTCTGATATCAGGGCGAAACTCGTAACCCTCATTCCTGGCAAACAGGCTGCGGCCTTTAACCAAGGTCTCATGGATCTGGGGCGAGTCCTTTGCACGCCCCGCAATCCCGATTGTCCCCATTGTCCTGTAAACCAGATTTGTCAAGCCAGACAGGCTGGCGATATGGAGGACTACCCCGTAAAACCATCACGAAAGCGAATTCCACATTATCATATTGTGGTTGGATTAATTTGTAAAGACCAACAGGTTCTCATCCAGAGACGTCCTGAAAGTGGATTGCTGGGTGGCCTCTGGGAATTCCCCGGTGGAAAAATTGAGACCGGCGAGACCGGCGAAACGGCTCTCCTCCGCGAAGTCATGGAAGAGACGGGGCTGGAGGTGGGGTTAGGCGAGAAGATTGGCACCATTCAACATGCTTACACCCATTTTAAAATCACCCTCACTGCCTGGTTCTGTGATTGGATCGAAGGTGAAGCTCAGACACACGCTGCTTCAGAAAATCGTTGGGTATCCATGGCTGAACTCAAGCAGTTTGCCTTTCCTAAAGCCAATCTGAAAATTCTGGAACTGATTCAACAAAATAGAACTATTGCTTCAGGATAAATCGGCACGGGACAAGGGTTTTCCATTTTAGTTTGTTTGTATCAAATTATTTATTATCCCTTGTCCGGTAATGGTTGAAGGGGTTGAATTTGGCGAGTATATTTGCCGTCCACATTCGATAATTTTTCTATATCGAATCGACCTATGACAGAGATGAAAAAATGGATTTTAACCCCCCTTTTTTAAGGTGCAGCGACAATGAGTAAGATGTTTCAATCAGGCCCCCTGGGGACAATCATTAAATCTGATTGCCAGGTATTTTATAAACCCGGTTCAGAACCACTTAAAATTGAGATTGAAAGCAAAGTCGATGCGCTGTTTTCAAATGCCATCCGGGATTTGGTGGAAAAAACGCTGGCCAGTTTAGGGATCGAATCAGGCTCCTTTGAAATCAAGGATTTTGGTGCCCTCCCTTTTGTCATGATGGCTCAAATAGAAACGGTGGTCAAGCGAGCTCATCCAGAAATTGCTATTGAAGTGCTGCCCGAGTTCAAAACCCATGCTCAATATGGAACTTCATTTGGACGATTTCGACGCAGTCGGCTGTATTTGCCGGGCAATCAACCCAAACTTTTTTTAAATGCCGGAATACACAAACCAGACTGTATCATTCTGGATCTTGAGGATTCAGTACCCCCTGGAGAAAAAGATGCTGCGCGCTATATCGTAAGAAATGCTCTGCGTACACTGGATTTCTTCGGCGCTGAGCGTATGGTCAGGATTAATCAGGGCGAATTGGGTATGGAGGATCTGGAAGCCATTATTCCCCATAACGTTCATACCATTCTTTTACCCAAAGCAGAGACTGCTGGCCAGGTCATTGCCATGGAGGCCAAGGTTCAATCTATCCTTCATGAAAAGGGTCTGGATAAAAAAGTTTACTATATGCCGATCCTGGAGAGTGCTCTGGGTGTGTTAAATGCCCACGCCATAGCCATGGCGAGCAAAAACAATGTCGGCCTGGCCATGGGCCTGGAAGATTACACGGCTGATATTGGAACCCAACGAACCCTGGAGGGCAAGGAGTCCTTCTTTGCTCGATCCATGCTGGTGAACGCCGCCAGAGCTGCCGGAATTCAACCCATCGATACGGTGTTTAGCGATGTGAGTAACGAGGAAGCCCTGAGGGAATCCGTTCGTGTGACTAAATCCATGGGTTTTGATGGAATGGGTTGTATTCACCCCAGACAAATTAGACCCATTCATGAGGAGTTTGCTCCATCAGCGGCTGAGATATCAAGAGCACAAACAATCATTATGGCTGCGGATGAGGCTGAATCCAGGGGACTGGGCGTCGTTGCTGTTGGCTCTAAGATGATAGATCCTCCAGTGGTCAAGCGCGCCCAACGCACCATTCGAATGGCGATAGAAACAGGTTTGGTCGCAGAGAATTGGAAAGAAGCGACTGCGGAGTAGTAACAACCTGTTTTCGCGAAGCCAAACAGGTTTTAATTGCTCCTTGAAACTTGTAATTATTTCTCGAAACCAATTTAGCTGGCGCGGAAATTGGTTTCGGGAAGCAGAAAAATTTTGGTTTAAGGGAAAAACATGAATAAGAAGTATGAGATGGTAAAAAATGCAGCGGGTCGGATGGTGCCAACAGAAGTTAATGGCAAAGCTCAGGTCCCCTATCAGGGTGTGAATGGCTACAGGCCGGTGGGCCACAAGGCTGCACCACCCATTGCTTCCTGCAGCGATTATCCCATGGATGGGAATAAGGTTGTGGGCTCAATCAAGGAAGCCCTGCAGTTGGCGGGACTCAAAGATGGCATGACCATTTCTTCCCACCACCATTTTCGCAATGGAGATCTGGTGATGAATCAGGTCTTTGATGCCGCTGAAGAAATAGGCGCTAAAGGTTTGATGTGGTTTCCAAGTGCCGCTTTTCCCTGCCATGAGCCCATGATCAGACATCTGGAAAGCGGTCTCATACATCACATTGAAGGTTCCCTGAACGGACCGCTGGGCAAGTATGCTTCAGAAGGCAAAATGGACGGCTTGGCAGTTCTGCGGTCCCATGGTGGTCGTTGGCAATCCATCCAGGACGGTGAGGTCCATATCGATATCGCCGTGTTAGCAGCTCCCACCGCGGATTCCATTGGAAATGCCACGGGTGATCGGGGTCCCTCAGCCTGTGGATTATTGGGCTTTGGGCTGGCGGATTCGATGTATGCTGATAAAGTGATTGTTGTGACTGACAATCTGGTTCCCTTTCCCTGTTATCCCTGGCAGATTCAGGGGCAAAATGTGGATTATGTCGTGGTTCTGGACAAGGTTGGTGAGCCAGAAAAAATTGTTTCAGGTACTACAGAGCTCACCAAATCACCGGATCGTCTGTATATTGCCGAACTTACTGCAAAATTCGTGAAAGCCGCCGGAATCATGAAGGAGGGCTTCAGTTTTCAGGCTGGCGCCGGTGGAACGGCTTTGGCTTTTGCCATCTATCTGAAAGAGATGATGATAGAGACTGGAGTAAAAGCTCGCTTTGTGCGTGGCGGATCAACCAAATATCTGGTGGAAATGCTGGAGGAAGGACTCACCGACTATATTCTTGATGGTCAGACCTTTGACCTGGATGGTGTAAGGTCCATGCGAGAAAATGAAGGACATGTCAACACCTCACCTTTTACCAGCTATAACTGGCATGGCAAGGGTAATTTTGCCTCTCTGCTGGATGTCGTGGTTCTCGGCGCGACTGAAGTGGATGTGAATTTTAATGCCAATGTCGTGACCCATTCAGACGGACAGATGCTTCACGGGATTGGTGGGTGGCAAAATTGTTTGTTTAGTAAATGTACGATTCTCCCCATCCCGGCATTCCGTGATCGCATACCCGTCATCGTCGATGAAGTGACCACTCTGGTAGGTCCTGGTGAGTTGATTGATGTGATTATCACTGAACGTGGAATCGCCATTAACCCTTTGAGAAGTGATTTAATTGAGGCAACCAGGGATAGTGGCTTACCTATTCGAACCATTCAGGAGCTCAAGGCCGAGATTGATGATCTGATCGGTGGCTCACCCCAGAAGCCAAAACTCACTGACCAGCCCATTGGTGTGGTAAAGTGGGTGGATGGGACGGTGATGGATACGATTTTTAAAATAGAAAATTTAAAATAGAAAAGTAAATATGCAGTAACTGGTCCGTCACCCCGAGCGGAGTCGAGGGGTATGAGATCAGTATAATGGGTGATTTATTGACTTGTAACGGAGCAACAAAGCAGGGCATGACAAAGTGTATTAAGACCCTTCGACTCCGCTCAGGGTGACACGAAAAAGATTATAGAAAGAATGAAGGAGATTCTAATAGTGAAAGATAAAGTACTAAAAATCTGGCCTGAGATCAAATGGATCAAAGATAAGGAATTGCGTGAGAAAACCTTGAATGCCTGGGTTTGGGCCATTGAAAATAGTGTCCTCTCTCCCGAAGATCTTGAGGTGATACCCTTTAGTCTGTTAATTAAAGATGTCAATGTTTCATTCATGAATCACAAAAGAACCTGTGTCCAGTTGGCCGTGGATATTGCCAAACGCATGCAGGAAAATTTTGGTGATGCCATGAAAATCGATATGGACATTTTGATTTCAGGAGCCATTCTGATTGATATTGGCAAGCTCCTTGAATATGAGATGCAAGACGGCAAACTGGGTACCAGCTCCATGGGAAAAATTGTGCGTCATCCCTTCAGCGGTGCAGCCATTGCTTTTCAGTTTGAATTGCCGGCCGAGGTTCAGCATATTATCGCTACCCACTCCAAAGAGGGAGATTTGGGAATAAGAACTGTTGAATCAATAATCGTCCACCATGCCGACTTTGTTTCCTTTGAACCCTTCAAAGCATAATTTGACATTATGGCACCAGGTTCAAGAAGCCTTGTTATTAAGCTTTAAAGATTGGTTTCAAGCGATTAGCGAAAGGATGGCTTTTATGGTCAGAACCATAGCATTATTTATAATTAGTACGAGTCTACTCATGGCTCAAATCCAGGTGGTACAGCCTGCAGTGGCAGCCATAGACGATCCCATGGCCATCCGTTATAATCCTGCCGGCTTGGGTTTTAACAACCATACCGAAACCATGCTGATGGCCCACTTTGACGGATCCGCTTTTACCAGGGACTTCGCCTATTTTAGTCAATCAAAAAACACCGGATTTGCCTATCAGTGGGATGTGGTTTCGGCCACCAATATCTGGAGGTTTAGTCAGGGAATAAAGCTTACAAAATCGCAAAGCATTGGTTTCACCTATAGTTTTGATAATTCCCGCTGGAAAGAGGGCCGTTTTGACCTGGGTTGGATGCATCGTCCCTTTCCCATGCTGGCTTTGGGTGCCCAGATTCAGAATGTCTGGTCCGGAGACTCTGATCCCCTCAAACTGAATACGGGGTTCGCGGTCCAAAACAGAACCGGTCGAATAGGTGCCGGGTTTGACCTGGGTATCACTGAGGGTAATTCTGACACAGACGGTTTCCTCACGGGATTTATAGAGCCGATCAAAGGGGTAAGATTAAACGCTTTTTCAGAACTGGGTAACAGCAATTACGGGATTTCACTGAGCATCTTCATGCCTGATATGGGTGTTGAGAGTCATGGCAATTCCAGTAGTTTTTCATCTCAGACCCTGGTTCTCCGATCAACAGAGAATCCCTATCGTTCTGTTTTTGGCGAGAAAGCCCTTAAGAAAGATACCAAAACCTACCTGCGCATGAAACTGGATGGTCTCTTTATAGAAGAACCAGAAATCAAAAAGCCAAAGTTTCCCATCAAGTTTGATATGGACATCCCTTTCATTGGCAGTCCCGCTGTTTATGGCAAACAGCTAAAAAACTTTGTTGATGAGATGCAGGAATACACTGAAGATCCTGATGTTGATGGGATGATCATCGATCTGGGCAATGTCCGCGCAGGATTCAGTAAGATGACCGAAATGAGAGATGCCTTTCAGCGTTTCCATGATGCAGGGAAAGAAATTATCGTCTATAGTAAATTTGGTCTTGGCAATGCGACGACTTATTTGCTGTCCATGGCCGATGAAATCTATGTTCATGAGATGGCCGGCGTGGATCTTCGTGGCCTGGCCATGGAGGTCACCTTTTTCCGAGGACTTCTGGACACGCTTTCTATTGTCCCTGAAGTCTGGCGGGTAAGCCCCTTCAAGACGGCTGCTGATACCTATCTCAATGATACAATGTCTGAGGCCATGCGGGTGAATTATTCCCAGCTGCTGGAAGGTATCTACGACGAGTTTATTGCCGGAATTGCTGAAGGCAAAGATTGGGATATTGAAAAAACCCGGGAGATCGTAGATAATGGTCCCTATATGCTCACAACCAAAGCCCGGGTTGCAGGCCTTATCACAGGAACCATGTATCCAGATGAATTCGATGACTATGTAGATGATCTCAATGATGGTAAAGTGAAAATCGTCAAAGTGAAGGTCAAAACAGAAATCCCGGAGTATCAGTACGCCTGGCGTGATGACAAGGTGAGCGATCAAATTGCCGTGATCTATGCGGTGGGTGGTATCGTTTCAGGAAAAAGCAAGCGGGGACCTGCTGGATCGACCAGCATGGGTGATGAAACCATTGCCAATGCTATCAAGGAAGCCCGTGAAGACAAGAGCATCAAGGCCATTGTCCTGCGTATAGACAGCGGCGGCGGGTCGGCCCTGGCATCGGACATCATGTGGCGGGAAATTCTCAAAACAACTGAAACCGATTCGGCCAACATTAAACCCTTTATCGCCTCCATGTCCGATGTGGCGGCTTCAGGGGGCTATTATATCGCCTGTCAGGCTGATAGTATTATCGCTTATCCATCTACCATCACCGGATCCATTGGTGTCATTGGGATGCGTCTCAATTTTTCCCAGCTCATGGAGCGCTTTGGTGTCCATTCAGAAGGCATCAAAATGGGTAAAAATGCTGATTTCGCCAGTGGCAGTCGTCTGGCTACAGAAGAAGAAAACGCCCTGATTCTGGAATCCATCAACGACACCTATTTAAAGTTCAAAGAACGGGTCGTCAAGGGTCGTGAAGGTCTCAATGATGTAGATGCACTGGATAGCCTGGCCCTGGGTAGAGTCTGGACTGGATTGGATGCTAAAAAGTATGGCCTCATTGATGAGGTGGGTGGCTACTATGATGCCATTGAGCTGGCTAAAAAAGCTGCAGGCATCGAGGGTGATGTAGAAATCGTGGAATTGCCCCGCCGGGAGAAAAAGACTGATTTCAAGAACATGTTTAACCAGAGGGCTCAGATTGATTTGCTCTCGAGTAATGTTCTTGAATCACTGAAAGTCAATGATCTCATTCCCATCATAGAGGGTGGGAAAATCCAGATGGTCATGCCAGTCAAGGTGGAAATAAAGTAGGGCAAAATGAACCGCGAATTGCGCGAATTTCACGAATTTGTTTTTTTGATTTGTGGGCTAGTCTCAATTAAAAAAGAAAGCAATGATTGAATATATTAAAAACAATACAGAAAAGCTGGCAACGATCATTTGTTGTGGCGCATCGCGATGCGCCCGTACAGAGTCTTATCAACAATGATACTCGCCTATTCTGTAAAATTGGATGGAAATAATTAAATTCGCGAAATTCGCGGTTGCAGTTTAAAGGGTCTAATATGTCACAAAATTTGATTGAAAAGATTGCCCAGAAATATGCCGTTGATCTGGAACAGGGACATAGAGTGAGGAGTGGTGACTTTTTATCCATATCGCCAGCTCATGTCATGACCCATGACAATACGGGTGCCGTGATGAATAAGTTCAAGGCGATTGGTGCCACCAAAGTGGCCAATCCCAGACAACCGGTTTACGCTCTGGATCATAATGTTCAGGATACCAGTGAAGCCAACCTTAAGAAGTATGCCGGCATTGAAGCCTTCGCCAAAGCAATGGGCGTGGATTTCTATCCTGCCGGTCGCGGTATCGGTCATCAGATCATGTGTGAGGAGGGCTATGCCTGGCCTGGCAGCATGGTTGTGGCATCAGACAGTCACTCCAACATGTATGGCGGACTCGGCGTGCTGGGAACCCCCATCGTTCGCACGGATGCAGCAGCCATATGGGCAACGGGCAGGACCTGGTGGCAGGTACCCCCTGTAGCCAAAGTAGAACTGAAAAATCAACTAAGACCGGGTGTTACCGGTAAAGACGTCATTATCACTCTTGCAGGACTCTTTAATCATGATGAAGTCTTGAATCATGCCATTGAATTTGTGGGAGACGGCCTGGCCTCACTGACCATTGATCAGCGTTTGACTATTGCTAACATGACCACCGAGTGGGGTGCCCTGGCCGGTGTATTTCCTATTGATATCGTGACCTTTGACTGGCTGGAAGCCCGAGCCCTGACTGTTGAAAAGCGAGGCCTCTCTGGCGTAGAATCCGATGCTGACGCCAAAGGTGGTGATTCCCCACGCATGAATTTTGGTCGAATTTCCCAACTCAAGCAAACCGCCCCATATGCGGACCCGGATGCTTATTATGCCAAAGAACTGGTGTTGGATCTGGCCACAGTGGAGCCCAATGTTTCTGGTCCGGATAACGTAAAAACCATGACATCCGCCAAGACCATGGAAAAAGCCGGGGTGAAGATTCACAAAGCCTACCTGGTCTCCTGTGTCAATAGTCGCGTAGAAGATTTAGCCGAAGCCGCCAGGACGATTAAGGGTCAAAAAGTGGCCCCCCATGTAGAGTTTTACATCGCTGCGGCCTCCAGCGAAGTTCAGGCTGAGAGTGAAACCCGGGGAGACTGGCAAGCGCTGGTGGATGCTGGTGCCAGACCTTTGCCGCCAGGTTGTGGACCCTGTATTGGATTGGGTGTGGGCCTACTGGAAGAAAACGAAGTAGGGATTTCTGCCACAAACCGCAATTTTAAAGGTCGCATGGGAGCCAAAAGCGCCAAGGCTTATCTGGCTTCTCCCGCTGTAGTAGCCGCCTCAGCAGTAGCTGGAAAGGTGGTTTCACCCTATGCTTATGATGATGCCCGACCCCAGGGTGATATCAAAATCAATAAAAAGGCAGCAGCCGAAGCGATTGAGGTGGGTATCCTTGAAGGATTTCCCAGAGAATTGACAGGGAATATTCTATTCTGTCATCAGGATAATCTTAACACGGATGGCATTTTCCCCGGAAAATATACCTATATCGATGATTTCACTCCTCAGCAACAGGCTGGCGTGGTCATGGAAAACTATGATGCCGCATTTGTGGATTTGGTAGAAAAAGGTGATTTCCTGGTAGGTGGCTTCAATTTTGGGACCGGCAGTTCCAGGGAACAAGCTGCCACAGCGTTGAAGTATCGCGGCATCTCTCTGGTGCTGGCAGGATCATTTAGTGAAACCTATAAACGCAATGCTATCAACAACGGCTTTCTGGTTTTGGAAGCTCCCGAACTGGTAAAAGATCTGTTGGATACCCATGGTCGCGAAAAACTTACTGTGGCCACCGGCATCAAAGCAACCATCGACTTCAAATCCGCAACTCTAAGCTATAATAGCAAAACTTATGCTTTGAGTCCCGTGGGTGCAGCAGCACAAGAACTGGTCCTGACTGATGGACTGGAGAATTGGGTAAAAGCAAGGTTGTAATATGAATTTCACGCAGTATCTGGTCAAGAAGACCGCCCCATCGGGGGTGGATCCTAACTCATCTGCATTTAGAGGTCACGTAGGACAACTGGAGGGGTGGGTTTCCATTATTGGCAACTTCCTGCTATTCGTGATCAAATTCATTTTTGGCTGGATGGTGAATAGTATCGCTTTGATTGCCGATGCTTTTCATACCCTCTCGGATGTGGCGACTTCCGTTGTGGTCATTCTTGGTTTCAAGGTGGCTCAAAAACCGGCCGACAAGGAACACCCCTTTGGTCATGGACGGGCAGAAACGATTGCAACGCTCACCATAGCCATTCTCATGGCCGTGGTGGCTCTGGAATTTTTCAAAGGCGCTATTGATCGCCTGTTCTTCTCAGATTCTGATATTGATGTTTCAAAAATTGACTGGTTGTTCATTACGGTTGTGACGCTGACTGCCCTGGCCAAGGCCTGGATGGCCCATTTTGCCTTCCAGCTGGGTGATCTCATCAATTCAGATGCCCTGAAAGGAGATGCGGTGCACCATAAAAGTGATGTGTATACCACGGTACTGGTCATTGCAGCGTTGATTGGAGCGCGCTATGGCATCCCCTATGTGGATGGTGTTATGGGGCTTGGTGTGGCGCTGATGATTCTTTATTCCGCCTATGATATTGCCCGTGATGCCATCGATGATCTGTTGGGGAAGCCAGCCACTCAGGAATTTATTCAACAGATTGCTGAAATGGCCACGGCAGTACCGGGGGCCAGACAGGTTCATGATGTGGTTGTCCATAATTATGGTGACCAGAGTTTCATTTCCCTCCACGTGGAAATTGATGAAGCCACTTCACCAACCATCGCCCACAACATCGCTGATAATGTTGAGCACAAACTGGCTCATGGGTTGAATGCTGAGGTCGTCACCCACATTGATCCGATAGCTGTAAAGGGAAAGGTTGTAGGAGATATTCGCTCAACCATAGAAAATGCCATGATTCCGTTTGGCGAGGACTTCAGTGTTCAGGATTTAAGAATAGTGGGAGAAAACCCCGTGGAATCGATTCTGTTTGAATTGCCGGTTCCAGCCGATTGTTTTCAGAAGGATGAAGTGGAAGTCGCGATTCGAACTGCTCTGAAGAAAACCCACGAACGAGCGGCGGTGATCATTGAATTTAAAGCGCAGATGACGGAGTAGCGGTCAAAGGTCTAAATGTCTAAAGTGGAAAGTCAAATTGTCCCCAGGGAGTGCTTGCGTCACCCAGAGCACTTCGACAAGCTCAGCACAGGCCTGTCGAAGGGTGTAACTTTTAAATGGTAAACTTCCCGTACAAACACATTATGTGGGATTGGAATGGAACCCTTCTCAATGATTCCTGGTTGAGTGTAAAAATTATTAATACGGTCCTTGAGAAGCGCCACATGGAGACATTGGACCACGATCGTTATGTCAGTATTTTTGGCTTTCCTGTAAGTGACTATTACCGTCGCCTTGGCTTTGATTTTGTCGAGGAATCATTTGAAATGATTGGCACAGAATTTATTAACGGTTATGAAAAGCATAAGTATGAAGTTGATCTCCATCCTGGTGTTAAAGAAGTCCTCTTGAAATTGAGGTCCTTAAGAGTTGGTCACTCCATACTATCAGCCTATAAACAAAACACACTGGATGAGTTGGTGGCTTATTTTGGCATAGAAAAAATGTTTGACAAAATAATCGGTCTGGATAATCATTTCGCTGAAAGCAAGGTGGACAATGGCATCCGCTGGATGAAGGAACTGGGGCGGGAAGCTTCTGAAGTCTTGTTTGTTGGAGACACGGAGCATGATTATGAGGTGGCAGAAGCCATTGGAGTGGACTGTATCCTCATTCCCGGTGGCCACCAGACCCGAGCAGTTCTCGAACGAACGGGGTCTACGATTATTGATCGAATAGAGGATATTTTATTAATAAGCGCAAAGACCGGTGAGAGAGCAAAGATTATTTGATATTTCGAGTATTAGGGAATGCGATTTTAGCATCAAGATTTGCTATTTAAACAGCGGAGATATTAAAGGCGATCAATTGGTGGGGCGCATCGCGATACGCCCGGACATATTTTAAAAGACAGTAAATATTTTAAGTATAAAAGGAGAATAAAAGTGTCAAAAAGAACAATCGTAAGCATGCCGGGAGATGGTATTGGAAAACCGGTTTTAGACGAAGCCATTCGTGTACTGGCAGCCGCAGGTTTTGAGGCCAATTATGTGGAAGGTGATATTGGTTGGGAATTCTGGCGCAAGGAGGGTAATCCATTGCCTCAGCGTACTTTGGACCTCCTGGCAGAGCATAAAATAGGTTTGTTTGGGGCCATTACATCTAAACCCAAAGATGATGCCTTTAATGAATTAGCTCCTGAATTACAGGCCAAAGGTCTGGTTTATTCAAGTCCTATTGTTGGTCTGCGACAGCATTTTAATCTCGACATTTGTTTACGTCCCTGTCGTACCTATAAAGGCAACCCCTTGAATTTTATTCGAAGAGCTGCTGACGGTGGGGTGGATGAGCCAGAAGTGGATGTGGCTATTTTCCGCCAGAATACAGAAGGTCTTTATGGCGGAGTGGAATGGAGTAACCCACCCAAACAGGTTCATGATGCCTTGATGACCCATCCTCGATTCGTTAAGAATTTTGGTGGAACACCGGTTGAAGAAATTTCTATTTCTACACGGATTTTCACCAAAAAGGCCACAGAGAGAATCCTGAGGGCTGCCTTCGAACACGCCCGGAAATATGGATATAAATCAGTAACTGTATGTGAAAAACCAAATGTGATTCGTGAAACCTCAGGCATGATGTACAAGATGGCTCAGCAGATGCAAAGGGCTGATTTCCCGGAAATCGAATTATGGAATACCAACATTGACGCTCAGATGATGTGGCTGACTAAAAATCCAGAGAATTATGGCGTTATTGTCGCAGGTAATATGTTTGGCGATATTGTCTCTGATGGCTTTGCCGGTTTGATTGGTGGCCTGGGTTTCGCCTGTAGTGCTCAGTATAATCCTGAGACGGGTATTGGCGTTTTCGAGCCGACCCATGGTAGTGCGCCCAAATATGCTGATTACCCCGTATCTATTGTGAATCCCATTGCCATGATTGAGTCAGCCTGTATGATGCTGGATTTCATCGATGAGCAATCCATTGCTACCAGGATACGGAAAGCGGTGGCTGAGGTTGTGGCTGAGGGCAAGGTTCGGACCTATGATATGGCCAAAATGGCTGGTCGGGCTGATGTGGTTGAAAAAGGCGCTGCCTCAACGACTCAAATGGCCGATGCCATCATAGCCAAATTATAAAGGCATCAACCGCTGAGAGCGCACAGCATAGAAACCACAAATTACGCCAATTTCGCGAATTTTATAGTTTGTGATTTGGTACATGAGTCATGTATGGTGATTTGAAGGAGTAGATTTCTGGTAGAGTTGATTTATAAGGAACTGGCTTATAAAATTGTGGGTTGTGCCATGGAGGTCCACAAAGCTTTGGGTCCGGGATTCCTGGAGTCAGTGTATGAGGAGGCCTTAAAAGTCGAGCTAGGTTTTCAGGGGATTAACTTTGAATCACAGAAGCAATTTCCAATCACATACCGAGGACAGGAAATTAAGCAGTTCTCTTGTGATCTGGTTGTTGAGAATAAAATTATTCTTGAATTGAAAGCCCTCAAGCAACTTGGAGATATAGAACGTGCACAGGTGATCAATTATCTGAAAGTAACTGGTCTCCAACTCGGAATTTTGATGAATTTTGGAGAGAAGTCTTTAGTTTCGGAACGATTGGTAAGCACGACTCAAAACAAAAATTAGATTAATTCGCGTAATTCGCGGTTACAGCAGGAGAAGAGATTGGAAAAATCAATAGCAAGACAGATGGCAGAATTTGCCGTTGGGTTGAAATACGAAGACCTTCCTGATGAGGTCATTTATGAGGTGAAACGTTACCTTTATGATTCCATTGGTTGTGCTTTTGGCAGCATGGGTACCCATGATGTAAAATCCATGTTGGAGATCTACCAGGAAATGGGTGGCGCTGGTGAATCCACTGTTTTGGGCTTTGGTGATAAACTGCCTGCAGTGAGTACGGCGCTGGTGAATTCATTAATGATCCGCGCTCTGGATTTCAATGATATTTACTGGAAGGACGATCCAAGTCATCCCAGCGACATCATGCCGGCAGCGTTCTCGGTTGCTGAGAAGGTAGACGCGTCCATGAAGGATGTGATTGTGGCCATTGTTCTGGCTTATGAATTTGAGATGCGGATGTGTCTTTTTGCCAAACCGGGTGTCCGTGAGCGTAAATGGCATCACGCCACGCTGACCCAGTTTGTATCACCCATCGTAGCGGGTAAAATGCTGGGTCTCACTGTCGATCAAATGGTGAATGCCATTGGTATCAATGGGTGTCACAACCACACCATTGGCTGCCCCACGGCAGGAAAACTGACCATGATGAAAAATACCGTGGACCCCATGGCCACACAGGCGGGTGTTTTTGCAGCCTTGTTAGCCCAAAAGGGGTATTCAGGGACGGAGAAAGTCTTTGAAGGTAAAGAAGGCTTTATGGATGCTTTTGTGGGCTGGAATGCCAAGGATGAAACCTTGAAGCCCACGGATATGGAAGGACGTGACGGGGTGTCTTCCTGGGCTTGGGATGTGGATGCCTTGGTTGGGAAGCTGGGGGAGAGTTATAAGATTCTGGAGTGTGGTATGAAGGCCTTCCCGACGGAAGCTCTGACTCATACACATATTTCTTGCGCTTTGAATGCCATGATCAAGAATGATCTGGATTACACGGATATTAAAGAAGTCAAAGTCACGGCTTTTGCCCAGGCCTATGACATTCTGTTTGATCCAACCAAATATCGTCCGGAGTCAAGGGAAACCGCGGATCATTCATTGCCCTACTGTATGGCAGCGGCCATTGTAGACAAGAAGATCACGACTCAATCTTTCTCGGAGAAGAAATTAAAGGATCCCAAGATTTTTGAAGTGATTGACAAGATTGTGGGCGAACCTTCACTGGAGTTTGAGGCCATGTTTCCTGCCAAACAGCCATCCAGGGTGGTGGTGACTACCAATGACGGTCGTCGCTTCGAGGAGTATCTGGAGTATCCCAAGGGTGATCCCCGGGAGCCCATGACCTTGCAGGATTTGGAGAACAAGTTCAACAGTCTGGCCTCGGGTGTCTTGAGTGCGGAGCGCTTGGTAGAGGTCAAGGATCTGATCTTTGACTGTGATCAGGTGAGCGCCAGACAATTCATGTCGAAGCTGGTAGTATAGCAACCACAAAATTGGGAAGCAGGTTTCAGTCCTTTGGACCAACCTGCTTCCTCTCCCACCCAAATATTAATTCACAATTCAAAAAACAGGTTGACCCTTCGGGCTGAAACCTGTTTTGCCATGCATACGCTACATTGACAAGCCCTACCTTGCCGACTATATTCACCGCGCTTTTGCGTTATTAAGAGGTCTTTCAGGTTGTGTCACCCTGAGCCCGCCGAAGGGCGACACAAACAAGAAATTCGACGCAAAAGTTTACCTTGCTGACCTTGTCCGCCTTCGTAACAAGACTACGGCGCGACATTTTCAGCTAAAGCTGAAATATGCACCGCTGGCTCAATTGGTAGAGCAGTTGACTCTTAATCAATTGGTTCCAGGTTCGAGTCCTGGGCGGTGTACATAGATAAGTCTCTGATTGTCAGGGACTTATTTGTTTTCAAGGTGCGTGTCAATGCAGTAAATAGGGTGATTTCGACCGGTATATTTCTGTGAAGTATCGCAATTTCTTCAACCACACGGGAATTTTTAGTAGCCTACAGACACTATTCAGTAAGGGATAGCGGGTAATTTACTGCCAAGAAGACCCTGTTGAAGAGGAGGCTAACAATATCTCCGGATTGTTATGTCTTTATAACCATTTCAGGTTTACTACCTCTAAAGATCATCACGAATCCAGTAACTTTTTGATTATTATCTTCCATGAATTCAAGCATTAGATCATCATCTTTGAGGAAGAATTTAGTTTCAGATTCTGCATACATCATCATGCTTGAATAGGGTGAAACAAATTCTAAATAATTGGATTTAAGTGTAATTTCTACAGACATTTGAAAAGATTCAATGAAATACGTTCCTGAATATTTTGATAGAGTCGTAGGTGAGACATCAACAGTTTTTGTTCGCTCAGGATCATAAGACATTCCAGCCAAAACATCGATAATTTCTGTTCCAACATCCAAAAACGTGGTAAGTGCCTGCATGTAAACTTCACCGCCGTTATCACTATTAGTAAAAACTACAATTCCTCTTTTTGACTCAGGTAGACACAAGGCAATTGTCGATACACCCCACTCGCCACCTTCATGTAGTAGAGCATATTCATTGTTGGATAGATTTCTGATTACTTGCCACCCTAATCCTTGATCACAATCCTTTTTTATATTGACCTGAGTACTGGTCATTTCATCATAAAGCTCTTTACTTAATCCAGCCTGATTCATGACATATACGACAAACTTCGAAAAGTCTTCAATTGTAGTAAGCAGTCCACTTGCACCTGGAGTGTTCATTCCACCCTGATAATTGTATTCGATTCCATCACCATTGTGCCGAAAGGCAAATCGTTTGTTATCAATATTATTTTCCCAGCTGAACTTTGTATCATACATTCCCATTGGTGTAAATAGTATTGAGTCCGATAATTCATCAAAGGATTTGCAAAACTTTTGTTCAAGTGCTTTTCTTAAATATTCAAATCCTTCCCCGGAATAATTGTATTTTGTGCCAGGTTCAAAGAGAAACTCGAGTTCTTTTGATTCTAACTCAGAACGCCAATTGGGCAGACCCGATCGGTGGCTTAAAACGTGTCGTGTGGTTATTTTCTGATGCCTCTTATCGTCTGCAATATCTGGATCAATCCAATAGTTACATAATGGTTCATCTAGATCCCACAATTGTGATTGTACTAGTTTTAAAGTGATAATTGTGGTGATTGTCTTTGTTACCGATGCAATGGTAAAAATTGTATTGTCACTTGCTGGAACACCCTCCCGTTGCTCTCCATATACCTTATAATCTGTCAGTTCCCCGTTCTGAATCAAACCGATCCCTACCGCTGGAACATTATATTCATTTAGCCAGTTTAAAATTTCCGATTGATGTTCAAGTAAATTTCTGCCATTCTGTCGCGCTCTAATTCCAACTGTTGAGACAATTACAGCTAAAAGAATAAGACAATATTGTTTTTTCATTCTAAATCCATTTTTTATTTACGACGATTGAATTTCTCACCTGTTACATCTAAGCCACCCCAAATGATTAATTCTTCCTGTGTTGCAGGTTTATTTCCTGTCAGCAGATCTAGCAAACGATAGTAGTCTTGACGCTTAACATTGAATTTGATTCCACTAGACGAGGACCAGAAAGTCTTGTGTACCACCACCATATCCATGGCCGGCAGGATTGTAATCCACTGTCCATGGGCTCCTGAGGCAGTATATCCTCCCTTGTAGGGACCAGATGCAAATTCTCCATCCCAGATCCACCACATATACCCATAACCAAATGGTCCTGTGCGCATAAAGTCAGGATTCATATTCGAAAATGGAGTGATGACACTCGTACTTTTGTCAATCCAATCAACTGGAATAATCTGACGATCGCCCCACCTGCCATTTCGCAGCATTAGAAGACCTAGACGTGCCATATCACGTGTTGATAGCCAGGTTGTATAGGCTGGATGCTGAGACACCGCAGGCAATTCATCTTTTTTCTGACGCTGACGATCAAAGTCTTGCATTAAGATTGGAATTGCTAATTCGTCATAGATAGCATCGTAAATGTTCTTGCCTGTCATTGACTCGAATACAGATCCAGCAGCATTAAAATCCCAGTTGTTATAGAGCCAATAGGTCCCTGGTGTTTTGCTTCCACGCGTTGGAGCATATTCAAGTAGATCACCAGAATTCGAGGCGGAGTGGTAGATTCCTGAACGTGCAGTTATCAAGTCA
The DNA here is from genome assembly GCA_021736185.1 of Fidelibacterota bacterium. Classification (GTDB taxonomy): domain Bacteria; phylum Fidelibacterota; class UBA8477; order UBA8477; family JABMPR01; genus JABMPR01. The sequence continues at coordinate 6,878 of JAIPGJ010000011.1, read as the reverse complement.
AATACCGTCGCGTTTTGCTCAGTAGGAAACAAGCCTCCGACATCCGACATTTCTAATTCTTTCAGTGTTGCATCAAGGCGGATTTCTCCAGAGGCAACATGTGCTCCGTATAGCATTGAGAGTATACTTTTTCGGACGGAAGCAACATAGCTCACCTCAGCCACGTCACCATACTCATATATTACCTTTCCCCCCTGCACTACCATAAGGCCGGTCGTCTCTAGCGTTCGTAAAAAAGCTTCTGCCTCGTTGACGGTTCTAGGTGGTAGTTTGCTGGTGTCGTACTCCCATTCCTTGTCAGGAAACACGTCTAAGGGCTTATCAGTGCAGCTGATAACTCCAATCAAGAGAATGAATGCCATATATCTTTTAATGGATGCCTCGCAAGTCATACTCATTCTGTTCAATGTGCAACCCTCTCACCTTCACTAGATGCTTTAGGCGTGAGCGGCATTTGGTAATCTGTTTCTATGAATATTCTGTTTATCACCAAATATCAATTCTGTATGGTTTTTGATTGTAATACTTCTCAGAATCTGATGTATCCGCCACCGCATATAAATGTTTATTCCAAGCGATATAATAATTGTTTATTAATGCGCTTTGACCACCTGAATACTTATACGTCTTATCCACTTTTTCTACTAAAAGACTCTCGCCCGGGAGATAAAACACTTTTTTTTCCAACTCCTTTATAAATAGATATCCAGGCCTGGCAGAAGGTATATCGAATCGAAATATTCCGAAACTATCCACAGCACAGTCAAATGTCGAATCGTTAGCTTCAATCCAAATTGTTTTTGATGCAATCTCAGGTATATGTCCTGAAATAATGGCCCGGTCTTTTTTGCCATTACTTGAACAGGATGTTAGTATCAAAAGTATCATAGTTATATTTAGAAGTGTTCGTAGCATTTTCATTTATTTAATTACTTTCAAAAGGTTTATTAATCCATATTTCGATAGGACAAGGAACAGATGAATAGTTATTCTTAGCGTCTAATCTCACATTTACGACTACGGCATCTATTGCGCCATCTTTATTCATATCACCTAGCGCTACTGCTGCGCTATTTGAATTTCCCAAGCTAAGTTTACTATCTGTGAAGTGTCCTTTGCCATCATTAAGCCAAACCCTGTTTGGGGCTCCATCGCCAAATGGAACTTTACCGTGGCAGATAAATAAATCAAAATCGCCATCACCATCAAAATTGGTGGTTTTTGCAGCGTTTGAATTATTTCCAAGTACTTGACCGCTATCTATAAAGTTTCCCCTCCCGTCATTAAAACATATCATATTTCCGGATTCACCATTACTGGCAAGAAATAGATCCAAGTCGCCATCATTATCAAAATCACAAAGAATTGCGTTTCGACTTACTGCAGCAGAAATATCATGGCTTCTTTCAATAAACTTCTTTTCGGCACTACCAAACCAAATTTTGTTTGCAGAATGCTTCATTGTAGGAGGTGGTGTGTGTGGAATAGCCACATAGATATCGGTAAATCCGTCACTATTCATGTCGCCGAAAGCATAACTTGCCTGCCCCCAACCTCCCAAACATATACCTGAGTCTGTGAAATCAGCTTCCCCATCGTTAAATAAAATTCTATCTGTTGTTGTAGAGCAACTTATAATGTCAATATCACCATCATTGTCCACATCTTCTAATACAGACGAGTACATCAAGATATCAGAGGAAAGCTTGATTTTGAATTCGTAGTGGTTGTTCCCATCATTAAGATAAATACTATCCTGGCAGACGACATCTGCAAATCCATTCCCGTTGAGATCACCAAAACTTGCAAAAATACCAGAGCCAAAGCTGAGCTCTGTTTCAGAAAGATTTCCATTACCCTTGTTTAGCCATGTTTTGCCACCCAAATATGCATCCAAATGACCATCCCCGTTAATATCTACCAGTTTGATATCCCAAGAATTCGTAGTCTGTATGCTTTGCCCATTTGTGATAAATGATACCTGAGCCTTGACAGCATTAACTTGCAATGCAAGTATCACAAGGCAGATAGTTATAACTTTGGGATATTTTTTATTCATATTTACTTCATTATTTTCTTTCTTATTCGATCAATAATTTTTGCACTTACCCACATTATATCCTCGTTATCTCTGCCATGCCAACGTGTAAAGAAAAGGTATTTGCCATCGGGCGAAACATATGGAAACCGCTCTCCTTTTTTGGTGTTAATTGCGTCACCCAAGCCATGTGCTTCAGTCCAGGAACCATCTGATTGCCTAAAGCTGATAAATAGACTTTGCCCACCCTCGTTGCGATCGGAAGAAAATAGCAGGTAGCTCTCATCTGGTGCGATAAATGGCATCCAGTTGATTACACCATCTGTAGCATTAATGGATGGAGGAAGTAGTTCCGGTTTTGCATAAATTCCATTAATAAGTTCTGATCTGTATATGCCAAAATCGTTCCTTGATCCCAAACCTTCTGCATGACTAAAGAAATAGAGTGTAGCATCATTCGTTATTGAATGGCCATACATATACTTCAGTTCAGGGAAACGTTTAATAAGATTTGTACTTTTTGGATCACTCCATTTTTTATCCTCTTTTGTTATAAAGCAGAGATCTTTTTCTTCTTGATCTTTAGGAAGGAAATAAAGCTGTTTGCCATCCGGAGAAAAAGCAGGCATACCTCCGTATGGAGAGCTTTCGGGTTCTGTCCATTGACCGTCCACACGACGCATCACTTTAAGGAATATTTCTGTTTCCTTTTCTTTATGGCGTAGGTTTGACTGCCAAAAGACGGTATTACCATCAGGAGAGAATGTTGGGTAACCATGTTCGACAGTGCTATCGACGGAAATGATTCCCGGAGCAAAAATGATTGGAACATCGCCGGGTGGAGTTTGCCCTAAGTAGTCTCCTTTTAGATTGGTAAGTTTTTGAGGAGAGGATTCTTGCATAGCCTTCTCTTTAAGTTTTTTGAGAATATTCGTGCTAACCCAATAAACATCCATAATGGTATCTGCTTCATGACGCCTAAAAAATAAATATTTTCCATCAGGAGAAAGAGAGGGATTACTATGGTGAGCCCTTGTATTGTTGACTTTAGCGCCACAGCTATTCATGTTGATTGGAGTAGTCCATTCATCATTCCCTCTGTTAAAACTTATATAGAGTAGTCCATCGCGACTGGCACGATATGAACCAAATATGAGATAGGATCCATCCGGAGCAATGAAGGGACTATAATCAAAATATTTTGAATTCATTATTGGACCAAGGTTCTCAGCTTGTAATGATCGATCGACTAAGCGGTTTATTCGCCAAATATCGATACCGCCAAATCCACCGGGTCGCCTTGATGAAATAACAATATCTCCATCGGCAGATTCCGTAATAGAGCCCTCGCTAGCATCTGAATTGATTGGGTCTGGAAGCTTTTTGGGAACACCCCATTTACCGGAAGTGCGTTCAACCATCCAAATATCACCTTCTCTATTGAAGTAGAGTTTTTTCCCATTTGCCGACAGAACAGGATCACCAATATTATTGTTTAAAGAAAATGTAGATTCTGTCTGTTGTGACCATTTGTTGTTTGCAAATGTACTTTGAAAAATTTTGTAGGAAACATTCCTGTCCTTTATTTCAAGTACTCCAAAGTAACACTCTTTGCCATCGGGAGTGAAAGCGATATTGGATTCCAACCGATTGGGCAAAGAAAAAATTCCGGGGGCAAAGATAACAGCTGAATCTCCTGGAGGGTTTTGCCCGAAATAGGCATCTTTTGTTTCAAGAAAGTTATGTTTTGTTTGGGTGCAGCTGGCACAAATAATTCCCACCAGAAAGAGTAAAGTGAATCTTCGCATTCTATAACGCCCCCTAAAATTTTACCAACAGTCTTTGTTAAAGCGAGTTGGCCTTCTCAGTACTGTTGGTCTCAAGTTACTTCATTATTTCCTGAGACTTCGCTCGAGTTACCGATTGATCCCCCTGAGCATGTCATCTGGCCGGTTAATTACCTCTATATCAAGTAATACACGCACATTTTCGATAATACATTTCTCTGAGGGGTCATGCGGTCCCATGCCTGGATAAATGGTAAGGTCTCCATCAATCAGCTTCAAGCCGCTGGTGGGTTGTGATACTTCAAGATCCATCCTCTTTAGCAAGATTGACAATATTTCGAATAAAATCTGCCGCCCCACCGGGGATGGCAATTTTCATTAGCCAGCGGGGCACCTTAATCGCCGGCGATTCCTCAATTGTAACTGTAACTTCGGTTTCGCCATTCCCCAAGTCTTTGAATGCATATGTTTCATTATCAAAAGCAATCCGATTTACATTCGTTTTTTTATATAAGGACGGTTCGGCTGTTGATGTAAAAACCGCAGTATTTGTAATCGTATCCGCGGAGAATGTCATTTTGGCTACCCAATCAAAATCAGACAGGGGCCATCCAGGTGAGGCATAGTAGTAATTGACCCAATCATTTTCAGATATGGTTGTAATTCGTTTGCTGATTTCCAGGTCCATCAGTTCTTGGTATTTTGAAGCATCTTTCATTATTGCGATACAGTTTTTCATGCTGATTGTATCGATGGTTACTGCTGAATACATAATTACCGGTACTTTCAGACCGCTCTCATCCTGACGTTCTGAAACACAATAATTAACGGTTATTTTGCCATGATTGCGAACAGCTGTTTTCCACTCTGGGGTTTGTGCCGATAAGTTTCCACTCAATAACATCATCCCGAATACAACAAACATTGGTTTAAATGTCTCTTTCATATAGTCTTCCTGATTTGTTTCATTGTTAGATCTTAAATTATCTTCACAAGAAATGTCAATAATCTCAGCTACTGACTATCTAGCGATTTCAGCTCCAATTCTATACCGTTTAAAATTATACTTAGGCCGAACAAAAAATCAGCATTCTCATCATAGCCATTTTCCATCACTAGTGCTGTCGCTTCATTTAAAAACGGATAATCAGAAGGGTTAAAAGCGGTTGAAAAATCCTCAGCTAGTTCCTCTGAAGATTTTTCACTATCCGCATTGTGGGAGAGTTGACGACAAAACCCATAAATGTAACTATCAATCAGGGAAAAGACTTTTAGCGATAGCTCAATTGGAAGTCCAGCATTACGAAGCGTCCCAATGTAATTATTCGTATATTCTAAGCGTTTAATTCCACTTTGAAGATGTGAGTCTAACACAATGGGAAGCCACTCGTGTTTCTGGAAAATGGTTTTTGCTGATACTGCCCTATTAAGAATAATGGTACGCCAATCAGAAGAATTTCTATTCTCATTGACACCAGCATCAATTTGGACAACCAGTGTATCTGCCATGTGGGAAATAAGATCATCTTTGGTTTTGAAGTGATGATAAAGAGACATTGCCTGAACATTGAGTTTTCCAGCAAGTTTCCTCATAGACATTGCGCTAAGGCCACCTTTGTCAGCAAGGGCAATTGCCTTCGAAATTATTTGCTCTTTTGTAAGTGGTGTTCTTTTTACCATGTTAAAAGTTCATCCTTATATGAAAGTATCGAAACTCTATGGAATTTACTGTGAGTTCAATCAGCTCTTTTTTATGAGGTTGACAAGTCTTTTCAGTATGCCTTTTGCTCCTGAAGGACATGCTACTTTTACCAACCAAAGAGGAACAGGGATTGCCGGTATCATTTTGGTAGTGGTCTTTACTTCAACCAAACCATTGCCTAAATCATTGAATTCATAGGTTAAATCATAAAGCGTAAATCTTTCTATATTTCTCTCTTTATATAGAGTCGGTGCAGCTGTTAAGCTGAAAATTGCCGTAGTATTCAAATCGTTTTTTGACATTGTCATTCTTGCCACACAATCGGATTTTGGAAACGGCCATATTGGATTGTAATAATAATAGACAATCCAATCGGTATCAGATACTGTTTTTAGTATTTCACTTGATCCCTCAGCTAAAAATATTTTATGTTTAGGCACATCTGATAACACAGAGATACACTTTTGCATACTCAATGAATCGATAGTAACCGCGCTATATTGCATGAGGGGCACTTTTTTGCCATTCTCATCGGTTAACTCTTCGACAGAATAGTTTACAACGATATTTCCATTATCATATGTTTTCATCTTCCATTCGCTGGGTTGGGCGGAAATATCCAAACTAAATAGACTCATGCAAAGCATGATAAATCGTGAGTATCTGGATTGATTTTCGAATAGTGATTGTATCATTAGTGCATTCATATTTTTTCTTAATTCTTCAGGCAGATTTAACAACAAGCCTTTAAAAATTTACACCTATGTAAATATTGGGTTCAAATAGAAAGTAGTTGTTCCAATTGTCATCTAGATCCTTGAAGGTCTGTGGTACACCTGTATTGACAGGCCAATATTGACAATGAATTTGGGACTCTATATAAACTCGGTCTTTGAAAAAGGATTTATAATACCCGAGATGATAGGAAGTATATAATTTAAAGCCATTGCCGATGTCATTATTGTTTTCATCCAGGTAGGTCTTTGATTGTGGTAAGATTTCTACTGTAGCAAACACACCTTTCCATAACATTCGCTGATAAGTAGCACCTATTCCAGTTTCTCTTAGCTTACCAGGGTAGAAATTGTTTTCGTCAAATTTAAGCTGCTCCTGCATAGGCATTCCCATAGGGGCAAACATTTTCCACGTCGCTACTTTGATACCAATTTTGTCTTTAGGGGTAAGTCTGTATCCCAAGTGAATCTCGTAGTGGTGCGTGTTAGTTTTTTCCTCTCCAAAATTGAGGAATGATAAATAAGTCGTACTAACTGAAAAGTTGTAGGCTGAAACATAAGCCTCTGCCGAACTTTGTTTAGTTTGACTGAATGCATCTGCAATCACTACGATACTC